>SSTB01000221.1 GCA_009469665.1 Azonexaceae bacterium | reverse complement strand
TGCTTCCCTGCCTTCGGCAGGAAACCCGTCTCGGCCAGACTCAGTTGCTTCATCGCTTTCATCTGTTCATCAGCCACCATGACAATGGTGCAATTCTCTCAAATCAGACCGCATGACGGTCACTTATGCAGACTTTCCCTAGGTTATTGTTATCAGCCGCCCCCGCAAGGGCTGGTAGCCAGGATCGGCGTCGTCAGCGCGCGGCCGCATCACGCAATCCGCCTCAATTGCTCCTTCGTCTGTTCCGCAAGCAACGTAATCTTCAGGTAGCGGCTGTCTTCCAGCAGGGGTCCGTGCGTATTGGCGCACGCGGCCCGGACCAGTCTCAGGCACGAAGTCTCACTCGTGAAGATGCAGACGACCCGCGTCCAGCGCTTGATCTCCTTGTTCTGCCGCTCATGCATATTCGTGCCCTTCACGCGCTTGTAATGCGCCCAGGGCGATCGATAGAACGTGAGCGCTCCGCCGATCTTCTCGTCGACCCAGTTGCCGAGATTCGGGTACATGCCGTGGCATTTGCCGACCCAGGCCACCAGATCCCGATTGACCACCTTGATGTCCCGCCACTCGAGGAGCGAACGCAACCCCTGCGGACAATCGTGGTCGGCGCGCCGGGGCAGGTAGTCCAGAGCGTTGCCCATATATGCAGGGCGCCAATCCCACAAGCATCGGTGAGCGTTTCGCGAATCGCCTTCCGGAGCCCGGCGTGCTCTTCAGAAACGACAAACTCGACACCAGATAGGGTGCGCGCCTTGCGCTCGTCCTGAAGGGCCTTCCAGCCAGTTTCCGACTGACAGCTGCTTCCGCAACGAACGCCTGAGCGAACACTGGTTTATCGGTCTGCAACAGGTCAGGGTCGTCATCGAAACTTGGTGCCGGTAATACAACGTGGATGACCCAAGAAATCCCTGCGCGAATTGGCCCAAGTTGCGCATACCAGAACACTTTTCCAAGGATCATGTAAATTAATTTCTGGCTCCAATGCGTGCTGATACTGGAAATGGATGGACGTCGCAACTTCCTACGCTTTATCTGTTGGCTAAACGATTCTCTTGACATCATTTCAAACAGCTTCTTGTAAATGGAAATTGAGCGTCTTGCCAGCCATGGGGATTTCGATTCGCGATGAACCTCGGGAATCAAAATGGCAATCTGAACCGGAGTCATACCCGCAGGAAGTCACGCTTGCCGAGGTTGCTGAACAGCCTTAAGGACCAGACGGCGAGAGACCTTCCCCAGGGAGTGTAGCGAGGAATCTGGTAAAGGTCATCTCCACAGGCGGCCACCCCATGGGCGGTGCTGACCGCGCCCATGAACCCTAGACGGCGCACCATCTCGACATGCTCTGGGCCGTAATCGCGGCCGGGCTTGCCGCTGGGGTAAGCGAACACTTCGATTGGAGCGCCGACTATCGCCTCGAGGTGCGCCCGACACTTGGCGATTTCCTCTTCGGCAGCGGGCGGGGCAAGGCTCTTCAGGATGGGGTGATTGACGGTGTGGCCGCCTATTTCCATCCCGGCATCGTACAAAGTCTTGACCTGACCTGAAGTCATCATCAGGTCATCTGGAAGCCAGTCAACGCTTGCCGCCGTCCGTAATTGCGCGATGGCCAGATCTCGCTCCTCCAGCCCCCGGTACTTGATTCGGGAGAGCACTGACTCAATTGCCCTGCGTCGGTACTCGTCTGTGACGAGCAGAGTTCGTTCCAGTCCCAGAAATTCTAGATCGATTTCTCGCTCGGAAGAACGCCGCAGACACTCGATCACCGAATCGTTCCACATCCGGCCACCGTCTAGAAATCCTGTGGCGACAAAAAAAGTTCCCGGCACACCGACTCGCTTCATGATCGGTAGGGCGATCTCAGCGTTGTCCGCATACCCGTCATCGAAGGTAACCACCAAGGCCCGGGATGGAAGGTTGCCGTTCGCGAGGCCCCGCAGAGCCTCTCCAAAGGTCATCACCCTAAATGCCGAGGCGGCGAATTCCATGAGCCGGGCAAAGCCTTCCGCATCGACGTCTCCTGGGAACAAAGGGTCGGCCTCGGGCAACACCCGATGAAACATCAAGGTCGATAGGACTGGTCCCTGGACCAGACTGCGCAGCGCAACGGCTCCACGGGTCAGAGGTATCGACGCCATGCTACGTGGCCTTGCGCAGTGTGACGAGAATCCACCCGCGCAGAAAGCGAAGGCAGTGGAAGCGGCTGGTCAGACGCTCATAACCGACCCCGAGGTAAAACAGCGCTCCGTTGAACATCAGGTAGTTGGGGTATTGATTGAGGTATTCGAAGGCCTCGACCCCCAGCCCGGCCTGCGCGGCCAGCCGATCAACGTCGCCCCGGGTGTTGGTCTTGTAAGCAGTTGGGAAGGTATCTTCCTCCGCCCGTCCTTCCACCGCTTTGACGATCCGGGCGTGGAAGCGGTTGGGGATCAGTCGGGCAACTATCGTTCCGTAATCCCATAGATTGGCGGTCAGGAAAACGAGCCGTCCCCCTGGCTTGAGCACCCGAGAAAATTCACGATACACGGAATCCGGATCGACCAGGTGCTCGAAAACGCTACGGGACATGATCAGGTCCACGCTGGCATCCTCGAGCGGCAACCGCGCGAGATCTGAATTGTGGGTTTCGATGCCTGTTGGTACGTCAGTGAAATCGACCAGTTCGACGCCGATAAGCCTTCCCGCCCTCCCCTGGAATTTCCGCAAGACCGGCACGGTTCGCCCACAGCCCGCATCCAGAAGAACGTAATCCGGACGCAGCAGTTGTCCCACGCGTTCCTCGAACAAACTGTAAGGGTGCTCCGTATCGCGGTAGTACTTTTGCAACAGCTTTTCCGAAAGAACGGTCATGATTGTCGAGTGGAAGTCGAGAGTTGAATGGTAGAAGATCGGGGAACCTGAGCCTGCGATTGGGGCACTGGCACGGCCATCTTGCGTTCCCGAAGCGTGGCATCCACGAGAACGACGATACCGGCGATGTAGTAAGGCATATCGAAATGCACCAGCGTCAGGAAGGCGCCGCCGACGGCGAAGCCCGCGAGGCTGACCTGAACCATGCTCATCAGAAGGGGAACCCAGGTCTTGAACTCGGGATCGTCCCTGGTTTCCCGCGCAAGCTTGCTAGCTTTGCGCCAAGTCACAAAACCTAACAGCACGTAGAGCAACAATCCCGGAAATCCGTGCTCGCCAAGGGCCTGGAAGTAAATGCTGTGGGCCACGAAAACAGCGCGCCCCCAGAAGTTATGGATGTCCGGTGGCGCGTACTTGGCGAAAACCGCGAAGTTGTCGGTCGCAAAACCAGCTCCCACCAGGGGCCGGTCAAGGGCAAGATTCCAGAGCGTCCTCCAGGTATAGATGCGCGACATTGCAGAGCCGTCCTGCTCGTATGACTGTATGGTCGACATCCGTCCCGACCAGGTGTCAGGCATGAAGGTAACGGCCACGGCCAAGACTACCGCGATGATCAAGGTACCCCTGATCGGATGCCCCCCTTTGAGCGAAAGCACGAGGGCCATGGTGACCAAAGCGAGCAGCGCGCCCCGGGACTGGGAACCCAGAATGGAAAAACAGATGCACACACCGCTCACCGCAAGGCCAATTCGAATCCAGCGCCGATCCGCAGTCTTGAAGAGATAGTAGAGCAATGGCACCAGCATCGTCAGGGCAAGGCCCAATTCGTTATTGCCATAGATAACGCCCCCTGTTGGCCCCCAAACCCGCCCTCCTCCGCCAGTCATCACCGTCCAGATTCCACCTTTGACGCCGTAGAAGCCTACCGAAATCACCATGGTCCAGACGAGGTAATCGATGTACTTGCGCTCCCGAATCAACATGAAGGTGACCATCAGCATGAGATGGATCTTGAAGACCATCAGCCAGCGCTCAAGGACGATTTCCGGGGTATTGAGGGCGAAGAACGACGTCACCGTCATCCAGAACACAAACAGCAATTGGGTAACGGTAATGCTATTGACTGGGAACGGTCGGCGTTCCTTGGAAAAGAGGAAGCTGATCAGGAGCGACAGGGCAATCACGTGGGAAAACGGCATTGTGCGCGCGAAGCCATAGGCCAGGCGATGGGGAATCATCATCGCCAGCCAGACCCACACGTAGGCCCCCAGCCGAGGACTCCTCAGAACGAAGGGTACCAAACCGAAAATGATCGCCGTCACCAGGATATCGCGCATGGCCGCCCTTCAGTTTGCGCCGGGACTTGCGGCAGGGTTTGCCGCATGGCTGACCACGTAGCGAAATTTTCCCGATTTTTCCGGCGGGATCTCGTCCACCCGGGTGATCACCACCTCCACGGCGCTCCCCAGACGGGCCTTATAATCCCGGACCAGCCGCGCTTCTGCATCCGGACCGTAGGGTGGGCGAGCGACCACCAGGATTTCGGTGCGTAACCGGTCGTGCTGGATGATCTTGAAGCGGTCGATGCCGGGAATGTCGCGCGCGGTGTAGATCAGCGCCAGCCCGTGCATGATGGTGCCGTCGGCGGCGATGACGAAATCGGTGGTTCTTCCCTGGATTTCCTTGAGCAACGGTAAGGTCCTGCCGCATCGGCAGAGGTCCGGCGCGACGACCGCCACGTCACCCGTACGGTAGCGGAGGAAGGGGAAATCCTTCGTCGCCGTATGGGTCACCACAATTTCACCCGCCTCTCCCGGCGGCAGGACCCGCCCTTGGGAATCGACAATTTCGACGATGATGTCCTCAGCCTGGAGATGCATCCCCCCGGCCGGACACTCATGGGCGATGAAGCCGGCATCCCGGGCGCCATATCCGTTCGCCACCGGACAGCCAAACACCGAACCGATGGCGGCCCGCTGCTCGTCATAGAGACGCTCGCTGGTCACGAAAGCAACCTTGACTCCGAGATCGTCCATGCGCTGGCCACGCGCCCGGGCATGAGCCGCGATCAGCGAGAGCGAAGACGGGTATCCGAAGAGCATTCTTGGACGGCGCTGGCGTATGCGCGCCACGTAGCGGTCGAGATTGGCTTCCGACATCTCGAAGGCCGGGAGCAATTCGGTCCGCAGCAGGCGATCACGCCACTGGCGCACACGATCCTGGGCGCCGAGTTCGATCGGGCTTCCCCAGACCACCATCTCGGGATCGCCGATATCCACTCCCCACCAGCGGGTCACGCGCCATTTGGCCCCGACGTCGTGACTCTTGCGCCCCTTGCCGATGTAGAAGATCAACGGCTCCCCCGAGGACCCGCCGGTGTTATAACGAGAAAGGGCCTGAGCGCCTTCCGCCTTGAGCGCCTCGCCAGCCTTGCGCATCGTCGGCTTGTCGGTCAGTGGCAGACGTTGAAGATCGGCGATGCTGGTCACCCCGGCCGGGTTGAAACGCAACTGGGCGAACAGATCCCGGTAATACGGCACCGTCTTGCCGATCGCCATGAGAAATTCCCGCAGGCGCGCCACGCGCCACGCATCGAGAAATCCCGGCGGCAGCCGTTCCTGTTGCTCCAGACGTCGGCGCACGGCGACGGAGTCATGGTGCTTCAGCCGTTCGTGGAGCGGGAAGATCACATTTGCGCAGACCGAGGTGTAAAGGCTCATGCCAGCCCCTCCTCCGCTCGCGCCACCGGCGCGGCAACGCGGCGGTAAATCGCAAGCCAGTGGTCACGAATTTCAGACCAGGCGTAGCGCTTGGCCTCGGCCAGTCCCGCGCGAACCAGCCGCTCCGCGAACTGGCGATCCTCAATGACCCGTTCGACGGCAGCAGCCATCGCTTCCGGCTCACCCGGAGGAACCAGAAGCGCCGTCTTTTCGTGAAAGGCGATGTAAGGGATGCCCCCGACTCCGGTAGTCACGACCGGCACCCCGCTCGCATACGCTTCGAGGATGGAGATCGGCATGTTATCGACTGTGCTGGGATTGATCGCCACGTCCGCACTGGCATAGAGGGCGGCGATATGGTCGTTGTCGATTCTGCCGACAAACCCTACCGACGCGGCAATCCCCAACTCGTTCGCCAGTCGCTCGCATGGGGCGCGGTCGGGTCCGGTTCCGGCAACGGTCAGGGTGGCACCCGGCCAACGCCTGCGGATCAACGCAAACGCTCGTATCGCCGTCGGTATGTCGTATATGGGCTCGAAATTGCGGGTCACGATGCAATGGGGTGCGACCAGTTCGACAGCCCAGGGACGCGGACTGAAACGCTTCAGATCGACAATATTGGAAATGATCGACGCTTGCAGACCATACTTCGCGAAGACGTCCTTCAGGAATCCGGATGGGGTCACCAGGGCCTCTGCTGACCTCAGCAGAGTGACCGCAAAGGCTGGCCGCGAGGCGAGGAATTCGTCCGCTTGGCCGCCTCGGTAATTGACGATTACCGAACAGCCTCGCAGATGGGCAATTACGATTGCCGGCGCCGCGCACAGATGCCACGCCCAACCCGAATTTGCGAAGACGTGGAAGACGCTGTTTCGGCCGGCCGCCCGCCACAGCGCGAAAAGGTAGGGCAGCAGCCGGAAACCGGCCCGAACCAGCGGAATCCGGCCAGACCAGGCGGGGCGGTAAGGCGCGTTCGTCTGCACGAGATCTACGCGAACCCCCTCGCCTTCAAGCAATCGAATCAGTTGCCGACACTGATTCGCCATGCCGCCAGATGGCGGCGGCAGGGGGCCAACGATGGCAATCCGCGGCAAAGCCTTCCCCTCGTCCCGAGAAGGCCCGGCATCGGTCTTCGCACGCCGCAGCCCCAAGTTCCACAGAAGCCACACGGCCAGCACCGCCAGTACAGCCGCCAGCGCCGCCACCAGCTTCAAGCGGGCGCCGAGGGCGGCCAGCGCCTGCTGACTGGCCTCGCTTCCGGGCGTCTCCACCAGGCGAACCCCGGGATATAGCCCCTGGGCGATAGCCGCCAGTTGCTCAAGGTGTCGCGAGAGCAGTCCGGCCACGCGCACCAGGGAACTCGCATCCAGGCTCGCGACGTTATTGCCCCACAGCAGGTACCATTGCTCCGCACCGCGGCGGTAGTAGTCGTCCGCCTTTTCCGGTATGACATAACCTGGTCGCGCTGCCGGGTTGAGAATCTCGATCCGCGCTACGGCCCGCTCGCCGCGGAGTGCGGCGCGGAACTCGAGGGCAGAGAGGGGTTCTCCGCTCGCGGCATCGACGAAGACGTAATTGTTGAAGACGTCGATGGCCCGCCAGCGACCCGCGCTGTCATCCCAGACCTCGTTGAAAATATGGCCGTGGCCGCCATAACCATCGAAGGAAAAACTCCAGCGACGATTGGGAATGCCCGCCGCGGTGGCCAGGGCGGCAAAGACGTCGGCAAAATCACCGCAATAACCGGCACCGTCCTCGACAATGCGCCGGTAGGTCTCTTCCAGGCCGGCCATGATTGGCCCCCCGTCGGACAATCTGGCCTGCAGGTGGTCGGCAATCGTTCTCGCCTTGGCCCAATTGCCAGCAGCGGGAGCAAGCTTCACGGTGTCCGCGAATCCGCGCAGCGGTTCCGGTAAACCGGTCGTTTCCTGAAGATAATCCAGTGGGGGTGCAGACGGGGACCAGTTGAGGGCAGCCACCGGGACGACGCCATCGTAAAGCAGGGCGTTGCGCAAGCGCACGGCCTCGCTGCTCGGGACGGCCTGGGCGATGACCCAGGCTACCAGCACGACCAACAACCCGAGATCGCACGCCAGGAGACGGATTGTCCAGAGCCTGGCGAGATCTCGCTTCACCAGCAAAGACCCTCGCGTTTACCCTTGAGCGTGACGCGATCCGGAAGGCCCACCAGATCCAGGACGGTGTGCCGATCGGTCACGTGCTGTTCGAGCGCGGCGAAGATCTCGGCCGTGGCCAACCCGACGACAAGAACATCGCACTCCGTCGCGACCTCGGCAAGCTCGCCCCGCATCAGCTCGCCAAGATGGGGGACATGCTGCTCGATGAACCGGCGATTGGCACCGAGCAGGCGGGAAAGGTGGACTTCGGGATCGTAGACCCGCAGTTGGATTCCCTTGCCGATCAATTGCTCGGCCAAAGTCACCAACGGCGATTCCCGCAAATCGTCGGTCCCGGTCTTGAACGAAAGACCGACGAAACCGACCTTGCGGGAACCGGTCGCCAAGACCTTGTTTAGCGCGTGCTCGACGTGGAACTTATTGGACGACATGATGCCCGCGTGCATCGGCAACTCGACATCGCGCTGCTTGCCCAGATAGAGCGTTGCCCGCAGGTCTTTCGGCAGACAGGAGCCCCCGAAGGCGTAGCCGGGCTTCAAGTAGGCCTTGGAAATGTTGAGCTGAGTATCGCGACAGACCAGATCCATCACCTCGAAGGGATCGACGCCCAACGCCTCGCACAGGCGGGCAGTTTCATTGGCAAAGGTGATCTTGAGGGCATGGAAATTGTTGCAGCAGTATTTGACCATTTCCGCCGAACGCACGCTGGTGCGATAGAACTCGCACGGAAGGTGCCCAAAAAGCGAGCGCAGGCGGTCGGCGGGATACTCATGATTGCAGCCGACGATGGTGAAGGGCGGCTTGTCGTAGTCGCGAATCGAACTCCCTTCCCGCAGGAACTCCGGCTGGAAGCAACAGAAGAAATCGACGCCCTCCTTCTTGCCGGAAGCCTCCTCGATGATGGGCCGAATCACGTCCTCGACGGTGCCGGGCACCAGCGTCGAACGGAAGACGAAGACATGGGGCGCAGACTTGCTGCGCATCGCCTGGCCGACTTGCTGCGCAAGCCGCAGCATCGCTCCCTGGTCCTGGCTTCCGTTGGAGGCCGAGGGCGTTCCGACACAGACGAGGGAGATATCTGATTCGGCCACCGCCCGGGAAGCGTCCTGGGTGACCGCAACGAGACCGGAG
>SSTB01000220.1 GCA_009469665.1 Azonexaceae bacterium | reverse complement strand
CCAGCCGTAGAGGGTGGCGGAAGCGGGATTCCAGTAGCGGACCCGGGCTTCCCGGTCGAACCACTGTATCGCCACATTGGGGGTACATTCGATGTTGGCCCGCAAGCGCGCCTCGCTGGCCAGAAGTTCGAGGGCCGTCTGTTTTTCGGCGGTGATGTCGGAAATGATTCCGGCCATGCGCAGCGGCTTGCCCGTGGCATCCCGCTTGACGACCTTCCCTTTGCCGCGCAGCCAGAGCATCTGCCCTGTTTTCGTACGGATGCGATATTCGATCACGCTCTCGGGGGCAAGTCCGGCCAGATGCCTTTGCATGGTGCCGATGACGCTCTCCCAATCATCGGGATGGACCAGGGATTGGAAGAATTCCAGATTGGGGACGATCTCCCCTTCCCGATAGCCGACGATCTCGTAATAACGGGGCGAGAGGTAGGCGAGGCCGGTGGTCAGATCCCAGTCCCAGACCCCGTCATTGGAAGCGTCCAGGACGAGCCGCAAGCGCTTTTCGCTCTCGAGAACCGCCTCCTCGGCCGCGCGCGCTTCCGCTCGCCTGCGCAGTCTATGGAGCACGATGGAAAAAGCGACTCCCGTGGCGGCGAAGGCGGCAACCGAGACGGTCCCTCCCGCGGGAACGATGGAAAATGAGAAGCGCGGCGGAAGAAAGACGTACCAGCCCAAGAAGCTCGCCAGGGCGGTCGCGGCGAGACCCGCTTCCAAGCCGCCCAGCGCCGCGGCAAAGAAGGCGGCGGGATAGAACAGGAACCAGACGAGGGGTTGCAGGAAGTCCCAGAAAATATGCTGGACCGTCGCCGCCCCGCTCACGAGGAGCAGTCCCAGGAGAATTCGGCCAGGCTTCCGGTCGACGATCTTGCGCATGGCTCACCCGTTTCCGCTATCCATGAATGCTAGCCCATGTTAAGTATCACTTTTTGCCTAGTCTTGATCTGGCGCAAGGGTCATTCCGATAGGCGACAATCCAACACTCGCACAGCTTGGCATTGATTGGCAAGGCGCCCCGAGCGGCGCCACGAGCGGACGCCCCGCTACCCGCAAGACCTTCCGCATCCCACCGCTCGACCCGCGAATCGAAGGGCTGCGGGCATCAAGGTGCCCCCGTCAAGACTTCCGGCACCGACCTTTGCGGGCCGCATACCAGGTCATCAGGGGCAGGGCGGATATGCCGTGGATCAGGATGGAGATGGCGACCGTCGCCAGGGTCAGGCTGACCAGGTCCTGGGCCAGGGCTGCGGAGACGCCGTGGTCGAGGGCGAACATCAGGTAGAAGATCGAACCGATGCCGCGTATGCCGAACCAGGCGACGATGGCGACCTGGTCCCCGGTCAGGCGATGGCCGGCCATGCCGAGGAGGATGGCCAGGGGCCGGACCAGGATGAAGAGCGCCGGGATGAACCACCACAAGGCCGGCAGGGCCGCGACCGCCGGCAGAAGGACGCCGACCAGGAGCACGATGGCCAGTTCCGCCAGTTTTTCCAGTTGCGCGTTGAAACCCCGGACGGCCCGATGCATGGCGGAGCTGGCATGGTGGGGGTGGGTGACCCAGTTGGCGCGATCGCTCTTCGGGGTGCCCGCCGGCTTGCCGCTGGGGAGCCGATCCCGTACCCGGCTGATGGCCAGGCCCGCGGCGAACACTGCCAGGAAGCCGGAGGCCAGGCTGAGTTGGGCCAGGCCGTAAGAAATGGCGATGAGCCCCAGGGACAGGAATTCATCCAGCCCCACGGCGTTCTGATGGCGGATGCGCAGGTGCACCACCCCTTTCCCGACCAGGGTGCCGAGCAGGGCACCGACCAGCAGCCCGCCGGCGGTGGACCACAGGAGATCGACGAAAAGCCAGTGCCAGCCCCCGTCCCCCAGGGGATGGAGCCCCAGGAGCCCGAGGCCGAGCAGGACGAAGGGGAAGGCGGAACCATCGTTGAGGGCGCCTTCGCCGGCCAGGCTGAAGCGCACCCGGTCCGGGCTGGCGCCGGTCTCCGACTGGATGCCGGTGGCGAGGACCGGGTCGGTAGGAGCGAGGATGCCGCCGAGGAGGACCGCTGCGCCGAGGGAGAGACCCAAGCCGAGCATGGCGGTGCCGGCGATCAGGGCCACCGTCAGCGCCATGACGGGAAAGGCGAGGCGCAGGGGAATCAGCCAGCGCCGGTCGTCGAGGGGCACGCCCAGTCTCAAGCCGACGGCGAAGAGGGAGATCAGGACGGCCGCTTCGCTGACCCAGGCGAGCACGCCGGCCCACCGGAAGAGGTCCACCTCGATGATGCCGAGACCGCCCGGTCCCAAGGCATAGCCGAGGCCGAGATAGATCATGGCCGTGCTCAGGGGCAGGCGAGTCAGGAGCGTGCCGGCCAGCACCATGAGGATCAGGAGCATGCCGATCAGCAGTGACCAGCCGGCTACGGTCATCGCGTCTGCGGTGCTTGCCGGGGGCGGTCCCGCACCGGCGGCGGACCGCGCGGACGAACGGTGCCGCCGGCCCGCCGAGGAAGGCCTATGATGAAAGTGTTCTGCGCCGGAAGCCACGTCCGGCCGGTGGCCGGGCCGATACCGGTTGCGGGGCAGAGGAGATTGCCATGGGCGAAATGCGGATCGAGCGGGATTCCTTCGGAGCCGTCGAGGTACCGGCGGAGCGCTTGTGGGGGGCGCAAACCCAGCGGGCCCTGGCGCATTTCGCCATTTCCGGCGAACGCATGCCGGCGGAGCTCATCGTCGCCCTGGCCACGGTCAAGCAGGCCTGTGCCTGGGTCAATCGGGACCTTGGCCTCCTCGACGAGAGCAAGGCAGCGGCCATCGCCGCAGCCGCCGAGGAAATCCTGGCCGGGCGGCACGACGCCGAATTTCCCCTGGCGGTCTGGCAGACCGGGTCGGGAACCCAGACCAACATGAACATGAACGAGGTCCTCGCCAACCGGGCCTCGGAACTCCTCCACGGCAAGCGGGGCGAGGAGCGGCGGGTCCACCCCAATGACGAAGTCAATCTCGGGCAATCCTCCAACGACGTCTTCCCCACCGCCCTGCACGTCGCCGCCGCCCACGGCATCGCCCGCCACCTGCTGCCTTCCCTGGCCAGCCTGCGTTCGACCCTGGACGAGCAGGCCGCTGCCTTCGACGAGTTCGTGAAAATCGGCCGCACCCATCTGCAGGACGCGACGCCCCTTACCCTGGGGCAGGAATTCTCCGGCTACGTCGCCCAGCTCGAACACGCCCGGGACGGGATCGAAGCGTCGCTGGGCTCCCTCTATCCCCTGGCCATAGGCGGAACCGCCGTCGGCACGGGGCTCAACGCCCATCCGGAATTCGGCCCGCGCGTGGCGGCGGCCCTGGCCCAGAGCTGCGTCCAGCCCTTCGTCAGCGCCGCCAACAAGTTCGCCGCCCTGGCCGCCCACGACGGCCTGGTGGCCGCCCATGGCGCCCTCAAGACCCTGGCCGTGGCGCTCATGAAGATCGCCAACGACCTGCGCTGGCTGGCGTCGGGCCCCCGTTGCGGACTGGGAGAAATCCGCCTGCCGGAAAACGAGCCCGGCAGTTCCATCATGCCGGGCAAGGTCAATCCGACCCAGTGCGAAGCGCTGGTCATGGTCTGCGCCCAGGTCATGGCCAACGACGTGGCGGTCGGCTTCGGCGGCGCCGCCGGCAATTTCGAACTCAATGTCTGCAAACCCCTGATCGCCCATAACTTTCTCCAGAGCATGCGCCTGCTGACCGACGCCATGGCCAGTTTCGAGGCCTACTGCGTGCGCGGCATCGTTCCCCAGCCGGAGCGCATGGCCGAATTGGTGGAACGCTCGCTCATGCTGGTGACGGCCCTGGCCTCCCACATCGGCTACGACCGCGCTGCGGCAATCGCCCGCCAGGCCCACCGGGAAGGGACGACCCTGCGCCAGGCGGCGCTGGCCCTGGGCTATCTGACGGCCGAGGAATTCGATCGCTGGGTCAGGCCGGCGGAGATGGTACGCCCTGCTGCGCCCTGAGACCGTCTGCGCGCCGGGCCGCGTCACCGGGACCTGCGGGGCTGCCGCGGACCGTGCAGTTCCGAGTTGAGAGCGTCGATGATCGAGGCCCATTCCGCATCGTCGAGCAAGGCCTCGCGCAGGAAATTCGCCTGGGAAGCCGACCAGAACGACGCCTCGTGCAGGAGCACGGCATTGCCCAGCGGACACTTGGATTCGATGAAACGCCGGATCGATCTGGCGTCGCTCGCCTGTCCCAGTTGCGCGAACAGGCTGCTCATGTCATGGAGAAGTCGGCCCATGATGGACTCCTTGCGCGGCCCGATGGGGCGCGCTGAATTTCCGTCGGCAGCAGCCCGTCCGCCATGGTCCGGGCGAATTCCCGGCCACGCCGATCTGACGCTGCGGCGGGTGCCGCGCGCGGGAATATGGCTGCCGCTGCGCCGGACGGCCCGCAGATCAAGGAATGATGAAGGGAACCTTGTCGGTGGCGTGCTTCTTGACCTGCTTTGCCACCTTCTTTTCCTTGGGCGTCAGGAGGGCCTGCTTCTTGAGTTCCTTGTTGCCTTTTCTGATCTTGCCCATGACGACCTCCGAAGGGGCTCCGCAATGCAGCGGTACGCCTTCAGT
>SSTB01000219.1 GCA_009469665.1 Azonexaceae bacterium | reverse complement strand
GCCCGCAATCGCGTCATCGGCCGCGGCAACGATCTCGTCTGGCGCGACCCCCTGGACATGCAGCGCTTCAAGGCCCTGACCGCGGGCGGAGTGGTCGTCATGGGCCGGAGAACCTGGGAATCCCTGCCACCCCGTTTCCGGCCGCTCCCGGGAAGACGCAATGTGGTCATCACGCGGCAACCGGATTACCCGGCTCCCGGCGCGGAAGTTGCCCATTCCCTCGAGGACGCGCTCGCCCGGGTGAAGGACGCCCCCGAGGTCTTCGTCATCGGCGGCGGAGAACTCTACGCCCACGCCCTGCCCCGGGCGAATCGCCTCTGCCTGACCGAAGTCGAAATCTCCCCCGCCGGAGATACGCTTTTTCCCGAAATCGACCCGGGCCGATGGCAGGAAGTCTCCCGCGAGGCTCATCTCGCGGCCGACGGAACGCGCTTTGCCTTCGTGGATTTCGCGGCGAAAACCCCCGTCTCCCCATAAGCCTTGCCTGATGCGGGTGTCGGCAAATTTGACAACCCGGGATTGGGATGCAGGCAGAATTTTTTTAACCGATTGATAAATATTACCGATTTATTCCTGGCCTACTTCATGCTTATCACTCTTGCGGTTTCGATTACCCCTCAACAGGAGATGGACATGAATAAGCGTTTTAGTGGTTTGAAGATGTTGGCTGCTGGCCTGGCCCTCGGTTTGACCAGCCAGTTTGCTTCCGCCTTGGCTGTCAGCGCCCCGGGCGCTTCCGGGTCTGGCTCTTGGGACGGCGGTCTGGGCGATTTCATCGAATTCGCCCCCGGTGATACCCAGCTTTCCCTCACCCTGACCGATACCTCCAAGGTGCATTTCCGCGCCGACGATTGCTGCATCACCGGCGATGCCTTCGGCCTGATCATCGACGGTATCTCCACCCCCTGGACCACCGAAATCTTCCCCGGCGGCGTGGGCGGCAATTTCACCGGCCTGCTGACCACCTACCTGGGCGCGGGCACCCATATCTTCGAACTGCAAGTCACCGCCGACTGCTGCGGCTCTGGCGGCATGTCCTGGGCCATGGACGTTCCCGAACCCGGCTCCCTCGCTCTGCTGTCCCTCGGCCTCATCGGCCTGGGCGCTGCCCGTCGCCGTCAAGCCTGATCACCGGCTCAGACTGCACGAGAAAGCGGCGACTTCGGTCGCCGCTTTTCTTTTGCCCGTTCGACTCCCTCGGACACCAGCTTGGGACTGAATTTCGACACCGCTCCCGCAATGTTCGAATCTCCCGCACGCGCTACGCCCCGACCTTCCGAATTGACGGTACGGCGCACCATCCCTTTGCGGCACCCATCTCCACCCTTGAGCAGACTTTGAAGCAGATTTCCGGCCCGGGACAGCGGCGCCGAACTCGCGGGTGAGTCCGAACCGGCTGCAGCGGGTCCCAGGACGCGCTTGGCCAATCCTTGCTCCGGCCGGAACCCTCTCCTTGCTGGCAATACTTGAGCGCCAAGGCCATCGGGAAGGCACGATCCAGGCGTCGACAAATTTGACACTTCTCACCCGGAAACGCGGAAATAAATTTATAACAACATGATTTATATGTGTTATTAATTCTGGCACGCATCATGCTTGTTGTCGATGCGGTTTTTTGTTAACCAACAACAGGAGATGGACATGAATAAGCGTTTTAGTGGTTTGAAGATGTTGGCTGCTGGCCTGGCCCTCGGTTTGACCAGCCAGTTTGCTTCCGCCTTGGTTGTCGATCCGGTGGCCGGCGCCTCCGGCGATGGCGGCTGGACCGGTGGCCTCGGTTCGTCCGTAACCTTTGACGGCTTCGGCGGCAGCGATACCCAGCTTTCCCTCACCCTGACCGGAACCTCCAAGGTGCATTTCCGCGCCGACGATTGCTGCGTCACCGGCGATGCCTTCGGCCTGTTCATCGACGGCATTTCCACCCCCTGGACCACCGAAATCTTCCCCGGCGGCGTGGGCGGCAATTTCACCGGCCTGCTGACCACCTACCTGGGTGCCGGCACCCATATCTTCGAACTGCAGGTCACCGCCGACTGCTGCGGCTCTGGCGGCATGTCCTGGGCCATGGACGTTCCCGAACCCGGCTCCCTCGCTCTGCTGTCCCTCGGCCTCATCGGCCTGGGCGCTGCCCGTCGCCGTCAAGCCTGATCACCGG
>SSTB01000218.1 GCA_009469665.1 Azonexaceae bacterium | reverse complement strand
GTTTTCATGGCCCTGGACGCGAGCCGCAAGGACAGCGCCGCAATCGAAGCCCGCTTGCGGCAGAGCGTCGGCACCGCTTGGCGCTTCGTCCCCCGGGAAGAGGCGCTGAAGCGCCTCCAGGCTCGCGAGGGCATGGCGGAGATCGTCGCCAGTTTGCCCCGCAACCCATTGCCTGACGCCTTCGTCGTCGAACCCCGGGGTGCTTCGCCGCAAGAACTCGAAGCCCTGCGCAGCAGCTTCGCCGAGTGGCCACGGGTGGCCCACGTACAGCTCGATTCGGCCTGGATCAAGCGTTTCGATGCCTTCCTGCGTCTCGGGCGCCTGGCAGTGACCTTGCTTGCCGCGGTCTTTGCCGCCGGCCTGGTGGCGGTCACCTTCAACGCCATTCGCCTGCAAGTCCTCTCCCAGGCGGCGGAAATCGAAGTGGCGCGCCTGATCGGCGCCACAGACGCCTTCATTCGCCGGCCTTTCCAGTACTTCGGTGCCCTGCAGGGACTGCTGGGGGGGCTGCTCGCCTACGGTCTGGTGGCGGCAGGCCTCGGCCTTCTCGCCGCGCCGGTCGAGGAACTCGGCAGTCTTTACGGCGGAGCTTTTGCGCTGCGCGGTCCTGGCCTCCTGGCCGCTGCGGCCCTGGCGACTGCCGGTGCCTTCCTCGGCTGGCTCGGCGCCCAGCTTTCGGTCAGCCTGTCGCTGCGCAGGATTGGCTAGCCGCCGCGATTTCCTCCGTACCCTGGGCGCCGCCGCCGTGGCCGGTTGTGCCCCCGCCGCCCCGCCCCTGCCGCCGGGGGAACTTCTCGGCATGTCCCATGGCCTGGGCCATCGTCTGCGCGACGGAGGGTTTCCACCGGCGGACGACACCCGCCGCGTCGGCGTCCTCATCGTCGGCGGCGGGGTTTCCGGACTGTCCGCTGCCTGGAAGCTCGATAAGGCCGGCCTGGACGACTTGGTCGTCCTGGAAATGGAAAGCGAACCGGGAGGCAACTCCCGGGCCGGAAGCAGCCCCCTGGTCCCTTACCCCTGGGGGGCCCACTACCTTCCGCTGCCGACTCAGGAGTCCCGCGCGGTGCGCGAACTGCTGGTCGAAATCGGCACCCTGCAGGGTGATGCGGCCGCACAAAGTCCCGTCTACGACGAGAACCGCCTGTGCGCCACGCCCCAGGAGCGGGTCTTTCGGGATGGCCTGTGGCAGGAAGGCCTCCTGCCCCACTTGGGCGTCCCGGCTGAGGAACGCGCGCAGCAGCGTCGTTTCCAGCAGGTCATGGAAGGGTTCAAGCAGGCCCGGGGCCGCGACGGCAAGCGCGCTTTCGCCATCCCCATGGAACTCTCCAGCCGCGATCCGCAGTGGCTCGCCCTGGACCGCATCCCTTTCTCCCGCTGGCTCGACGAGCAGGGATTCACCGCCCCCACCCTGCGCTGGCTCGCCGACTACGGCTGTCGCGACGACTACGGCCTGCGCAGCGCCCAGACCTCGGCCTGGGCCGGTCTGCACTACTTCGCCTGCCGTAATGGCCACGCGGCCAACGCCGCCGGCGACACCGTCTTGACCGCCCCGGACGGCAACGGCTGGCTGCTGCGGGGCCTGGCCCGGCGGGCCGCAGGGCGGGTCGCCACCGGAGCCCTGGTCTGGCGCATCGAGGAAGGTCGCCAGGCGGTGGCCGTCGATTGCTGGCTGCCCGCCGAGGGAAAAAGCCGGCGCTACCTCGCCCGGCAGGTGGTATGGGCGGCACCCCTTTTTCTCCTGCCCCGGGTCTGGGGCGGCCTGCCGGCCCCTCTCGCAGCAGCGGCCCGGGACGGCGACTACGCCCCCTGGCTGGTGGCCAACCTGCACCTGGCGGACTTCCCGGAAGAACGTCACGGTGCGCCGCCGGCCTGGGATAACGTGCTCTACGAGGGCGAAGGCCTGGGCTATGTCATCGCCACCCACCAACTCATTCGCCGCCGCCTGCCGGGGACGGTCTTCACCTACTACCGTGAATTCAGCGATCGGGAACCGGCCGCCGCCCGCCGCCTGCTGCTGGAAACCTCCCGGGAATCCTGGGCCGATGGCATCCTCGCCGAACTGGAACGGGT
>SSTB01000217.1 GCA_009469665.1 Azonexaceae bacterium | reverse complement strand
TGAGGCCTGCAGCGGCGACGGCCCCGCAGGTGCCACAAGCCAGCAGGTCGATCAGCGGCTTGACGTTGTAGCCGCCCAGCATGGTGCCGAGCAGTTCGGTGGCCTTTTCCTTGGAGATCAGGGCGCAGGACTCTTCGCCCTTGGCCACCTTGGCGAGGAACTCGGCCTTGACCTTGGCGGCGTCGTCCACGCCGGCCGGCACGCGGTGGGTGATGAGCTCGACCAGGGCGGCTTCCTCGCCAGCCGGCGGGTTCTTCAAGAGGGCGACCAGTTCGCTGGTCTGTTGCTTGGAGAGCGGCAGGGGCGGGATACCGAGGGCAGCACGTTCGGCGACGTGGGCGCGATAGGCTTCAAGCACGGCGACTTCCTTTCGTGGAGGGGTGACACAGGGGACAAACATTCTACGACACGGGAACCCGGAAGGGGCCTCGCCACCCACCGGGCCGTAAGTCTTATATATGTTATAGAGTAGCAAGGAAAGTACCGCGATGTGTCCACAGAAACGCCAAAGCCGCTAAAACGCCCATCCCAAGGACGTTTTGCCCTTGCCGACCAGGCCGTTCGATGGAATCATTCTTAATTATGTTCGACGACAAGAAGCGAGAAATTCCTCCAGCCCCTCCTTCGGCTCGGCGAGAAGCGGGGGCGAAGGCCTCTGGACTTGGGCGCCCATCGCGTCCCGGCGAACACACGCCCGCCGTGCCCGGAAGCCGTCTTCTGCCACCTCCCCCCAGTCTGAGCCGGGGGCTGCCCAACCTCATGGCGGCCATCGGCCAGGCCTTCGGCGGCGGCCCGCAAGCCACCGTCCCTCTGCCTGGCCTCGCCGAGCACCTGGGAGAAGCGGAGGCCCTCATCCTCCTGGTTGTGGATGGTATGGGTGAAGTGCAGTTGCGCCGGCACCTGGCCGGCGGGAGCCTCGACCGCGCCTGCTTCGACATCATCGATTCCGTCTATCCGCCCACCACCGCCGCCGCCGTGGGCACCTTCCTGACCGGCCTGCCGCCCCTGGGTCACGCGCTGACCGGCTGGACCCAATGGTGCGAGGAAGTGGGCGAAACCCTGTCCATCCTCCCCCTGAGCCGGCGCGGCGAGGGGCGCCCTGCGCCCGAGGCCGAACGCTGGGCCGAAAAAATCCTCGCCCTGCCGACCTTTGCCGACCGCCTGCCGGTCCCGGTCACCCACGTCATGCCGGCCTGGATCGCCCATTCGCCCTTTAACCGGCGCCTGGCGGGGAACGTGGCCCAGGAGCCCTACCACGGCACCACCGACCTCTTCCCCGCCATCGAGCGCGCCCTGGATTCCGGTCGCGGACGCCGTTTCATCTACGCCTACTGGCCCGAGTACGACAACGCCGCCCACGACCACGGCCCCGATGGCGAATACGCCGTCGCCCAGCTGAAGCAGCTGGAAGCCGCCCTGGAGGCCTTCGTTCGGCGCCGCAGGGGCACCCAAGCCACCCTGCTGGTCACCGCCGACCACGGCTTCATCGCCACTTCACCGCAGCGTCGGATCGATCTGGCCGACCACCCCGACCTCGCCGCCTGCCTCCTGCGTCCCCTCACCGGCGAGCGCCGCACCGCCTACGCCCACGTCGTCCCCGAGCGGCGCGAATTCTTCGCTGCCACCCTGGAAGCCCGCCTCGGCCACGCCCTTTGGATGGTGCCGAGCGAGACCCTTGTGGAAGCCGGCTGGTTCGGCCGCTGTGAGCCCCACCCGCGCTTTGCCTCGCGCATCGGCGATTTCGTCCTGCTTCTCAAGGAAGACTGGAGTCTCGTCGATACCCGCCCTGGCGACCATCATCCACCCCTGCTGGGCTTGCACGGCGGATCGAGCGCTGCGGAGCTGCGTATTCCACTGTGCTCGATCATCCTGTCCCACAAGGGCCGCAGCTGCCCCGGGGGATAGGCCTGGACCCGCGCTCCAGCGCCCAGTTCGGCCGGCCGCCGCACAAAAAACAGGCAGCACCGAAAAAGCCTTCCTGTAGAGCCACTTGCCTGGCTTGTCCCTAAGATATCCACAGACTTACCCCGGCCGGCCGGGGATAAATCAAACACTGTTTAGGGCGTGTTCGCGGTAAGCGACGGGCTGCACCGGTTACTGTGAACGGCCTAGTAGTCAGTCAGATAGGTTGGCGTGAATGCCGAGGCGCGCATCCGCGCCCGGATCGCGCGAAGCGAACCGCAGCCAAAGCCGAGGCCGAGGCCGAGGCCAAAGCCAAAGCCAAAGCCAAAGCCATGGCGAGGATGAGCGACAAAGCGAGCCGGGATGCGGGGCGGGTCGAACATCGCTGGACCTATGTGACTGACTACTAGGGCCACGAGCCAGGGGGCGGCTGGGCATAGCTCTGCGCTTCCTCGGAGCCGGCCGGAGCGTTCTCTACCTTTCCCGCCCGGCCTCGTGCCAGGCCTTCCTCACCGGCGAAAGGAGATACTCCAGCACCGTCCGGTCCCCCAGGTGGATCTCCGCGCTGGTGTGCATGCCGGCGGCCAGGGCGAAGCGCCGCCCGTCCAGGGAAAGATCCATGCGCTCCAGGGCCTTGTAGGCCGGCGGCGGGCCGGCCCCCGGGCGGGTATTCGCCTCCCCCGCTCCCTGGGATTCCGAGGCGTCGGCACCGACGTGCTCCACCACCCCCTGGGCCAGCCCGTACTTCTGGAAGGGGAAGGCCGCGAATTTCAGCTTCACCGGCTGTCCCTCGCGCACGAAGCCGATATCCTCGTTGGACACCCAGACCTCCGCCCGCAGCTTCTCCTCCCTCGGCACCAGGGTCAGCAGCACGGTACCCGGCTGGACGACGGTCCCCGCGGTATGGGTGGCCAGATCCTTCACCACCGCATCCTGGGGTGCCTTCAGTTCCTGCAAGGCACGCTTGTGGGCCTGCTTGGCAACTTCCTGGGCCAGCCGCTCCAGTTGGGCCTGCAACTCGCTCCGCTCGGCGTGCAACTGGCGGCGATAGTCGGAATCGATCTGGGCCAGCTTCTTCTCCGACTGGGTCAGGCTCGCCCGGGCCGCCTCGATGAGATGTCCCTGGGTTTCGACTTCCTGTTCCCGCTCGATGCGCTCACGCCGCTTGTCGCTGGCCATCATCGGCCCGGCGAAGCCCTCCCGCGAGAGCTTCTCGAAGGCCTGATCCTGCTGCCGGAAGTGGGGCAGGGTTTGTTCCAGCTTTTCCTTCACCTGACGGGCGGCGGAGAGTTCCTGGCCGGCCTTGGCCAGACGGCTGCGCTCCTCGGCCAGGGCGGCGGCCAGGGCCGCCCGGTTGGCGCGGTACTGGGCCTCCACCTCCCGCGCCAGGGCGGGTGGATCGTCCCTTTCCACCCGGAAGGGCAGCCCCTCCAGTTCCGCATCGATGCGCCGCAAGCCCAGACGCTTGCGCCACGCCTCGGCGTCCAGGGAACGGGCGTCGGCCTCCACCACCAGGGCATCCATGCGCATCAGCACCTGGCCCGCCCGCACCGCCTCGCCTTCCCGCACCGCGATTTCCTTGACGATGCCCGCTTCCGCCGGCTGCACGATCTTGACGTAACTGTGCGGAATGAGGCGGCCCTCGGCCACCGCCACGATATCCAGTCGCCCCACCGCCGCCCAGACCAGCAGGGCGGCGAGGAGCGCCAGCAGCGCCCACAGCACCTTGCGCCCCAGGGGATTGGGCGCCGCCGCCTGCAAGCGCAGCAGGGGCGGCGAGAAATCCTGGGGGTCGACCCAGCCCAGC
>SSTB01000216.1 GCA_009469665.1 Azonexaceae bacterium | reverse complement strand
GGCGGCAACGAGGACGGCATCATCCTGGACGGCTCGCGCAAGATGAAGCCGCTGAAATTCCTGCCCGACGCCGACCTCGAAGAGGCGGACCGGCTCCTGGTCGATCTGCTGGTGGGCAACATGACCTGTCCACAAGGAGATCGCTTTCTCATCCTTTCCTGGCTCTCCTGTTTCTTGCTGATCGATTTTGCCGGGACGCGGCCCATGACCCGCTTCGAGGGCTCGGCCGGATCGGGCAAGACCACTGCCAGCAAGATCACGTCGACGCTGCTTTACGGCGAGCCCCAGCACAAGAAGGCCACCGACGCGGCGAACTACACCGACGGCTCGCAGAACCCGCTCATCGTCCTCGACAACATCGAGGTCAAGCAGATGACCGAGGATCTGACCACCTTCATGCTGACCAGCATCACCGGCATCGCCAAGGAGAAACGCAAGAGCGGCACCGACAGCGAGACCATCACCGAGCGGACCAAATGCCTGCTGAATACCACCGGGATCGAGCCGCTGTGCGGGGAGCTTTCGGAGATCCTGTCGAGGTCCTTCGTCATCAACTTCGACCTCGCCAACCAGGCCAGCGACTGCTTTCTGGAGTCGGAGGTCATCTCCGCCATCCAGCAGAACCGGGATCTGATCATTTCGGCCATCATGAAGCGAACCAGCCATGTGCTGGCAATGATCCGGGACGGAGCCCAGAAACAGGTCATGCGCCTGCTGCACCGAACCATGCCGACCCATGGCAAGCGCCGGTGCAACGATTATCTGAGCCTGATGTACCTGATGATGCTGGCCGGGTCCGAGGAACACGAGGTGACCAGCGGACTCGAGGACCTGAGCCCGCTGTTCATCGAGCAGATCCATTCCATCAACGACACCAGCCAGGAGATGGCCCGGGAGTCGAACCCAATCGCAACGGCGTTGGCGTCGCTCTTCCATGCCTACCGGAACGCGGTGGAGCTGGACGAGAAAGCCCGCTACGGCGAGGACGACCGGGCAAACCACGTGGTGGGGTTCATCGAACGCTACCAGGTGAGGTTCGAGAACGAGAACACCATGGAGCCGGTGTCGGCGGGACGGCTGCTCGCGGCGCTGCGCAGGGTCGGCCGGGAATTCAACCTCGAGTTCGAATACAAGAAGCCCGCCCAGCTCGGTCGGCGCATCAGCAACGACCTGGACGTCATCCGGGACGCCGGGTTCGACATCGACCGGCAGCGCAACGCCCACACCAAGAACTTCGAATACCGGATCGTCAAGAACGCCAACCTCTGATTCCACGCCATACTGACCCAATCATCCAGGACGCTCTCGGGCGTCCTTTTCTTTTGCGGTGGTGCGGTGAACACCGCTGTCCCTTGCGGTGGATGACCACCGCACGCCAAACCCTTACCAGACAAAGCTTTCATGGCCTTTGCGGTGGTTGCGGTGGTCAATCCAGAGGTCTCACCCCCTATGGGCTGAAATTTTTTTTCTTCCTACCAACCCGGCGTCCCCCGCTAGAGAAATTCCGGCCCAGCGTGAGAGACATTCCCCAAATACCACCGCAACCACCGCACTCTATCTTCTCTTTCTTCATAACTATCGAAAAACAATAAACAAACAACGCACCACCCTTGCGGTGGGACGAGAAAACCTTCCACCGCACGACCACCGCAGCCACCGCACGTATCCACCGCAGCGGGTGGTCACCGACGGTTTCAGGGCAGCTCCGGTAAGTAACGGGAAAAGCGATTAACCCGTATTTCTGGAGCCTGAAACCATGAGCCTTCTGAAAACCATGATCAAGCACACCGCCGGAGGGCAGGAAGCCTCGGCCGGATGTGAAACCCCATTATTACCACCGCAACCACCGCAGCCCGCCATCTATGTCTCCACCGGGCTCGACATCCACGAGATCGAAGACGCCCGCGACTGGCCTGAAGACATGGAGATCGACGGCACGCTGTGTCGCCGTCTGTCGCCTGAATACTTTGCCTGGCTACGTTCCCGCATGGTCACCGCCCAAACCGCGCACAAGGCCGGGAAGCTCCCCGAGGATGCCTGGAATACGCTGCGGCAGCGATTCAACGCCATGCAGGAACTGTCCATCCGGGAGTTCGGCAAGGAACACTTGCAGGAGGTCCTGCAGTCCTTTTCCCCGAAGAACTACCAGCCACCCGCGCTTCGTCCCGAGTCCCAGAAGAAACCCGTCGAAGTTCCAAGAAAGGACTGGATTTATCCCGGGAACCAAGCTTGGAAATGTAAGCAGCCGGTGACTTCCCAGGCTGTCGCCAAGGTCGACGCCATCCGTGAGGAGGCCATGGCCAAGGGCTGGTCCGAGGCACGCCTCTTTCAGAACCAGGGCCGATTCCGGTTTCCCTGCGGCGAGGACTACGGCCTGGTCTGTTTCGTCGATGGCGATCAGGAGATTGGCGAGGTCACCGAGCGTTCTATCGAAATTATCCACGGGCCGAAGTCCGGGCGTCCCAGCACGCTGCGGTTCTACAACCCGGACGTGCCGCAGCCGTGGATGAAGAAAGTGGAGGATTGAGCCGTGAAGAAAAAGAAGCGCTACGCCAACGCCAAGGATGTCCTGCCCGAGGAACTCTTCGAGCAGATCCAGAAGCACTACACCGGAATTCTCTGGGTTCCTGCACCGAGCCGCTTCTACCAGGAACGCCGCGACCTGGTGCTTGCCCTTCATCTGCAGGGGATCAGCAGCCAGGAGATCTCCAACCTCGCCGGAGTGACCACCCGCCGGGTCAACCAGATCATCGCCGCCGAACGAAAACAGGGTCGGGACCGACAGTTTAGCGCCGCTTCCGGTAAGTAACCCCTGAACCGGCGGGAGCGCGTTTGGAGGCTAAATCGGCCTCCCGCCCCGTATCCCGGCTTGGGAAAACAATATTCGGCAGGATTTCCACGTGGCACTGAACAAACCGGACAAAGAGACGCTGGACCGCTGGCACCGCAACGAGGGTAAGACCGAACCGCCCCGGCGCGGGCCTGGTGCGCCCGAGGGCAACCAGAACCGGCTGCGTCACGGCATCTTCGCCGACCGCTGCCTGACTCCGGAAGAGAAGGTCATGTTCGACGCGATCATCGACCGCCTCAACCAGGACTTCGAGTTCAACAAGTCCAGCGACTTCCTGCAGGTGGAGTTGGTGGGCGTCTATTCGGTGAAGCTGGTCCGCGCCCAGATCGAGGGGAACACCGACGCCGCCGAAAAGCTCGACCGGATGATCCGCTGCCACATGAAGGATCTCAAGACCACCAAGATTGCCCGCGAGGGTGAGGAGCCGAAAGGCCCGCAGACCTCTCCGGCGGAATGGGCGGCGGCGCTGCTCGAGAAGGTGGCCGAGGCCGCCAACGCACCGGGCGCGAAAACCTCCGGCCGCAAGAAACGCGGAAAGAATTGCGGATAACACCATGGAGGGCTTTTCCGATGACCCCGGCACACGGCGACTTGCGGCAGACAGCTTCACCAGGAATTGCGGATAAGACG
>SSTB01000215.1 GCA_009469665.1 Azonexaceae bacterium | reverse complement strand
GGTGTTGCGGAGCAGATGGTTGCCATCGCGTTGACTAGACGGGCGGCGAGCATTCGACGAGCAGCGGTGCGCCGCTTTCGGGGTTGTTTGCCGCGGAAGCCAATACCTGGCGGAAGCGCTAATCTGGCGGCCATGAAGGAATATCTGCGGCCATGGAAGCTGTCCACCTTTGTCATCGGAATGGCATGGCTGATCTGGGGAGCCCAACAGGAGATTGCGCCCGACTGGGATATCGGCATCAGCCTGATCATGGGAACCTTGACATATTTCACGGCGCCATGGTCGGCGCGGGTGATCGTGACCCTCAACTGGCGAAAGCTCTGGCTGGCCGCCCTTTTCTACTATGTCACCGTTGATGGTTGCTACTGGCTGTATTGGTCAATCGTCGATCCGGCTGCCCTGATGATGCGCGCGATGAACTTCTATGTCTCGACCTGCCTGTTCTGGCTATGTGGGTTCATTTGGCTGCATAACGGGCCGTTGAAGACCTTGCTTGGCAATTCCTTGCGCGAGCAGGGCTGATGTCGCGGCTTCGCAGGCCATTGCGTTGGACCGGAGCTGCGCTCGGATCGCTACTGCTCATCTATATCGCCTATATGGCGTATTCATTCGCTACCGGTGAGGAGCGAATGACAAAGATATGCGGTCAGATCACTCCGGGAATGACGGTGACCGAGCTTCGACTCTTCGCCCAGAAGCATGGTCTGGTGGTGCCACGCCACGACTCCGGAAATGCCTACCTGGCGGAACATAGGACGATGGGGCGCTGTACGTGTCGTGTCGTGCTGGACGCGGGCGTGGTCAAGCGTTCCGAGTATGTGTTCTACGATTGATGGCCTCGAGGCCGGTTCGGGGTGGCCGTCCACGGTGGCGGGGGTGAACCGGCACGGGCTCAGGGCGGCGCGGCTGTAGCCGGTCGTCAAGTCTGAATCGACGGTGCCCCCTGCTCCGGCGACCGGATTCCCTGAAGCTTGGTCGGCGCGGGACGTGGCGCCTCCGGATTCCGGGGTCGTCAGTCGGGTCGCTTCAGGACGCCTTCCCAGCGCATGGCGACGTTCTTCTGTTCGCCGATCAGTTCGAGAAAATTCTGGGCCGAGGTGAAGGAGAGCTCTTCGAGAAGCCCCGCGTCCGGAATCGAGAAGACCGAGAGGTCGCGGTCGACGATATCGAGTCCGTTGTCGCCGGCGATCTCGACCATTTGCGCGACTTTGGCCAGCACCGACTCGGGGGTGACGAAGGGGATCAGGACCCAGATGCTGGTGCCGTCGCGGGCGACCAAGTCGGTCTTGCGCAGGGACTGGCGCAGCCGCGTGGCCAAGTCGACCAGCATCTGCAGGGCGACCTTCGCGCCGTAGGTGTCGCCCAGCGCCTTCTGGTCGTGGAAGCTGATGCGGACCAGGCTGTGGCGCAGGTTGGTGGCGTAGCGGGCCTGTAGCGCCAGCACCCATTCCAGAACGTAGAGAAATTTCTCCCAGGCGGCGGTATCTTCATTCATTGCGGCAACCTCGACTTTGGAAAGGAAGTTCTGGCTCATGGCGGTGGGAGGCGCGGCGCGCCGGGCTACCTTGCCCGGCTACCTGGGGCGCCGGTCGATCACCCGTTTGGCCTTGCCGACGGAGCGCTCGATGGTGCCGCTCGCCTTGACTTCGATGTGCGTGGAAATGCCGATGTAGGACTTGATATGGTGGGCCAGTTCGTTGGCCGCGTATTCCTTGTCGGCGGCCGTGGCGGTGGCGAATTCGGGCTTCATTTCCACATTGACGGTCACGGTGTCCAGATGGCCGTCGCGTTCGACCTCGATCAGGTAGTGCGGCGAAAGCTTCGGTGTCTTGAGGATCTGTTCCTCGATCTGCGACGGGAAGACGTTGACGCCACGAATGATCAGCATGTCATCGGAGCGTCCGGTGATCTTGCCGATGCGCCGCATGGCGCGCGATGTGGGCGGCAGCAGGCGAGTGAGATCGCGGGTCCGGTAGCGGATCACCGGCAGCGCTTCCTTGGTCAGAGAGGTGAACACCAGTTCGCCGAGTTCGCCGTCCGGCAGGACTTCGCCGGTCTTGGGGTCGATGATTTCCGGATAGAAATGGTCCTCCCAGACCACTGGGCCGTCCTTGCTCTCGACGCATTCATTGGCGACGCCGGGGCCGATGACTTCGGAGAGACCGTAGATGTCCACCGCCTGCATGTCGAAGCGGCGCTCGATTTCCTGGCGCATCTGATGGGTCCAGGGCTCGGCACCGTGGATGCCGAGGCGCAGCGAACACCTGGCCGGATCGAGGCCCTGGCGGACGAACTCGTCGCCGATGGCCAGCATGTACGACGGCGTGACCATGATGATGTCCGGTTCGAAGTCCAGGATCAGTTGCACCTGGCGCTCGGTCTGGCCGCCGCCGAACGGGATGACGGTGCAGCCCAGCCGCTCGGCGCCGTAGTGGGCGCCCAGGCCGCCGGTAAAGAGGCCGTAGCCGTAGGAGACGTGCACCTTGTCGCCGGGCCGGCCGCCCGACGCGTGGATGGAACGGGCCATCAGTTGCGCCCACATGTCGATGTCGTTCTTGGTGTAACCGACCACCGTTGGCTTGCCGGTGGTGCCTGACGAGGCGTGAACCCGCACCACTTGTTCGCGGGGCACGGCGAACATGCCGAACGGATAGGTGTCGCGGAGATCCTGCTTGGTGGTAAAGGGGAACCGGGCGAGGTCGGCGAGGGATTTCAGGTCGTCCGGCTGCACCCCGGCCTCGTCGAATTTGCGCCGGTAGTGGGCGACGTTGTCGTAGGCATGCTTGAGTGACCAGCGCAGGCGGGTCAGCTGCAAGGCGGCGATTTCATCGCGGCTGGCGTTCTCGATGGCGTCAAGCCCGGTCTTTTCGTTCATGGCGGCGGGTCAGGTTGGCGGAAACACGTGTTGGTGGAGGAAGGCGGGAGGCCGGGGATTATCCCTCACTTTCCTCGCTGTCGAAGAAATGGCCCTTGATGCGGGCGGCGCGACCGCGGAAGACGGCGACCAGCTTGCCGTCCTGATTGCTCACTTCAATGTCATAGACACCGCTGCGGCCGCCCTGGTGGCGGGCGTGGCCTTGGGCGGTGAGCAGGTCGCCGAGGTGTGCCGGGGCGAGAAAGTTGATGTCCACGCCGGCGGCGACGGTACGATGATTGAAGCTGTTGCAGGCATAGGCAAAGGTGGAGTCGGCGACGGCGAAAATGAAACCGCCGTGGCAGGTGCCGTGGCCGTTGACCATGTCCTGTCGAACGGTCATCGTAAGCGTGGCCGTGCCGGGACCGACCGCGACAATGGTCATGCCCAACCCTCGGGCGGCGTGGTCGTCGGGCCACATGATGTCGGCGCAGCGCCGGGCAATCTGTTCTGGCGTCAGCATTTTGAAAGGAATGAGGGCTACGTTATTAGTTTTGCAGTGCAGCACATAATTAGATATTATCGGCGCTTCCGGCAAGACCCAACGAAGGAAAGTATCTCATGAAGATCCACGAGTATCAGGGCAAGGAAATCCTGAGGAAGTTCGGCGTGGCGACCCCGCGCGGCATTCCGTGTTTTTCCGTCGATGAGGCCGTCAAGGCGGCAGAACAACTGGGCGGCAAGATCTGGGTGGTCAAGGCCCAGATCCATGCCGGCGGCCGCGGCAAGGGCGGCGGCGTCAAGCTCGCCAAGTCGCTCGACGAAGTGCGCCAGCACGCCGGCAGCATCCTCGGCATGCAACTCAAGACCCACCAGACCGGTCCGGAAGGCCAGAAGGTGCGTCGCCTGCTGATCGAGGACGGCGCTGACATCAGGAAGGAATATTACGTCGCGGCGCTGACCGACCGCGCCACCCAGAAGGTCGCCATGATGGCTTCCTCCGAGGGCGGCATGGACATCGAGGAAGTCGCGCACAAGACCCCCGAGAAGATCATCAAGGTGTTCGTCGATCCGCTGGTCGGCATTACCGACGAGCAGGCCAAGCAACTGGCGGTCGGCATCGGCGTGCCGGAGGCCTCGCAGGCCCAGGCCATCGACACCTTCAAGAAGCTCTACACCTGCTACATGGAAACCGATGCTTCGCTGGCCGAAATCAACCCGCTGATCCACGAAGGCGACGGCACCGTCAAGGCGCTCGACGCCAAGTTCAACTTCGACTCCAACGCCCTGTACCGCCAGCCGGAAATCGTCGCCATGCGCGACCTGGACGAAGAAGACGCCGACGAAATCGAAGCCTCCAAGTTCGACCTCGCCTACATCTCGCTCGACGGCAACATCGGCTGTCTGGTGAACGGTGCCGGCCTGGCGATGGCCACCATGGACACCATCAAGCTGTTCGGCGCCGAGCCGGCCAACTTCCTCGACGTCGGCGGCGGCGCCACGACCGAGAAGGTCACCGAAGCCTTCAAGATCATGCTCAAGAACCCCAAGGTCAAGGGCATCCTGGTCAACATCTTCGGCGGCATCATGCGCTGCGACACCATCGCCACCGGCGTCGTCGCCGCGGCCCGCGAAACGCACCTGTCGGTGCCGCTGGTCGTCCGCATGAAGGGCACCAACGAAGAAATCGGCAAGCAGATCCTCAAGGATTCCGGTCTGCCCATCATCTCTGCCGATTCCATGGCCGAGGCCGCCACCAAGATCGTCGAAGCGGTCAAGTAAGGAGCACCGAATGTCTAACCTGATCAACAAAGACACCAAGATCGTCACCCAGAGCATCACCGGCAAGACCGTTCAGTTCCACACCGAAAAGTGCATCGAGTACGCAAACGGCAAGAACTGTTTCGTCGCTGGCGTGAACCCGAAGAAGGCCGGCGAAAAGATTTTCGACGTGCCCATCTACGCCTCCGTCAAGGAAGCAGCCGCTGAAACCGGCGCCACCGTTTCCGTCATCTACGTGCCGCCCCCGGGCGCTGCTGCGGCGATCTGGGAAGCCGTCGAAGCCGACCTCGACCTGGCGATCTGCATCACCGAAGGCATCCCCGTCCGCGACATGCTGATGGTGCGCAACAAGATGAAGGAAAAGGAAGCCAAGGGCGGCAAGAAGACCCTGCTGCTCGGCCCGAACTGCCCCGGCCTGATCACCCCGGACGAAGTGAAGATCGGCATCATGCCCGGCCACATCCACAAGAAGGGCCGCATCGGCGTGGTTTCCCGCTCCGGCACGCTGACCTACGAAGCCGTCGGTCAGCTGACCGAACTGGGCCTCGGCCAGTCGTCCGCCGTCGGTATCGGCGGTGACCCGATCAACGGTCTGAAGCACATCGATGTCATGAAGGCCTTCAATGACGACCCGGACACCGACGCAGTCATCATGATCGGCGAAATCGGCGGTCCCGATGAAGCCGAAGCCGCCCAGTGGTGCAAGGCCAACATGAAGAAGCCGATCGTCGGCTTCATCGCCGGCGTTACCGCTCCGGCCGGCAAGCGCATGGGCCACGCCGGTGCGCTGATCTCCGGCGGCGCCGACACCGCCGACGCCAAGCTCGCCATCATGGAAGAGTGCGGCTTCAAGGTGACGCGCAACCCGTCCGAAATGGCCAAGCTCCTGAAGGCCATGCTGTAACACCTGCGAAGTCCTTCGCCACGAAAAGCGCCGGGTACCCCCGGCGCTTTTTTTATGGTTCGGCGGATTTTCTGCAAATCTTCGGTCTAAAATGCCGCCACACCAACAGCATCAACCAGTAATTCAAGTCGCCAAGGAGAGCGGCCGGTATGGATCACGCAAGCACCCCGAGGGATGGACGGCGTCCGGAACGCCGATGGCGCCTTTTTCCCCGTAGCTGGATATTGCGTATCCTGCTCGTCGTTCTTGCCGCGGCCCTGGCCGCCGGCTGGGTGGAAATGCGCGAATCCTGGCTCCAGGCGCGGCTGTTCACCGAGCTGGCCAAGGACGCTGCGTTCTCCCTCAAACCCGGCGCCAATCCTCAGCTCTGGCTGCCCGACGGCGGCCCCTACAACCAGCGTCTGGGCTATAGCCAGCTTGGTGAATCCCTGCCGCGGCTGGCCGCCGCCGGCTTCCAAGTGACCGCCCAGGCACGCCAGTCCGAGCGCTTCGTCGAACTCACCGGACGCGGCCTCTACCCGATCTACCGGGAAAAATCCCAGGCCGGGTTGACCGTCGAAGACCGCAACGGCGCAACCATCTATTCGACCCGCTATCCCGAACGCCAGTACGAGCGCTTCGAGACCGTTCCCCCGGTGGTCGTGGCGGCGCTCCTGTATATCGAAAACCGCGAGTTGCTCGACGCCGACCATCCCCGGCGCAACCCGGCGGTCGAGTGGGACCGCTTCGGCCGGGCCGTTTTCGGCCAGGCGGTGCGGGCCGTCGATCCCGGCGGGGCAAGCCGGGCCGGCGGCAGCACCCTGGCCACCCAGATCGAGAAATTCCGCCATTCGCCGGGGGGGCGCACCCACGGCGCTGAAGAAAAACTGCGACAGATGGCTTCGGCCTCCCTGCGGGCTTACCAGGGCGGCGAGGAAACCCTGGAGACCCGGCGCCGCATCGTCCTCGACTTTGTCAATTCGGTTCCCCTCGGCGCCGTCTCCGGAGTGGGCGAGGTCAACGGCCTGGGGGACGGGCTGTGGGCCTGGTACGGCCGTGATTTTGCCGAGGCCAACCGGTCGCTGGCCGCCGCCGCGGACAACCCCGCCGCCGCCGCGGCGCCCTTCAAGGAGGCCTTGTCGCTGTTTGTCGCCCAGCGCCGGCCTTCCGACCTGCTTGCCGAAAACGCCCAGCGCCTGGCCGAACTGACCGACAGCCACCTTCGCCTCCTGGCCCGGGACGGCATCATTTCGCCGGAACTGCGCGACGCCGCCCTGGCCATCGCCTTGCAGCCCCGGGACAAGGCGCCGCCGCCGCCGCCCATCTCCTTCGTCGAACGCAAGGCGGTCAACGCCGCCCGCGGCGTTCTTGCCGACCTGCTCGAGGTGGGCAACCTCTATGCCCTGGATCGCTACGACCTGACCGCCCGCACCACCCTCGACGGGCCGTCCCAGGCGGCGGTGACCCGCTTTCTCGCCACCCTGCGCGACGACGCCGTCCTCAAGTGCCTCGGACTCAAGGCCGACCGGCTGCTCCAGCGGGGCGACCCGGCCGAGGTGCGCTACAGCTTCACCCTCTACGAAGCGACGCCCTTCGGCAACCTCCTGCGGGTCCAGGCCGACAACGTGGACCAGCCCCTCGACATCAACGTCGGTACCAAGCTCGATCTGGGTTCCAGCGCCAAGTTCCGCACCCTCGTCACCTATCTTGAAGCCGCCGCCGACCTCCATCGGCGCTATGCCGGCCTGGCGCCGGAGGAACTGCGCAAGATCAAGACCGAAGGCGGCGACAACCTGACGCGCTGGGCGGTGGAGTACCTCCCGGGGGCCAAGGACAAGGGCCTGGCGCCGATGCTCGCCGCCGCCCTGGAGCGCCGCTACTCGGCCAATCCCCACGAAAGCTTCTTCACCGGCGGCGGCCTGCACACCTTCGGCAATTTCAAGCACGAAGACGACGCCAAGGTGCCATCCGTGGCCGAAGCCCTGGAACAGTCGGTGAATCTTGCCTTCGTCCGCATCATGCGTGACGTCGTCCATTACCACACCTTCGAAGCCGAAGATGCCCCCGGCCGGCCCTTGCGGGACGGCGACGAGCGGGTGCGGCGGCGTTTCCTCAGCCAGTTCGCCGACCGCGAAGGCAAGGAGTTTCTGGCCCACTTCTACCGCAAGTATCGCGGCACCCCCCCGGAAGAACTGCTTCCTGCCTTGATCTCCGACCTGCGGCCCCTGCCCAGCCGGCTGGCGGCGGCGTTTCTCGGCGTCGAACCCCAGGCCGACTTCGCCGCCTTCAGCGCCTTCATGGCCAGCCAGTTGGGCGACCGGGTGGGTGGCGAGGCCCAGTTGAGGCGCCTCTACGCCACCTATGCGCCGCTTCGGCTGAACCTTTCCGACCAGGGTTACCTGGCCCGGGTGCATCCGCTGGAACTGTGGCTGGTGGGTTATTTGAAGCAGCATCCGGGAGCCAATTTCGACCAGGTGGTCGCGGCCAGCGGGCAGCAGCGCCAGGAAGCCTACCGCTGGCTGCTCAATTCACGCTTCCGCCATGCCCAGGACGTGCGCATCAAAATCGCCCTCGAAGCCGAGGCCTTCGAGCGTATTACGGCGGCTTGGCGCCGGGTCGGCTATCCCTTCGAACGGCTGGTGCCGTCCTACGCCACCTCGATCGGCAGCTCCGCCGACCGGCCGGCTGCCCTCGCCGAACTGATGGGCATCGTGGTCAACGGCGGCATCCGCCATTCGACGGTGCGGGTGGACCAGTTGCGTTTTGCCGCCAATACGCCCTTCGAAACCCAGATGGCGTGGCAACCCCGCCAGGGCGAGCGGGTCTTGCCCGAGGAGGTGGCGGCGGCGGCGCGTCAGGCGCTCCTGCGGGTGGTCAATAGCGGTACCGCCAGGCGGGTCAAGGATACTTACAAGGACGAGGCGGGCAAGCCGCTCCTGGTGGGCGGCAAGACCGGTACCGGCGACCACCGCTTCGACGTGGTGGGGGCGGGCGGCCAGATCAAGTACTCGCGGGTGGTCAATCGCGCCGCGACCTTCGTCTTCTACCTCGGCGAGCGCTTCTTCGGCACGGTGACCGCCTTTGTCCCGGGCGAACAGGCCGCCGCCTACGATTTCACCTCGGCCCTGCCGGTGAGCGTGCTCAAGGAACTGGAACCGCTGCTGCGCCCCCTGGTTTCCGGCCAGCCGGCGGCGGCCAAGTCCCGTTGCCCGGCTTAGTCCGGGCCAGGCCGGTTACAATGGCGGCCTAAACGAAACCCACGATGCCGGATCTCAGCTCCCTCGAATTCTGGACGGCAGTCCTGCAAATCATTGCCATCGATATCGTCCTGTCGGGCGACAACGCGGTGGTGATCGCCCTGGCCTGCCGCAACCTGGCGCCGCAACAACGCAAGCAAGGCATCTTCTGGGGTGTCGCCGGCGCCATCTTTTTGCGCGTGCTTCTTACGGTCTTCGCCGCCCTGGTCTTGAACCTGCCCTGGCTCAAGCTGGCGGGGGGGCTGCTGCTGGTCTGGATCGCCGTCAAGCTTCTTCTGCCGGAAGACGGCGACGGCGAGGATATCGCCGCGGCAGACAATCTCTGGGGCGCCATCAAGACAATCATCATTGCCGATTTCGTGATGAGTCTGGACAACGTCATCGGTGTCGCCGGCGCCGCCCACGGCAACCTGTCGCTGCTTATATTCGGCCTGGTGTTCAGCATCCCCCTCATCGTCTGGTCGAGCCAGGTCATCATGCACGCCATGGAGCGCTGGCCGGTGGTCGTTCTCATCGGGGCGGGGCTGCTCGGCTACGTCGCCGGCGAGATGATGCTCGCCGACGGCGGCGTGCAGGCCCTTTTCGCCCTGCCAGCCTGGGCGCCCAGAGCCGGCGGCGCGGTGGTGGCCGTGATCGTGGTCGCGGTCGGCCGCTGGTTGGAGCGGCGGATACGGGCGCGGCAGAATATCAAGATCGTCTAAGGAGACCGGAATTGGCCCTCTTTCTCAGCGAACACGACGTCAAACAGGTTCTCACCATGGCCCTGGCCCTGGAGGCCGTCGAATCGGCCCACCGCGACCTTGCCCTGGGGGAAGCCCAGGACACTCCGAGGGCCCGCACGCGCCTGCCGCGCACCGTGCTCCACCTGCTGCAGGGGGCGCTGCCGGCCCAGGGTGTGCTCGGCTACAAGGCCTACACCAGCAACCGCAGCGGCAACCGCTTCCTCGTCCATCTCTTCGATGCCGCCAGCGGCATGCTGCTGGCCATCATCGAGGCCGACTACCTGGGCATGATGCGCACCGGGGCCGCCAGCGGTGTTGCCGCCAAGTGGCTGGCCCGGCCCGACAGCCGGGTGGCCGGGGTCTTCGGCTCGGGCTGGCAGGCCGAGGGCCATCTGCGGGCCATCTGCGCCGCCCTGCCCCTTGAGCGGGTCAAGGTCTGGGGCCGCCGGCCCGAGAGGCTGGCGGCCTTCTGCCAGCGCCTGAGCGTCGAACTGGAGGTCGCCGTCGAGCCCGCCGCCAGCCCGGAAGCGACGGTGCGGGGCAGCGACGTAGTGGGGACTGTGACTACCGCCGCCGAACCCTTGTTCGACGCCGATTGGCTCGAACCGGGCTGCCACATCAACGCCGCCGGTTCGAACGCCCTGATCCGCCGTGAACTTTCGGAAGACGCCGTCAAGCGCTGCCAACCGGTTTGCGTCGACGCCGTGCCGACCGCCCTGGCCGAAGCCGGCGACCTTCTGCCCTTGCTCGAAAAAGGGCGGCTCCATCCGCGGCAGCTCATCGAACTGGGCGACATCATCATCGGCCGCCGGGCCGGCCGGACGGCGGCCGACCAGATCACCCTGTTTGAATCCCAGGGCATGGCCATCCAGGATCTCGCCGTCGCCCTGCGGGTCGTCCGGGCGGCCCAGGAAATGGGCCTGGGAACCGCGCTGCCGCTGGGATGAAATTTGACTAGGCTGGACCGGCGCGTAAGAATAGCGGACAAATATTCGAACGTCAGCGCCGGGCGCTGAAAACACCACAGGAAAAAGGGGGCATGGGCAAGGCCGGGTTCTGGAAAACCGACTGGTTTCTCGGCGTGGTCGTCACGCTGGTCATGCTTGCGCTGAACGGCTCGGATCTCGTCCAGAGCCTGGAGCGCAAGGCTTATGACATGGGGGTCCGCGCCTCGACGCGCCCGCCCTCGGACCGCATCGCCGTCATCGCCATCGACGACCATAGCGTCGCCAACCTGGGCCGCTGGCCCTGGCCGCGGGATCTGCACGCCAAGCTCACCGACCTGTTGGCGGGCGCCCAGGCCAAGGTGATCGGCAACACCGTCTTTTTCTACGAACCCGAAATCGGCGCCGGCTACGCCTACATCGCCAAGCTCACCGATCTGGTCAACCAGGCGGCTGCCGAAGGCGCGGCACCGACGCCGGAGATGGAAAAGATCGCCGCCGTCTTGAAGGAGGCCGAGGAGGCCCTCAATACCGACCGCAAGCTGGCCGACAGCTACGCCCGCGCCAACTCGGTCCTGCTGCCGTTGACCTTCCAGCTCGGCGACGCCCGAGGCCGGCCGGACAAACCCCTGCCCGACTTCGTGGCGCGCAACCGCGTCGTCCAGGTCACACCCGGCAGCGGCGTCGCACTGCCCGGCGTCCAGGTCCAGATTCCGGTCGAGGCGGTGGGCGCCCGGGCCGCCGCCCTCGGGCATCTCAACGCCAATCCCGACATCGACGGGGGCATCCGCACCGAGCCGCTGGTGGTCCAGTATTTCGACCAGTACTACCCCTCCCTGGCCCTGATGATCGCTGCCCGGAGCCTCAATCTCGGCCCCGCCGACATCCAGGTCCAGCTGGGCGAGGAGGTGCGCCTGGGCAAGCTGCGCATCGCCACCGACCAGGCCACCCAGATGAACACCTTCTTCTACAAGGATGCCGAAGGAAAACCCGCCTTTCAGGTCGATTCCTTCTACGACGTCGTGGCCGGCAAGATTCCCGCCAGCAAGTACGCCGGCAAGATCGTCCTGATCGGGGCTACCGCCGCCGGCGTGGGGGCGGCCCAGGTGACCCCGGTGGCGCCCGCCATGGCGCCGGTGCTGACCCTGGCCCACGCCGTGTCGAGCATCCTCCAGGAACACTTCTTCGTCACCCCCGCCTGGGGCGTCTGGGCCGGCCTCGGCGTCTTTCTCCTCGTCGCCGCCTATCTCGTCGCCGTGCTCCCCCGGCTCTCGGCCGGCCTTGGCGCGGCGGCCACGGCCCTTCTCCTGGTCGGCCTGGTGGCTGCCCATTTCGGCCTGATGGTCGGGGGCGGCCTGTGGATCCAATTGATGGGGGCAGCCAGCCTTCTCGTGGTGGGGCATTTGCTGCTCACCACCAAACGCTTCCTGGTCACCGAGCGTGGCAAGGAGAAAGCCGATTCCGAATCGGCCGAATCCAACCGCATGCTCGGCCTGGCTTTCCAGGGCCAGGGCCAGCTCGACATGGCCTTCGACAAGTTCCGCAAGTGCCCGATGGACAACGGGCTGATGGAAAATCTCTACAACCTGGCCCTGGATTACGAGCGCAAGCGCCAGTTCAACAAGGCCGAGGCGGTCTTCCGCTACATGGCCGACTTCAACCTCAATTTCCGCGACCTGCCACAACGCATCGCCAAGGCCAAGCAGATGTCCGAAACCGTGCTCCTCGGCGGCAGTCGCGGCCAGTCCGGCGGCGGCACGGTGATCCTCGCCGACGGCCAGGTGGAAAAGCCCATGCTCGGCCGCTACCAGGTGGAAAAGGAACTGGGCAAGGGCGCCATGGGGGTGGTCTACCTCGGTCGCGATCCCAAGATCAACCGCGTCGTCGCCATCAAGACCATGGCCCTCGCCCAGGAGTTCGAAGCCGACGAACTGACCGAGGTCAAGGAGCGCTTCTTCCGCGAAGCCGAAACCGCCGGCCGCCTCAACCACCCTAACATCGTCACCATCTTCGACGCCGGCGAGGAGCACGACCTCGCCTACATCGCCATGGAATTCCTCAAGGGCCGCGATCTCGTTGCCCAGACCAAGGCCGGCGCGCTCCTGCCGCTGGCCCGGGCGGTGTCGGTGGTGGCCCGGGTGGCGGAAGCCCTCGATTATGCCCACCAGAACAACGTCGTCCACCGCGACATCAAGCCGGCCAACATCATGTACGAAGCCGAGTCGGACCAGGTCAAGGTCACCGATTTCGGCATCGCCCGCATTACCGATTCGTCCAAGACCAAGACCGGCATGGTCCTCGGCACCCCGTCCTACATGTCCCCCGAGCAATTGGCCGGCAAGAAGGTCGATGGCCGCTCCGACCTCTATTCCCTGGGCGTCACCCTGTACCAGTTGTGCAGCGGGCAGCTGCCCTTCGTCGGCGAATCGATGGCCCAGCTCATGTACAAGATCGCCAACGAACCGGCCCCCGACGTGGTCACGGTCAATCCGGCCGTCCCCCCGGAACTCAACGCGATCATCGGCCGGAGCTTGCTCAAGGATCCGGATCAGCGCTTCCAGCGGGGCAGTGACATGGCGGCCAGCCTGCGGGCCTGCCTGCCGGCCCTGGCGACGGCTGGCGACGATGGCAATGTGGATATCACCCTTTAGGGAAACCGAGAATGAAACTGGCTGAAGTGCTCGAGGTGGTAACCCGGACCGATCCCGGTGTCGTCCGGTCGCATAACGAGGATGCCGTTTTCGGTAACGCCGAACTCGGCCTCGCCATCCTGGCCGACGGCATGGGCGGCTATAACGCGGGCGAGGTGGCGAGCGGCATGACCACGACGCTCCTCGGGTCGAATCTGACGGGGTTGATCCAGACCTGCAGCCCCCAGGATCTCGACGTCGAATCGGGCAAGCGCCTTTCCCACAAGCACATTCGGGAACAGGTCGGCGCCACCAACGAGGCGATCTACAACGCTGCCCAGAGCCAGCCCCAGTATGCCGGCATGGGAACCACCCTGGTTCTCGCCTGGTTCTACGACAATCTGGTGACGGTCGCCCACATTGGTGACTCCCGGCTCTACCGCCTGCGCGGCGACGAATTCCAGCAGATCACCCGCGACCATTCCCTGCTCCAGGAACAGATCGACAGCGGCCTGATCTCGGCCGAGGAGGCTCGTTATTCCCAGAACAAGAATCTGGTCACCCGGGCCTTGGGCGTCGACCCCGAGGTCGAGGCCGAAGTCCACGACTACGACGTCGAGGCCGGCGATATCTACCTCCTGTGCTCCGACGGCTTGAACGACATGGTCGAGGACGAGGAAATCGCCATGACCCTGCAGACCCTGTCGTCAAATCTCGGGCTGGCGGCGGATCAGTTGATCCAGATGGCAAATGACAATGGCGGCAAGGACAATATTTCGGTTATTCTTGTCAAAGTTCGGGGCGATTTCTCGGCTCCGCAGGGCTGGTTACAGAAATTCCTGGCCTGGTTCAAATGAGATGAGGACGGCAACATGGCAAAACTGATCCTTTCGATGGACGGTCTGGTGCTCAAGGAAATTGCGCTCAACAAGGAGCGCATCACCCTCGGGCGCAAACCCCACAACGACATCCAGATCGACAACCTGGCGATCTCCGGCGAGCATGCGGCCATCGTCACCATCTTGAACGATTCCTTCCTCGAGGATCTCAACAGCACCAACGGCACGCTGGTCAACGGCCAGCCGGTGAAAAAGCACTTCCTGCGCAACAACGACGTGGTCGAACTCGGCAAATACAAGCTCAAGTACGTCAGCGAACAGCCGGCCGGCGGCGCCGGTGCCGGCGATTTCGAAAAGACCATGCTGATCCGGCCCAATGTCATGAAGCAGGCTGCCGACGTGCCCAAGGCGCTGACCGAGAGCCAGACCGGATTGGCCCGTTCGATGGAAAGCCAGCCCGCCGGCGTTACCACCCATACCCAGCCGGCTGGCCCGGCGGCCGCGGCGCCGCAGGCCGCGGCGCTGCCGACGGCGGCCATCCAGCTCCTCACCGGCGCCAATGCCGGCAAGGAGCTCGAACTGACCAAGACCCTGACCACCCTGGGCAAGCCCGGCGTCCAGGTGGCAGTGATCGCCCGCCGGCCCCACGGCTTCTTCATCACCCATGTCGAAGGCGCCCAGTTTCCCATCGTCAACGGCAACGTTCTCGATTCCCAGGCCCACCAGTTGGCCGACCACGACGTGGTGGAAATCGCCGGGATCAAGATGGAGTTCTTTTTCAAGACCTGACGTCAGCGACACGGCCCTCGTCAGGTTAACTTGAAAAAACATCTCGCCCGCTACCTCCTCGGCGCCGCCTGCGTCCTGGTCTTCCTCGGCCACGGGGCGAGGGTCTGGCAGTTGCCCTTCGTCAGCCTGCTCGACGCCTATCTCTACGACGTCCGGGTCCGGCTCTCCGCTCCCGGCACCCAGGACGACCGCATCGTCATCGTCGACATCGACGAGAAAAGCCTGTCCGAGGTCGGGCGCTGGCCCTGGGGTCGGGATGTTCTCGCCCAGCTGGTCAAGAAACTCACCGACGAGTACCGGGTGTCGGTCCTCGGCTTCGACGTCGTTTTCGCCGAACCCGACGAAAGTTCCGGTCTCAAGGTTCTGGAGAAACTCGGCCGCGAGCAGTTGCGGGGTGAAAAGGCCTACCAGGAGGCGCTTCCCGCCCTTCGCACCAGCCTCAACTACGATCGCCTCTTCGCCGAAACCCTGAAAGGGCGGCCGGTGGTTCTGGGTTACTACTTTTCGGGCATCGACGACGCCCGCCGCAGCGGCGCTCTGCCTGCCCCCGTTTGGCCGGCCGGCCACCTGGCCCGGCGGCCCGACACCCTGCTCGACTGGAAAGGCTACGGCGGCAACCTGCCGGAATTGCAGAAAAACGCCGCCAGCGCCGGGCACTTCAACCCGGTCGTCGATTTCGACGGCGTTTCCCGCCGCGTCCCTCTGGTGGTGCGGCACGACGGCAACTATTACGAAGCCCTGGCCCTCGCCATGGTTCGCCAGTTGCTCGGCGGCGCCGTCCTCAAACCCGGGTATCCCGATGCCGGCAGCGGCATGGAGTGGCTCGAGGTCGGCGGCGAGCGCTCCGGAATGCGTATCCCCGTGGATGAGATCGGAGCGGCACTGATCCCCTTCCGCGGCGGCGAGCGGAGTTTTCCCTATGTGTCGGCGGCGGATGTTCTCCAGGGCCGGGTCGATGGGGCCAGGCTCAACGGGCGCATCGCCTTCGTCGGCACGACCGCGCCGGGGCTGATGGACCTGCGCTCCACTCCAGTGGGCGCCACCTATCCCGGCGTCGAAATCCACGCCAACATGGTCGCCGGCATGCTCGACGGGTCGATCCGCCAGCGTCCGCCCTACGTGCTCGGCGCCGAAGTCCTGGGACTCCTCCTTCTCGGCGCCCTGCTCACCCTCCTGCTGCCGCTCGTCTCGCCGCTTCGCGCCTCGCTCCTCACCGCCGCCAGCCTGGCCGCGGTGGTCGGATTCAACCTCTTTCTCTGGCACGGTGCCGGCCTCGTGCTGCCCCTTGGTTCGGCCGTCCTGCTCTGCCTATTGCTCTACGCCTTGAACATGTCCTGGGGTTACTTTGTCGAATCCAAGACCAAGCGCCAATTTACCGAGTTGTTCGGCCAGTACGTACCGCCCGAACTGGTGGACGAAATGGCTCGGGATCCGGAGCGCTACAGCATGGCGGGCAGGAAGCAGGAACTCACGGTGCTGTTTTCCGATGTCCGCAGTTTCACCACCATTTCGGAAGGCCTCGACCCCCGGGAACTGACCCACCTGATGAACGACTATCTCGGCGCCATGACTGCGGTGACCCGCCACCATCGCGGCACCGTGGACAAGTACATCGGCGACGCCATCATGGCCTTCTGGGGCGCCCCCGTGGCCGATCCCGACCATGCCCGCCACGCCGTCCTGACGGCGCTCGAGATGCAGCGCGAAATCAGGAAGCTCGACGCCCCCTTCCGGGAAAGGGGCTGGCCTGAACTCCACATCGGCGTCGGCATCAACACCGGGATGATGACGGTGGGCGACATGGGGTCGCCGGTGCGCAAGGCGTACACCGTGATGGGCGACGTGGTCAATACCGGTTCCCGCCTCGAAGGGATGACCAAGGAGTACGGCGTCGGCATCCTGGTCGGCGAAGCCACCAAGGCCGCGGTGAAGGACTTCGTCTTCCGCGAGATCGACCGGGTGCGGCCCAAGGGCAAGGGCGAGCCGCTGGCCATCTACGAACCCCTCGGCCCGGCCGGCGAAGTGCCGGCCGCAAGCCTCGACGAACTCAAACTCTGGCAGCACGCCCTGCGCCTTTATCGCGCCCAGGAATGGGATCAGGCCGAACTGCAGTTGCACAATCTTTCCCAACGCTTCCCCGGCTGCGCCTTGTATCATCTCTACATCGGGCGCATCGCCCGTTGGCGGGCCGAACCGCCGGGGCCGGCCTGGGACGGCGTCACCAACTTCACCACCAAATAGCGATGAAACTGAGAATCCTTGGTTGCAGCGGCGGCATCGGGGGCAGGCACCTGCGGACCACATCGATGCTCGTCGACCAGGATGTTCTCGTCGACGCCGGCACCGGAGTCGCCGACCTGTCGATCGCCGAACTGGCGATGATCGATCACGTCTTTCTCACCCACACCCACCTCGACCACATCGCTTCCCTGCCGCTCATGGTCGATACCGTGGGGGACCGCCGCTCCCAGCCGCTCACCGTCTATGGCACGGAAGCCGTCCTGACCATCCTCAGGAACCACATTTTCAACTGGGCGATCTGGCCCGATTTTTCCGAAATCCCGACGGCGGACAAGCCTTTCATGCGCTTCCAGACGATCGAACTGGGCCAGACGGTCAAGCTCGGGGGGCGTCAATTGACTCCCTTGCCCGTTGAGCATACGGTTCCGGCCGTGGGCTACCAGATCGACTCCGGCCAGGCCAGCCTGGTTTTTTCCGGCGACACCGGGATCTGCGACGGCTTCTGGAAAGCCGTCAACAAGGTACGCAATCTCAAGCACCTCATCGTCGAGTGCGCCTTCTCCAACCGCGAGGAGCGGCTCGCCATCGTCTCCCGCCACCTGTGCCCGAGCATGCTGGCAACCGAACTGCAGAAACTCGAACGCCAGTGCGAAATCCACATCACCCACCTCAAGCCCGGGCAGATCGAACTGACCATGGAAGAGATCGAGGATTGTCTGGGCAGCTTCAAGCCCAAGATGCTGCAGAACAACCAGATTTTCGAGTTCTGACCATGACCGCGGATCAGCTCGGCCGCCTGGAACCCGTGCGGGGCCTCTCGCCGGCCCGCCTGCAGGAATTGGCGGCGCTGTGCCGGCCCCAGCGCTTTGCGCTCGGGACCGATCCCCTGCAGGGTGTCGACCTCGACAAGGAATCGCTGTACCTCCTGCGGGGCGAACTCAAACTCGACCTCTCCGGCGGCGGCATGCAACTCCTGGTTGGCGGCTGCGATGCCGCCAACTGGCCGATCGGGCGCAAATCCGCCCGGCCTGCCGGGAGCAAGGCGATCACCGAAGTCGAAATTCTGCGCCTCGACGACAACCTGCTGGACATCATGATGACCTGGGACCAGCTTTCCGCCGAGGGCAACCGCCCAAGCCAGAAGGCCGAGGACGCCTCCCTGTGGAAGACCATCACCGGGGCGGTGAATGCCCAGATGCTTACGGGCAGCGGCTTGTCGCTTCTGCCCCCGGCGCATCTCCACGAACTCATGCTGCGGTTCGATCGGATTCGGGTCAAGCGGGGGCAGGTGCTCATCCGCGAGGGCGAAATTGGCGATTATTACTACCTCATCGAATCCGGCCGGGCGCGGGTCACCCGGCAGGTCGGCGGCGCCGAGATCGAGGTCGCCGACCTGCGTTCCGGCGAGGCCTTCGGCGAGGAGGCGCTGGTTTCGGACGCCTTGCGCAGCGCGTCGGTGGCCATGGCCAGCGACGGGGTTCTCCTGCGCTTGGGCAAGGCCGATTTCGTCGAGTTGCTCAAGGCGCCGCTCCTCCATGCCGTCGGCTGGGCCGAAGCGGCGGCCCGGGTGGCCGCCGGGGCGGCGCGCTGGCTGGATGTCCGCTACGCCGCCGAATTCACCCAGAACGGCCTCGACGGGGCCATGAACATTCCGCTCAACGAACTGCGGGCGGCATTCGACCTGCTCGACGGCGAGCGGGACTACATCGTGTATTGCCAGAGCGGCCGGCGCAGTTCGGCCGCCGCCTTCCTCCTGGCCCAGCACGGCTTCCGGGCGTGCTGGCTGGAGGGTGGCCTGGCGGCCAGGGACGGAAAACAATGACGACGCAAAACAAGAACGAAGCGACCGGGATGGGCGACGTCGCCGGTCGACTGGTTTTTCTCAAGAAGCTGCACGACGTCACCAACAAGATCCACGCCACCAGCAATGTGGACGAGATCATGCTGGAGCTTTCCAAGGACATGTGCAGCCTCTTCAACGCTGACCGGCTGACCATCTACGTCGTCGGCGAGGACAAGCAGTCGATCGTCTCCCGGGTCAAGACGGGGCTCAATTCCTTCAAGGACATCAAGCTGCCCATCGCCGACCAGAGTATTGCCGGCTACGTCGCCGCCACCCGCAAGGCGGTCAATATCCGCGACGTGTACGACGACGTGGAATTGAAGCAATACAGCCCCAAGATGCAGTTCCTGAAGGAGGTGGACAAGCGCACCGGCTATCGCTCCAAGCAGATGCTGGTGGCGCCCATCGTCGATGAAGCCGGTGACTTGCTCGGCGTCATCCAGCTCATCAACAACAAGGCCGACGCGCCTTTTGCGGCGCTGGCCGAGGAGGGCAGCGGCGAGCTGGCCAAGACCCTGGCCATCGCGCTCACCCAGCGCCAGAAGCCGACCCACGCCATCCGTTCAAAATACGATTACCTGGTGGCCGACGCCGTCATTTCCGCGGCCGATCTCGACCAGGCCCAGCGGGTGGCCCGGCTCAAGGGCGCCGACGTCGAAGGCGTTCTCGTCAAGGAGTTCAATGTTCGCCCGGCCGCCATCGGTGCGGCCTTGTCCAAGTTTTTTGGCGTGCCCTACGAAGCCTTCAAGGCTGATCGCATCAAGCCCCTCGACCTCCTGCGCAACATTAAGCGCGAGTACATCGACGAAAGCCATTGGCTGCCCCTCGAGGACAGCCCCGAGGGGGTCGTCGTCGTTTCGCCGGACCCCGAGCGGGTGCGCAGTTCCCGGGTGGTGAACAACATTTTCCCCAAGAGCAAGATCGTCTATCGGGTCACCACCACCCAGGAATTCGCCCAGACCGTGGACCAGTTTTTCGGCGCCCTGTCCGACATGGGGTCGGTCAACGATCTACTTTCCGACATGGGCGAGGGCGACGAGGCGGGCGATTTCGGCGGCGACGAAGCGTCGGCCGCGGCCGACAACGAGCTGGTCCGCCTGGTCAATAAGATCATCGTCGAGGCCTACCAGCAGGGCGCTTCCGATATCCACATCGAACCCCGGCCGGGCAAGGACAAGACCATCGTCCGCTTCCGCAAGGACGGCTCCCTGGTCAAGTACATCGAGGTGCCGGCCTCCTACCGCGCCCCCCTGGTGACCCGCCTCAAGATCATGTGCGACCTCGACATCTCGGAAAAACGCAAACCCCAGGACGGCAAGATCAAGTTCAAGAAGTACGGCCCCCTCGATATCGAGCTGCGGGTCGCCACCATTCCCACCGCCGGCGGCGTCGAAGACGTGGTGATGCGCATCCTCGCCGCCGGCGAGCCGATCCCCCTCGACCAGCTGGGGCTGACCCCGAAAAACCGCGAGGCCCTGGTCGGCTGCGTCGAAAAACCCTACGGCCTTTTCTTCGTCTGCGGCCCCACCGGCTCGGGCAAGACGACGACGCTCCATTCCGTGCTCGGCCACCTCAACAAGCCCGACACCAAGATCTGGACGGCCGAGGATCCGGTGGAAATCACCCAGAAAGGCCTGCGCCAGGTGCAGGTCAACAAGAAGGCCGGCCTCGACTTCGCCACCGTGATGAAGGCCTTCCTGCGTGCCGACCCCGACATCATCATGGTCGGCGAAATGCGCGACCCCGAAACCACGGGCATCGGCATCGAGGCCTCCCTCACCGGCCACCTCGTCTTCGCCACGCTGCACACCAATTCGGCGCCGGAGTCGGTGATCCGGCTCCTCGACATGGGCATGGACCCTTTCAACTTCGCCGACGCCCTGCTCGGCATTCTGGCCCAGCGGCTCGCCAAGCGGCTGTGCAAGGAGTGCAAGGAGGCCTACCAGCCGGATCAGGGCGAGATCAAACAACTCCTCCAGGAATATTGCGAGGAACTCGCCCACACCGATGCCTGGAAAAAAGACCCCAAGGGGTCGATGGAAGCCATCTACAAGGATTGGGGCGCCCGTTACGCCAAGGGCGGTAAATTCACCCTCTACCGCGCCAAGGGCTGTACCGCGTGCAACGACACGGGCTACAAGGGCCGAGTCGGTCTGCACGAACTGATGGTCGGCACCGATGCCGTCAAGAAACTCATCCAGGAGAAAGCCCGCGTCGCGGAAATCCTCGCCTGCGCCCTCAACGAAGGCATGCGCACCCTCAAGATGGACGGCATCGAAAAGGTCGTGCAGGGTATCACCGACATGAAGCAGGTGCGGGCGGTGTGCATCAAATAAGGAGCGTCAATGCTTTCCGAATCCGATATCCGTTTAGCGGTGGAGCGCCTGGTGGCAGTTGCCCGTGCCCCCAGTAAAGCAATCGTATTCGGCTCCTACGCACGGGGCGAGGCGGATGAAGGTTCTGACCTGGGCCTGTTGGTGGTCGAGCGGGAACTGGAGGAAAAACTGCCGGAATCCGTGCGGTTGCGCGGCGCCATCGGGCGCGTGGCGCCGGGCGTAGGAGTCGCTTGCTCCTCTGCTCCGAGGCCGAGTTCGAACGGCGGAGTAGGGGTTCCGGAACGGCCCATTACTGGGCGCGCAAGGCAGGAAGGGTGACCTATGACATGGGCCACTGACGAGGCATTGGAATATCTTCGCCTGGCTGCCCGGGATCGGGGAACCTGCGATATCCTGCGGGCAATTCCGCGGGCCAGCGAGGCGGCGATCGGGTTTCACGCCCAGCCGGCGGTGGAAAAGGCGCTCAAGGCGGTGTTGTTCGTCCGGGGCATCGAGTTCCGTCGTACACATGACTTGGACGAACTCGCCAACATGCTGACCGACGCTGGCGAGGCCTTGCCCTGCGGATTGGACGCCCTGCGCTGGCTGAATCCCGTTGCCGTCGAAGTCCGTTATCAAGACGGCGATCTGAAGGGTATCAAGCGGGACGACATGGTGCTTACTGTCGAGGCCGTGCTGGCCTGGAGCCCGGCAACAATTGGCAATCTTTCACCGTAGCAGGGAGGCGTCATGGAAACCCTGGACCAACTGTTTCGCCGCTTGGAGCAACTTAACGACATCGGGGCCTCGCTATCCAGCGAACGCCACCTCGACCGGCTCCTCGAAAGAATCCTGCTCGCCGCCAAGACCATCACCCATGCCGACGGCGGCACCCTCTACCTGGTTTCGGAAGACCAGAAACACCTGCATTTCGAAATCGTCCGCACCGACTCCCTCGGCATCGCCTTCGGCGGTACCAGCGGGGCGCCGATTTCGAGCAAGTTCGCCGACCTGCCGCTCTACCGCGACGACGGTTCGGCCAACGACGGCATGGTCGCCGCCTACGCCGCCCTCACCGGCAAGACAGTCAATATCGAAGACGCCTACAGCGCCGCCGGCTTCGACTTCTCCGGCACGCGGAAATTCGACGCCGGCACCGGCTATCGCTCCCAGTCCTTCCTCACCGTGCCGATGAAGAACCACGAAGGCGAAATCATCGGCGTCCTGCAGCTCATCAACGCCATCGACCAGGCCACCGGCCGGGTCCGGGCCTTTGCCGAAGCCGACCAGCGCCTGGCCGAATCCCTGACCTCCCAAGCTGCCATCGCCCTCACCAACCGCCAGCTCATCGCCCAGCTCGAAGATCTCTTCGAGTCCTTCATCAAGCTCATCAACACCGCCATCGACGAAAAGTCGCCCTACACCGGCGGCCACTGCCAGCGGGTGCCGGTGCTCACCATGCTGCTCGCCGAGGCGGTGAATGACACCAAGGAAGGCCCCCTGGCCGACTTCACCCTGACCGACAAGGACCGCTACGAGCTGCGCATCGCGGCCCTGCTCCACGACTGCGGCAAGATCACCACGCCCGTCCATGTGGTCGACAAGGCGACCAAGCTGCAGACCATTTTCGACCGCATCGAACTGATCGACACCCGCTTCGAGGTCTTGCGGCGCGACGCCGAAATCGCCCTGCTGCGCGCCCTGGCGGGCGGCGCCGACCCGGCCGCGGCGGCCGAGGAGCTGCGCCGGCGCACGGAACAGATCGACGCCGACCGGGAATTTCTCCGCCAGGCCAATATCGGCGGCGAGCGCATGGGCGACCAGGACATCGAGCGGGTCCGCCGCATCGCCGCCGCTTACCGCTGGCGGAACCCGGCGGGCGACGAGGTGCCTTTCCTCAGCGACAACGAACTGGAAAATCTCACCATCCGCGCCGGCACCCTCACCGCCGCCGAACGGGAAACCATCAACCACCACATCGTCGCCACCATTAAGATGCTGGAACAGCTCCCCTGGCCCAAGCACCTCAAGAACGTCCCCGAATACGCCGGCGGCCACCACGAGCGCATGGACGGCAAGGGCTACCCCCGCGGCTTGAAGCGGGAAGAGATGAGCTGGCAGGCCAGAATGATGGGCATCGCCGACATCTTCGAAGCCCTGACGGCGAAGGACAGGCCCTACAAGGAGGGCATGAAGCTGTCCCAGGCCTTGGGGATACTGGAGAAATTCCGGGACAACGGGCATATTGATCCCGATTTGTTTGCGGTCTTCCTTGGTCGGGGTGTACATGTTTCCTACGCCCGGGAATTTCTTGACACCAATCAACTTGATTGCATGGGGGATGCGGTCTCGTCCGGGTGACGGCGTGTGGAACTATGTGACGGAAATTGTCACGCGAACAAGCCCGGAACGGGATGCCAGCGCCTATACGATAACTTGATTGTGGCATGAATCTCGCTTAGCCTTTTCCATTGTATGGCATTCTTCCGGGAGCGACGATGGAAAGGGGATTTACCTTGATTGAACTGATGATCGTGGTTGCGATCATCGGAATCCTCGCGGCGATTGCCATTCCACAGTATTCGGATTACGTCGTCAGGGGGCACGATAAGGCCGCTCAATCCGATGCGCGCAACGTGTTAACCCAGGCAGTTGCCAACGCGTCTGGGCACTAAAGACCTGGCATGAAATTTGATAGTGTCTTGTCAACGGAATCTCCGTTACTTTTCTTGGAGGACGTCACAATGAAGAAGCTGCAGAAAGGTTTTACCCTCATTGAATTGATGATTGTGGTTGCGATCATCGGCATCTTGGCGGCCATCGCCATCCCGCAATTCAGCGATTACACCCGCAAGGGCGAGGACAAGGCGGCCCAGTCCGACGCACGCAATGTGTTGACCCAAGCCGTTGCCGCTTCGACTCAGTAACTATTACGATCATCGGAGGAATTATGAAAAAGTTCAGTATTGTTTCGGTTGCTTGCGTCGGGTTGCTTGCGTCTACCGGCGTTTTCGCTGCGGATACAGCGATTTGTGATGGAACCGCAGCGAAAAATGGGGTTGCGCCCGCTGCGGGAACCCCGGGTACTCATTTCATGGTTACGGCCATTGCTCCCAAGTGTTCTGCCAATGTTTTCCTGGCGGGAACTGACGGTACCAGCGGCGCTTGGTATGCCGTGGGATCGGCCTCTGCTAAAGGGAAGAGTACATTCAAGGGCCACACCAACGGCGGTGCTGTAGCTGTTCATGCGGGGTGCGCCGTGCCGGGGGGATGCACTACCACCGAAGCAGATACCGCTCGGGGTGCAGCAAATACGGCCGCAGGGTCCACCTAAATAGGTTCTGCTGGAAAAAGCGCGTCGTAGGGCGCGCTTTTTTTTTGAAAGAGGCCCATGTTGCAGTTTTTTCAATCGTCCTGGCGGGCTGGGTTTCGTAATCGCGTCCTGTTGGTTGTCCTTGCCCTGGGAATTTCCCTGGTGGGTGTGGCCTATCTTTCTGCATCGTTCTCGCCTAGGCAGCCGCGGACTGTGGCCCTTGATGTCGGGCTCTCGGGTCTGCGCTTTAGTCTCGTATTGTTCGCCATCATGCTGGTGCAGGATCTGGTCGGGCGGGAGATCGACCGTCGGTCGGTGGTGTTGACCCTGAGTTACCCTGTTCCCCGTGCTGCTTACCTGATCGGACGTTATCTTGGCGTACTTGCGCTGTCCGGAGTAGCGGCCCTGATCTTGGGAATGCTCCTGTGGGTTGTCGTCATGGCCTCCGGCCTGCATTACGACCAACAGTTCAGGCCCGAGTTGGGTTGGCCCTACTGGGCGGCGGTGTTGGGAGTCTGGGTTGACGTGGCGGTCGTCTCCGCCTTTACCCTGTGGATTGCGACCCTATCTACCGTCGCCATGCTGCCTTTGGCGGTGGGGGCGATGTTCGCCATTGCGGGCCGGGCCCTGGGTTCGGTGGTGGACTATGTGGCCCGGGGTGCCGAGGGGCAGGCTGATCTGGCGGCCAGGTACGGCCCTATATTGGACGCTATCCGCTGGATGCTGCCCGATCTCTCGCGGCTCGATTGGCGGGTGTGGCCCATGTATGGTTTGGCGCCGGATACCTTGACCGTTGTATTGGGGCTGGCGATGGGCGGGTTCTATGCCGGCACCATGATTGGCCTGGCCATACACGCCTTCTCTCGGCGGGAATTTTCGTGAAATGCGTTTGTTCCGCCAAAACCTCGGCCTGATATCCGGGCTGGCTTTTTTTTTGGCTTTCCTGGGGCTGGTGCCGGTGCTGTATTCCAGGCCGCGCCCGGCACCCTCGGTTGAAATGCAGGTGGCAATGCCGCGGTTTGTCCAGGTTCTGCTCGCGGCCGGGGATCGCTACCTGGCAGCAAATCTTGCAGGATTCCGCGCCCTTGTGGTATCGACCGAGTCAATGGATGCAGACGCTTATCGCATTTTGGGACTGGTTCAGTCGGATGCCGCCTGGCTCAATCCGGGCCACGAGGATAATTACTATATCGCCGCGGCCATTCTTCCTTGGTACGGGCAGGTTGATGCGGCCCAATATGTTCTCAGTCAAGCCAGTAAGGCACGACCTTTCGACTGGCAGCCAGCCTTCTATTACGGATTCAATGAACTCCATTTTCGCAAGAATCCGGTGGCCGGGGCCGAGTGGTTGCGGGTGGCAGCAAGCCATGCCCATGACGAGATGGAACAGATCCAGCTGCAGCAAATGGCGGCCCTTTGGATAAGTAGAGGCGAAGACGTCGAACTGGCAATTAGACTGCACCGTATGATGGCCAAGGAAACACGGCACAAGCCTTTTGCCGCATTTCTGGAAAAACGGGCGATCCGTATGGAAAACCTGCTGTTGCTTGAAGGGGCGATCAAGCGCTATCGCAGCCAAACGGGCTCGAGTCCAACGCACTTGAACGAACTTGTAGAGCGGGCGCTCTTGTCGTCTATTCCGCCTGATCCATTCGGTATGCGATATATCATCGATTCCGATGGAAAGCTGCAGGCCGTTTCTCCACAGATCTCAGGGAAAGTGCGATGAGTTCGATAATTCAAGTTGAAGACGTTCGCAAGACCTATCCCGGTAGCTGGAGAAAGCCGGGTAAGGAGGCTCTCAAGGGCATTTCGCTCAGGGTGGCGGCCGGAGAAACATTTGGCTTTATCGGTCCCAACGGGGCCGGAAAAAGCACCTTGATTAAGATTCTTATCGGGTCGCTAAAGCCGTCCAGCGGATATGCAACCATCTTCGGGCGCGATGTGGGAGACTATGAGGCGCGGCGCGGACTGGGGTTCGTTCCCGAAAATCCAAGCCTGCAGGAGTTCTTGACCCCCTATGAGATACTATTGATGGGGCTGCGCCTGCATGGCGTACAGGTGGAGAATGCGGAACGCCATTGTATGTTTTGGCTGGAGCGCTTTGGCCTCAATGCAGTCGCCCGTAGTCCCCTAGGCAAGTTTTCTAAGGGCATGATGCAGCGGACTGCACTTGCCCATGCACTGGCGATCAAGCCGCGGCTTCTTATCCTCGATGAACCGCTTTCAGGCCTCGATCCGGTTGGTCGCAAGGATGTGGTCGATATTCTTGACGAATATCGGCAGGGTGGCGGAGCCTTGTTTTTTTCATCGCATGTGCTCCATGATGTCGAGCGCATCGCTGATCGGTTCGGCCTGATTCATCGCGGGGAATTGGTGACCATACGTTCACCCCAGGAAATAGTGGCCGACCAAGCCGATCGATATGTCCTGCGCTATCGCGGAACAATGGCAATTCCGGGGGCAGAAGAGGTTCGACCCGGATTGTATGCGGCGGATGCCAGTTCCCATGAACTTTCTTCGATCATGCAGCGGATTAACGCCGTTGGCGGGGTCTTGCAGGATGTGTTGCCGAAGGTTTCTCTTGAGACGGTGTTCTTTCGTACCATTGGAGCCCAAGGTAATTTTGATGCAGCGCTCCGGCCCCAGGATTGAATGAGCATATCCTACGATAAGGATGGTCAAGTCCTGCAGAAACGAGGTTTGGCCGCGATGGGGGTTCTGGTTGCCTACCTCGTGTTTTCGCCCTTGCTTGAGGTCATCGGACTGCCCATATCGTTTCGCGCAGTGTCCCTGATGGATTGGCAGCGTATCTTTGAGTTGTTGGCGGCTGCGCTGGTAATTTTGACACTGGCTCCCTATGCGATAGCTTCCGATCGGCGTTGGGCCATCCGTATTTCCTGGTGGCAGTTGGCCGGATGGACTGGTTTTTTTACGCTCGGTTTTTTTTCAGCCGCTCGCTCTTACGCACCCGCCGTCGCTTGGTTGGAATGGTCGTGGACACTGTCCTGGTTCGTTATGACGGCGCTATTGCTGCTGCTGCCGTTTTCAGACAAGGAAGCGTTCACGGAGCTTGCCTGTACCTGGGTTGTCGTAGTGTTAGCCAGTTACTCCAGCCTTTTTTATATCCTTAACTCCGACGCTTTGTTTGACGTCAATCCCATCCTGGCGATGACCTTTCCGGGTTTTAGTAACGTTCGGGTATTAAGTGACTATCAGACTGGGATCCTGTTTCTTATCCCGGTTGCCATAAGAAATCGCGTGGCGCCGGGTCCGTGGCGATGGTTGGCATGGCTTCTTGGCGGATTGTATGTGGCAATTGTCTTTGCCACTGGTTCGCGTAGCGTGTTGCTCGGTCAATTCGTGGCTTGCGGGGGAATTTGGGTTCTGCTGGGATCAAGGTGTCGGCGTTTCCTTGCACTACATGCGCGACTGGTGTTGCTGGGTTTTGTTATTTATAGCCTGCTATTTGTGCTCCTGCCAATACTAACTGGCGACGAGGTTGTCGGCGCCAGATTTCTGCGTTCAAATGCTTCTGGGCGGATAGAGCTTTGGAGTTTGGCATGGAGTATGGCTGCCGCGTTTCCATGGCTCGGCGCAGGACCAATGCATTTTGCCGTGTACGTCAATCCAATTGCTGCAAGTCCGCACAACCAGATCATGCAGCTATTGGCTGAATGGGGTATACCGGCGACGATAGTATTCATTGTATTGGTTGGGCATTGGCTGATTTGGCGCTTGCGGCTGCTGGCGAAGCGTCACGTTAGCGGGATAGATTCGGACCATCACTTCGACATTGCGGTTATCGCAGCATTGATAGCCCTGTTCGCACAATCCATGGTGTCGCCGGTATTTAATAATCCGACGTCCCAGATACTCCTGACGTTGTTTTCAGCGCTTGCGGTGAAATCCGTAACATCAGCAGGAAAACCAGATGGCCCGTTCGGTTACCGCGCCGTGTCTGTGGCGGCGCTGGTTTCACTGGTAGGTATTGCGTGGAGCGTCGCACCCTGGTTGGCTCGGATTAGTGAGCGGAATGATTGCTACTCCCTCTCACTGATAGATCGACCGGATCGAATTTATATGCCTAGATTCTGGCAACAAGGCTGGATTTTGCCGTACTGTGAATCACCATAGTTGATATCCCGGGGGGAAAGGAAGGCGGTCGGCCCCCATCACAACTTCCCCGGCAGCCTTTGTGCCAGCCATGCCCCCAGGGATTCCGGTAGTTCCATCACGAGCAGGGCGTGGCGGCCTTGCAGCCAGCCGAGGATCGGGGTGTTCCGGAAGTCGCCCGGGAGCATGGCGACGAGTTCGATCGCGGTGACATGGTCGTTGATGCGCCCGAGTTCGTCCTGGAGGTGGGTCAGGGCGGCGAGGTAGGGTTTGAAGCGGTGGGGCGGCAGCAGGGGGGCGAAAAATTCCAGGGGGTAGCGCAGTTTTTTTAGACTGATCCGCAGAGCGTGGCGTGCGCTGTCGTCGGTCAAGCCTGTCGGCCGGCGGGCCAAGCGGCGGGCCTGGCGGGCTCGGCGGCTCAGGCGCTGCAGGGCGAAAGTGCGTAGGGGGAGGGTGGCGGTGTCGTCGAGAGCGAAGAGTGCGGCGGTGAATTGGGTGACTTGACGGGGATAATCGTCCCCTAGCAGCACTCGGGCCAGGGTGCGGCGGGCTTCGCCGGCCTTGCGCCGACCGGTGGCGAAGAGGCGCCGGGTGCTGCGGTCGGTCGGGAAGGCGGCGGCGATGGGGGGCAGGGTTTCGCCGGTGAAGACGTCCCAGTTGCGGGTGTCGCCGAATGCGCCGGCCAGGTTCTTCCAGGCGGCGCTCCAGGTGGTGGTGAATGCCGGCGGCAGAACTGGGGCGAAGACGTTGATCGCCGAACGTAGGCGGCGCAGGGCGACGCGGGCCTGATGGACGTATTCCGGATCGGGGTCGTGGAGGATGCCGGCCTCGTTGCGCTGCAACTGCTCCAGGCAGGCCAGGGCGATCTGGCGAAAGGCCGCCCGCGGTGCAATGTCGTCGGGCAAAACCAGGGGCCGGGCTTTGAAGGGGCGGGGTGTTTGGTCGCGGAACAGGGCGTAGCCCCGCTCGGCCTTGCTGGCGATGCTGGGACGCAGGGGCAAGGTGGCCTGAAGTTCGCCGGCCAGGGCGAAGAGGTCGGCGACTTGGCCGGCGAGCAGCTCCAGTTCCACCTCGCAAATGGGCGATTTCCGCCCCTTGCTTTCGATGGTGCCTCGGTCGAGGGCGAGTTCGATGCGGGATTCTCCGAAGGCCAGTTCCCACGCGGTGCGACGAAAATCGGTGGTGAACACCGCCTCCAGCTGGGGTGTGGCGGCCTCCAGATCGCGGCGCAGGCCGGCATCGCCAACGTGGCTGAAGTCCCAGCGGCCGGGCGCGGCCGGGGCTTCCCATTCGCTGCGCCGGGCCAGTCCGCCGCTGGCCGGTTCGGCCGACTTTACGGTGAGGAGCCAGTCCCAGCCCTTATTGCGAAAACGCAGCGCCACCTTGCGCCGGCGCAGGTCGAGCCGGGGTGTGTCGTAGTAGGTGTTGAGGAGGCGCTGGCTAGCGGGGTGCTGGCCAGCAAGGAGGGGGTGGCGCGGCAGGGCGCGGGCGGCGGCGGGGCTGAGCGCCAGCTTGAATTCGATTTCCGTCGCCATCGCCGCCGGCCCGGTGCGCGGTCAGCCTTCGTGGGAACGCAGCTTGTCGATGTCGGGAATGTGGATCCGGCGACCCTCGACGGCGATCAGCCCGAGTTCGGAAAGCTCGTGCAGGATGCGCGAGAAGTGCTCCTGGGTCAGGTTGAGGCGGGAGGCGATGATGCCCTTGTTGGTCGGCAGGGTGACCACCAGGTTCTTGCTGTGTTCGGTGTCGGGCAGGTCGCGCAGCAGGTAGCCGATGATGCGCTGCTTGCCCGAATGCAGTGAGTAGGATTCGACGTCGGTCATCAGCTGATGCAAGCGCATGGCCATGCCGGCGATCATTTTGCGGCAGAGGTGGGGGTCGCGTTCGAGTTCGTCGAAAATCACCGCCTTGGAAACGTGGAGCAGCAGCGAGTCGGTCAGCGCCTGGGCAAAGACGATGTAGGGCTTTTCCATGAACATGATGGCTTCGCCGAAACTCTGGCTCTGGCTGATGATTTCGACCACCTTTTCGCTGCCCTGGGGGGACGTGAAGCCGAGCTTGATCTGGCCGTAGACCACCAGGTGGAAGCCGTTGCAGGGGTCGCCCTTGTGGAAGAGGATGTCGCCTTTGCCGGCATGGATTTCCCGGGTGCCGCGGGCGATCTTGGCGATTTCCTGCGGCCCCAGGCCGTTGAACAGCGGCACGTGCGACAACAGCGCTTCGATGTTGATGGGATTGCTTCCTTGCATGGTGGGCCGATGGCGCATTGGAACCCGCGCATCTTGGCACCGGATTAGGTCATTTGCAATACGTACAGAGGCTATTGGCGGGTCAATTGCGCGTAGAGCAGGGGCAGGCGCCGGGGCAGCTCCTCCGGCTTCCTGATGACGCAATAGCCGGCCGGGCCGAAGATGTAGGGCAGGTAGGCGCCGGCCTCCCGGTCGATGGTGACGCAGAAGGGCATGAGGCCCATGCGGCGGGCTTCGTACACGGCCATGCGGGTATCCTCGACGCCGTAGCGCGAATCGTAAAGATCGAGGTCGTTGGGCTTGCCGTCGGTGATGATGAGGAGGAGGCGGCGGCCGGCCGGCTGCTCGTAGAGGATGCGCGCCGACTGGCGCAGCGCCGCCCCCATGCGCGTGTAGAACCCGGGCTTCAGGGCCAGGATGCGGGCCCGGGCGGTGGCGTCGTAGCGGGCGCCGAAGTCTTTCAAGAGGTGAAAGCGGATGTTCTGCCGGCGCAGGGAGGAAAAACCGTAGATGCCGAAGCGGTCGCCGGTGGCGGAAAGGGCCTCGGCAAACAGCAGGAGGGAATCGCGGATGACGTCGACGATGCGGTGGCTGTCGGAGATCCAGGCGTCGGTGGACATCGACAGGTCGGCCAGCAGGAGGCAGGCGAGGTCGCGCTCGCAGCGGGCCTGGTCGAGGTAGCTGCCGCCATCGGGGGTGTGGCCGCTGGCCCGGTCGGCCAGGTTGCGCACGCAGGAATCGACGTCGAGTTCGGGGCCGTCGGGCTGGGCCTTGAGCCAGCGCCGCTGGGGAGCCAGCGCGGCAAACTGGCCGCGCAGCTTCTTGGCGGTGGCGGCAAGCTCGGCGGGCAGGGCGGCCTGGCCCGCGTCCCGGGCGATCATGGGCTGCAGGCGGCAGTGGTCGGCCAGGAGCTGGGCCTTGCGGTAGTCCCACTCGGGCAGGGGGATGCCCGGGCCGATCGGGGCGTCGTCTTCGGCGGCGGAGGGCAGGTCGAGGTCGAACTTGACGCGGGAGACGCTGGTCTGCCCGTCCCGGGTCAGGGAAAGCCGGTCGAGATCCTTGGCGGCGTCCTTGGCGTTGGGATCGGCGTCGTCGTCGTAGGCGCGGTTGACGCGGACGTATTCGGCCCAGGTCGGCAGGCTTTCGGCGCGAAAGATCATGACCAGGGCGTTTTTGTTTTCGGGTTTGTCGACCTGTTCGGCCTTGTAGGCTTCTTTTTCCGCTTCGACGCTGCCGCTGCCTTCCGGCGGCACGTCCTCGCCCCCCGAGCCGACCTTGGCCGGCGGCAGTTCGGGGGATTCCACCAGCCATAGCAGGACGGGCTGGGGCGGCCGGGATTTGCGCGAACTGAGGGGCGGCAGGCCGGCGCCGCTGCCCGGTTCGGTCAGGGCCTGGCGCAGGGCCAGTTCCTGGGCGGCCTCGTCGGGCTGGAGGGCGGCCGGATCGGGGCGTTCGGCGAGGTGGGCCGCCACCAGGCGCTGGTAGCGCGGCTTGAGGCCAGGGAAGCGGCGCAGCGCCCCCTGGGCGGCGAGCTGGTTGCGGACGAACCAGGGGCGGTGGGGCGCCTCGTCGCTGGCGGCCAGGGCGGCAAGCCAGAGGTAGAGGTCGCGGTTGAGCGATTTTTCCGGAAAGGCGGCGATTTCCGGCGGCAGCCGGAGCGTTTCGCAATCCCGCCGGGCGAGGGCGGCCTTTTCTCCGCTGCCGGCGACGCGCTGCAGCCAGCGCCGCCGGGCGCCGTGGGATTCCGCCGTGGCCGCCGCGACTTTGAGACCGGGGTCGCCGCCGAAGGCGCGGAAGAGGATGCCGGCGGTTTTTTCCACCTCGGCCAGCTTGACGGCGGCTTCGGGATAGCTGCCGCCGGCCGCCTTGGTCACCCAGTTATGCCACAACTTGCCGATGAATTCTTCCATCAGGCCCGCCCTCCGGCGTCTTCGTCGGTGTTGGAAAGGGCCGAGAAGCGGGCTTCGTTGCGCCGCGCTTCGTCGCCCTTCACCCAGTGCAGCAGGGCGCCTTCCGGGTGATTGCGATTGACCGTGCCGCAGGCCGAGACGCACTGCCCGCACTGGGTGCAGGCGAACATCCAGCGCTTGACGTTGCGCGGCTTCAGGCGCATCGGGCAGACGGCGTCGCAGGCGCTGCCGCGCCCCTCCAGGCAGTTGGCGCAGTCGGCGAGGCGGTCGCGTTCGAAGCCGACCACCATGGCATTCCTGTTGCCCATCCAGGCGAAGCTCTGGAACAGGCCGATGGCGCAGGCGTAGCGGCAGAAAAGGTGGCGGGCGAAGAGGAATTCGAGGCTCAACACGGTGGTCGCGGCGCCGAGGAAGATGACCTCGTAGCGGTAGAGCGAAAAGGTCAGAAGGCCGTGGTAGACCTGGAAGGGCGGCATCAGGTAGGTCAACCCGACGAGGGCCCAGGCGAAGGCAAAGCCGACGGCGGCGGGAACCACCAACAGCCAGTAGCGCCGATCGCGGGGGGCAGGCGTGCCGTCGGGTTCCCAGGGCGGGGTGGTCTTTTTGTCCCAGACCGAGTGTTTGCCGGTGGCGACGAGCATCAGCCGGTTGATGGTTTCGACCACGGAAAAGTGGGGGCACAGCCAGCCGCAATAGAGGCGGCCCCACTTCCAGGCGACGCCGATGATGAGAGCGAGGGTGCCGAGCACGGGAAGGAAGAGGTAGAGGACGATGTTGGCCGCGGCCCGGCCGGGGCCGACCTTGCCCGCGATGAAGTCGTCCATGCCCAGATCCCAGGCCAGGGTGAGGAAGTAGGCATGGTTTTCCGTCAGGTCGTAGCGGAAAAGGTCGAAAATCGGGGTCAGCGTAAACAGGGCGAAAAAGCCCATCTGGGCCAGCAGGCGGTAACGCTGCAAAGCCGGCTGGCTCATTGGTCGCTCGGGCCGATCAGGGGATAACGCCACTTCTGGCCGGCCATGGCCTTGGCCAGGCCGAACATGCCGAACATGACCAGGGTCGAATGGATACAGGTGAAGTACAGGATGACCAGCACCCAGGTCCATTCCCAGTGCAGGCCGCCGAGAACCAGGAAGAGGGCGGTGAAGGTGACCAGCAGGATGCCGCCGTAGAGGCTGACCCAGAAGGTCTGCCGCAGGTGGGCGGCGGCCAGGGCGGGGGCGGTGCCCTTGTTGTTGTGCCACAGCCAGGCCAGGACCGCGAAGGCGACGCCCGGCGCCAGCAGGAGGTTGGTCAGGTAGAGCGCTTCGGCGAGGACGGCCAGGCCCTGGCCGTCGGCTACCGGCTCGGTGCGGAACTTATCGCCCGAAGGTGGCATTGACGATTTCCATCAGCGCGTCGACCGTTTCCTCGTCGTCGGTGAGGCTTTCGACCAGGGCGGCGCGACAGGCGGCGGTGACGTCGAAGCCCGACTTGATGAGGGTGGCGGCATAGACCAGAAGCCGCGTGCTGGCGACTTCTTCCAGGTCGCGGTCCTTCAAGGCCCGGAAGGCTTTGCCGATGCCGACCAGGCGCTTGGCGAGGTCGGCGTCGCAGCCGGTTTCGCCGATCAGGATCGATTGTTCCCGCTCGCCGTTGGGAAAATCGAAGCGCATTGAGACGAAACGCTGGCGGGTCGAGGGCTTGAGGCCTTTGAGAAGATTCTGGTAGCCCGGGTTGTAGGAAACGACGAGCATGAAACTGGGCGGCGCCTCGAGGATTTCGCCGGTGCGGTCGATGGGCAGGATGCGGCGGTCGTCGGCGAGAGGGTGCAGCACTACCGTGGTGTCCTTTCTCGCCTCAACCACCTCGTCCAGGTAGCAGAGGCCGCCTTCGCGCACGGCGCGGGTGAGCGGGCCGTCGCTCCAGTAGGTGCCGCGGTCGGAAATCAGGTGGCGGCCGACCAGGTCGGCGGCGGTGAGGTCGTCGTGGCAGGCCACGGTGTACAGCGGCAGCTTGAGGCGGGCCGCCATGTGCGAAACGAAGCGGGTCTTGCCGCAGCCGGTGGGGCCTTTGATGAGGAGCGGCAGGCGCTCCTTCCAGGCGTGCTCGAAGAGGGCGATTTCGTTGCCGGAAGGTTCGTAGAAAGGCAGGGAATGGTCGGTCATGGGCGGGGAGATCAACGCAGGAGCGCAAAGGCGCAGAGGAAGGACTCAGGCGGATGAGAATTGCTCTGCGTTTCTGCGCCCCGGCGATGCAAACAACGGTTCATCGGAGGGACATCCAGTAGGCGAGGAGGATGAGGCCGGAAACCAGTATAAGCCAGCCTTCGAGCAGCAGTCGCCACATCAGCGGGGCGCCGCGCAATTCCATGAAGTCGAGGATGACCAGGCGGCCCTTGACGAAGGCGATGAGCAGCATGGCGACGATGGCGCCGGTGCCGGCGGCGCCGACCTCGCCGAGGTACCAGGTGATGCCCGTGGCGACGAGGAGGACCAGCCAGGCGCGGTGGGCGGGGTTCTTGAGGGCTTTCATCGCATCACATAGACGAGGGGGAAGAGCACGATCCACAGGAGATCGACCATATGCCAGTAGGCGGCGCCGCTCTCCAGGCCGTGGGCGTCGTGGCTGCCGTATTTGCCGCGGCGCGCCTGGGTCCACAGGACGGCCAGGATGACCATGCCGAGGATGACGTGCATGAAATGGAAGAAGGTCAGCGAAATGTAGAACATGTAGAAGGTGTTGGTCGAGAGCGAGATGCCCGCGCCGAATTTCTCGGCGTATTCCATCACCTTGACGGCCAGGAAGCCGCCGCCGCAGAGGAAACCGAGCAGGATGTTGCGCGGCACCCCGGCCCGGTCGTCTCGGTGGGCCGCCTGGACGGCCAGCACGACGAACCAGGAGCCGGTCACCAGGAGGATGGTGTTCAAGGCCCCGATGTTACGGTCGAGGGTCTGCTGGTAGAGGTTGAACATTTCGACGTTCTTCGTCCGGGCAAACGCGTAGGAGGCAAAGAACACGGCAAAGGCCAGCATCTCGGCGAGAATGAAGACCCAGATCGCGAGGTCGCCGGGCAGGCGCTTGCTGCGAAGGGTGCCGGCGGGCAGGGGGTCGGCAATGGTTGTCATGGGGGGCGATGATACAGGGCTGAGCTTTTTCCGGCCTTGATATGGCGTAAAAGGCGAAGGATCACCGGGAGCGGCCGGAACACGAATTCCGGGAACGCGCTAAAATCCCTGCAAAGTTTGGGTGTTTGACCGGAGCAAGGAGCCTCTTTTCCGGTCGGGGTCAACGATCTAGCGGAAACTGCCATGAAACCCGAATCACGGTACGTGCGAAGCGACAAGGGGGCTGCCGAAGTGGCCCAGCGCAGTTTGTCCATTTCGGCGCGGGCGCGGGCGCTGCTCCTGTTGATCGACGGAAAATCGACGGGCGCCGAACTACTGGAAAAATTCGCCGCCTTCCCCAATAGCGCTGAACTGCTGCAAGTCCTCGAGGACGGCGGCTATATCGCGGGGCTGGAGGTCGAGCCGGCCGTGGCGGTTGATGCAGTTGCCGAGGCAAGCGGGGAAAATTCCGGGCAGGACCGCACCGACGACGAGGCCGCCGGCGAATTCGACCCGGCCGAAATGCCGGCGGACGAGATCGATCAGGCCAGTCTGGCGGCCGCCAAGCGGCAATTCGTCCGGAGTCTCAACAAGGTGCTCGGACCCGATGCGGAATTGCTCATCGAGCGGGTCGAGCAGGCGTCCAGCATCAGGGAACTGCGCTTTCAGGCCGACAAGTTCCGCGCCATCCTGGTCGAGGTCCGGGGGCAACGTTCCGGCGATTCGTTCTGGCGCCATTTCGAAGATTCGCTGCCGCCCTCCGGGGAAAACGCCAAAAACCGTCCTGGCGCCTGATACCAATTCCCTTGCAAATCGATCCTTTGCCGGCTTCGCGGCGCTGTGCGACGGCACTGTCTTCGGCTCGTTCTCGCGTCGCGATTTGACGCGGATTGGTGTGCTACGCCGTACCGTCCCCCGGGGGCGCACGGCGGGCGGTCGGCCATCGGCCGGCGCCGCCCAATGAAAAACGGCGCGGATCTTGCGATCCGCGCCGTTTGGTTGGCTTACGCCCTTACTCAGGCAGACTGCTCTTCCTTGCCGCCGACGAAGAAGCTGGCGACATAGATCAGGAGGCCGACCAGGAAGGCCACGCCGGTCCATTCACGCATCCAGTAGAACAAGGCGATCTTGTCCTGGGCCACCATGAAGGGCAGGGGCGTGTCGGAGGCGCGCTGCAGCCAGACCTGCAGGATGCCTGCGGCGGTCAGGAACAGGGTGATGAAGACGATGGAGACCGTCATCAGCCAGAAGCTCCACATTTCCATCACTTGCGACTTGTTGCTGTTGGCAGCACGGCCGCGCAGGATGGGCATGGCGTAGGAGATCATGGTCAGGTTCACCATCACGTAGGCGCCGTAGAAGGACATGTGACCGTGGGCGGCGGTGATCTGCGTACCGTGGGTGTAGTAGTTCACCGGAGCCAGGGTGTGGAGGAAGCCCCAGATGCCGGCGCCCAGGAAGGCCATCACGCCGGTGCCGAGCGCCCAGAGGACGGCGGCTTTGTTGGGATGCTCCCGGCGGCGACGGTTTACCATGTTGAAGGCAAAAACGGTCATGGCGAAGAAGGGGATCGGCTCCAGAGCGGAGAAGATCGAACCCCACCACTGCCAGTATTCCGGCGTGCCGATCCAGAAGTAGTGGTGACCGGTACCGATGATGCCGGTAATCAGCGTCAGGGTGACGATGACGTACAGCCACTTCTCGATCACTTCCCGGTCAACGCCGGTGGTCTTGATGAGCACGAAGGCCAGGAAAGCGCCGAGGATCAGTTCCCACACGCCTTCCACCCAGAGGTGCACCGTCCACCACCAGAAGAACTTGTCGAGAACGACGTTCACCGGGTTGTAGAAGGAGAACAGGAAGAAGACGGCCAAGCCCCACAGGCCGAGCAGCAGAACGATCGAGATCGAGGTCTTCTTGCCCTTCAGCACGGTGAGCGTGATGTTGAACAGGAAGGCCAGCGCCACGATGACGATGCCCACCTTGGTCGGCAACGGCTGTTCCAGGAACTCGCGACCCATGGTTTCGAGGAGGTTGTTGCCGGTCATTTCCGCCAGGGTGGCGTAGGGAACCGTCAGGTAGCCGACCACGGTGAGGGCGGCGGCGACCAGGAAGATCCAGAACGTGGCGATAGCCAGTTTCGGGCTGGCCAGTTCGGTTTCCGCTTCCTCGGGGATCATGTAGTAGGCACCGCCCATGAAACCCATGAGCAGCCACACGATGAGGGCGTTGGTGTGGACCATGCGGGCCACGTTGAAGGGAATGGCGGGGAAGAGGAAATCGCCGATCACATACTGCAGGCCGAGGATCAGGCCGAACAGGATCTGGGCGACGAAAAGCCCGATTGCCGCGATGAAGTAGGGTTTTGCAACCGCTTGGGATTTGTATTGCATATTCAGTTCTCCTCTCGATCAGCCCTGGACGTT
>SSTB01000214.1 GCA_009469665.1 Azonexaceae bacterium | reverse complement strand
GGCGCCTCATTTCTTGGCTCAAGTGCGGCAATGTTAGTACAACCGACGCCAATCATCCAGCGCACCCCCCCGCCCGGATCAATCGCTCGGCAGGTCGATGCCCTTCAGCTTGCGATAGAGATCCACCGCGTAGGAGTCGGTCATTCCGGCGACGAAATCGGCGACCTGGAGGAGGCGGATGTAGGGATCCGGGTCCGGCTCTGCGTCGTGGCCCAGGAACTGCTGCGGCAGCAATTGCAGGAGCATACGCTCCCGGGTGGTCATGCGTACCGCGCCCGCGCCCGCCTCGACGGCGCGCGTGAAGAGTTCCAGCAGCCCCCCCAGGACCTGGAAGCCGGCGGTTTCGATTTCCAGGGCCGGGCGGGCGACGTAAATGGTTTCCTTGGCCAGCCTGAGCACCGCCTGGAGCGGCACGGCCAGGGGCGAACGGGAGAGGAGTTCGTCGTCGAAGCGCCCGTCCAGGATGGCCCCCTCATGCTCCAGGAAGACCGCCGCGGCGCTTTCCAGCAGCCGGCCGATGGCCTTGGCCCGCAGGTATTCGAGGCGTTCCTTGGGGTCGTGCAGGCGGTCCAGACGGCCGCCGGAGACGCTGTCGCCGGCCAGTTCGCCCAGGAGGAGTTCCGCGTCGCGGTAGGGCACGAAGCCCAGCCGGGCGGCATCTTCGAGGTCGACGATCAGGTAGCAGGTATCGTCGGCCACTTCCACCAGGCTGGCCAGGGGATGGCGACGCCAGGCAAGGCCGGGAATGCGGGGCACCAGCCCGGTGGCGGCGGCCACCTGGCGGAAGGATTCGGCGTCCTGCTGGAAGTAGCCGAATTTTTTGCCGCTCTTGCCGTCCAGTTCCTCCCCCACCCAGGAAGGGCGCGGGTACTTGGTGAAGGCAGCGAGCACGGCGGCGGTCAATTGCAGGCCCGGGTTGGCGGGGGACTGGAGCCGGGTGACGATGCGGAAACCCTGGGCGTTGCCCTCGTAGTATTCGAAATCGGCGCGCTGGGCGGGGGTAAAGGGGTGGCGTTCGAGCAGCCCGGAACCACGGAACCACTCCCGGATGGCGTCCTCGCCGGCGTGGCCGAAGGGGGGATTGCCGATGTCGTGGGCCAGACAAGCGGCGGCGACGATGGCGCCGAAATCCGCCGCCTCGACATGTTCCAGGCCATGGCGGGCAATGATTTCCCGGCCCACCAAAGCCCCCAGGGAACGCCCGACGCAACTAGCTTCCAGACTGTGGGTGAGGCGGGTACGCACGTAGTCGGAACGGGAGAGCGGAAAGACCTGAGTCTTGTCCTTCAGGCGCCGGAAAGCGGAGGTGAAGACGATGCGATCGTGGTCCTGCTGGTAGGCGGTGCGCTCCCGGGCGCTGGGCGCCGCGCCAGCCCCGGGCCGCTCGACGGACAGGAGGCGTTCCCAGACCTTGCGCTTATCCATGGTCCGGCGTCGGCGAAGATTTCGGGCGCCAAGGGGCGCGGGGGGCGGGTTTCGACACGATATTCACGGGCTTTCAGTAGGCTTCAACCTGGAAACCTCAGTTGGACGGGCCCGTTGGTGCGTTCGGGCGGGTGTCTGGCGCGAAGCGACGACGCGGCAGGCTCATGCCTGCAAGGAGGAGCGACAAAGCCAGGCACTCGCCCGGATGCGCCAGCGGGTTCGTAGCGGTGCCACCCGGTGGGTGAGGAGCCCCGAGTGGCGCAGAGGTCCGGGGAACAAGGCATTTCGGGCTTCGACAAGCGGTCAATTGAGGTTTCCAGGTTCAATAGGCGATGGTGGGCAGCAAGTGCTCTAATTCCCGGGCGGCTTCGTCGAAGGCGGCGGCCGGCACGACCATCTGGAGCAGGAAAAACGCCTGCGGTCCTTCGAGGAGCACGACCCGGCTGCGGGCGGCCTGGCCTCCTGGGGTGATGCGGCCTTCGTAGGACTGCTGCGTCCGCCCCCCGGCGGAGATGACGTGGATGGGGCCCAACTCGCCCCCGGCCTCGACGAAGGCCTCGCGGCTGGTGCGCAGGATGCTGTCGGCACTCACCGTCGCATCCCCTTTGCGCACACCGGTGATGCGCAGGGTGGGCCGCAGGCCGGCCACCGGCTGGCGCAGTTGCAGGTCGACCACCGGACCGCCCTCGTCGGAGGCGATGCCGCCCTCCCGGTCGAAGAATTCCCAGCGCCCGGCAGGGGCGGATATCTCCAGGCGGCCGTAGCGCTCGGCGACGTAGCGGTCGCCGTCCAGGCTCCCCGCCGCGGCGGGGCCGGCGCTCAACAGAAGGACGACCAGGGTGGCCCCGAATGCTTTCATATCAATCTCCCAGGGGATGCAGGGGGCGAAGTTTACTCCGCTTCCAGGAGTGCCCGCAGGGGCGCCGGCAAAGGGGCGCTGCGGCCGGTGCGATGATCCATCCACACCACTTTGGCGGCCCCTTCGGCGTAGAGGGCCTCGCTGCCGCTGGGACGCATCTCGACCCGGGTCTGCACGCTGGAGCGCCCCGGTGGCGCGGCATAGGTCAGCACTTCGACCGATCCCGGATAGGTCAGGGGAATGAGGAAGGTGCAGCTCGCATTGACGATCACCGGCCCCTCGCCGTCCGGGTCGAGGCCGTAGCCCGCCGCTTCCAGCCATTCGATGCGGGCGATTTCCATGTAGCGGAAATAGAGGGTGTTATTGACGTGGCCGTAGGCGTCCATGTCACCCCAGCGGATGGGAATGGTCGTGCGATGGATGAGTTTCTTTGCGCTGTGCATGGCGACAAGCCCGCGGCGGGCTTGTCCCCGCGATGGCCCTACTGTACGGTATCGCCCGGCGGTCGACAATCGAGGAAAGCACGGGATGGCGCGGGAAACCATGGAATTCGACGTCGTCGTGGTGGGCGGCGGCCCCTCCGGGCTGGCCACGGCCCTGCGCCTCAGGCAGCGGGCCAAGGCGATGGGCGGCGACATTTCCGTCTGCCTGATCGAAAAGGGGGCCGAGATCGGCGCCCATATCCTCTCCGGAGCCGTCTTCGACCCCCGTGCCCTCGACGAACTCGTGCCGGATTGGGCCGAGCGCGGCGCCCCGGTGGCCACCCCGGTGGTGGAGGACCGCTTCTACTTTCTCGGGGAATCCTCCGCCCGGCGCGTTCCCGGCTGGCTGCTGCCGGAGTGCTTCCATAACGCGGGCAACCACGTCATCTCCCTCGGCAATCTGTGCCGCTGGCTGGCGGGAGAGGCCGAGGCCCAGGGGGTCGACATCTACCCGGGCTTCGCCGCCGCCGAAGTGCTGTTCGACGAAGCGGGCCGGGTCGTCGGTGTTGCCACCGGCGACATGGGGCTACGCCGGGATGGCACCCCGGGGCCCGCCCACCAGCCCGGCATGGCGCTTCTTGGCCGCTACACGGTCTTCGCCGAAGGCTGTCGTGGGCACCTGGGCAAGGGCCTGGAGGCCCGTTTCGGCCTGCGCCAGGGGGTCGATCCGCAAGTCTATGGCCTGGGTCTCAAGGAACTGTGGGATGTCCCGGCCGAGCGCCACGTCCCGGGCCTGGTCCTGCATACCGCCGGCTGGCCCCTGCAGCCGGATACCTACGGCGGGGGCTTCCTCTACCACCAGGCCGACCGCCAGGTGGCGGTGGGCTTCGTCGTCGGTCTGGGCTACGCCAATCCTTATCTCTCGCCCTACGAAGAATTCCAACGCTTCAAGACCCACCCTCAAATCCGGGAATACCTGGCCGGCGGAAGACGCGTTGCCTACGGCGCCCGAGCCTTGGCGGCGGGGGGGCTCCAGTCCCTGCCCCGCCTCGTCTTCCCTGGGGGCCTGCTGGTAGGCGACGACGCCGGCTTTCTCAACGCCGCCCGCATCAAGGGCTGCCACGCGGCGCTCAAGTCCGGCATGCTGGCCGCCGACGCCCTTGCCGATGCCCTGGCCGCCGGGCGCCGCCACGACGAACTGGAGGCCTACCCGGAAGCCTTCCGCCAGAGCTGGCTGCACGAGGAACTTTACCGGGCGCGCAATTTCAAGCCCCTCCTGGCCCGCGGACTCAAATGGGGTTCCCTGCTCTTCGGCATCGACCAGAAAATCTTCGCCGGCCGCGCCCCCTGGACCTTGCATCATCACCAGGCCGACCACGCGCGCACCCTGCCCGCTGCGGCCTGCGTGCCGATTACCTACCCCAGGCCGGACGGCGTCGTCAGCTTCGACCGCCTGTCCTCGGTCTTCCTCTCCGGCACCCGCCACGAGGACGACCAGCCCTGCCACTTGCAACTCAAGGATCCCGCGCTGCCAGTAAGCCTCAACCTCGCCCGCTACGACGCGCCTGAGCAGCGCTACTGCCCGGCTGGGGTCTACGAGATCGTGGAGGCCCCCGAAGGCCCGCGCCTGCACATCAACGCCCAGAACTGCCTGCATTGCAAGACCTGCGACATCAAGGATCCCGCCCAAAATATCGAATGGGTCGCACCCCAGGGCGGCGAAGGGCCGGCCTACCCCAATTTTTGATCCAGGCCGGGCGCCGTGCCCGCCCGGCCCTGGTCGCCCGTCTCTGCGGCAGTGCAACAGACGGGCCGACAAATTCCGATATAATCCGGCCGGCTAACCCCCTAGGGAGAACATCACATGGGCTTTCTCGCCGACAAAAAGATTCTCATCACCGGCCTCATCTCCAAGCATTCCATCGCCTATGGCATCGCCAAGGCTTGTCACCGGGAAGGTGCGGAACTCGCGTTCACTTTCCAGAATGAACGCTTCGAGGAGCGGGTACGCAAGTTCGCCAACGAATGCGGCAGCGACCTGGTCTTCCCCTGCGATGTCGCCAGCGACGAGCAGATCGACAAGCTTTTCGCCGACCTCGCCACCCGCTGGGACGGCCTCGACGGCCTGGTCCACTCCATCGCCTTCGCCCCTGCAGAGGCCATCGAGGGCGACTTTCTGGAAGGCATCACGCGGGACGCCTTCCGCATCGCCCACGAAATTTCCTCCTACAGCTACCCCGCCCTGGCCAAGGCCGCCCGGCCCATGATGAAGGGCCGCCGCGCCTCGCTGCTCGCCTTGTCCTACCTGGGCGCCGAGCGCACCATGCCCAACTACAACACTATGGGCCTCGCCAAGGCCAGCCTGGAAGCCGCCACCCGCTACCTCGCGTTCTGCCTCGGGCCCGAAGGCATCCGCGCCAACGCCATTTCCGCCGGCCCGATCAAGACCCTGGCCGCCTCAGGCATCGGCAACTTCGGCAAGCTGCTCTCCTACAACGCCCACCACGCCCCCCTGCGCCGCAACGTGACCATCGAGGAAGTGGGCAACGCCGCGGCCTTTCTGCTCTCCGACCTGGCAAGCGGCATCACGGCGGAAATCCTCTACGTCGACGGTGGCATGCACTCCACCGCCCTGGGCAATCCGGAGCCGCTGCCGGGCTGACCGGCCGCCCGCGGCCTGGAATCCTGCGCCACGGGAAAAGATGCGAGAAAAAACGCCGGCCCGCGGGCCGGCGTTTTCGTATGCCATGGGGCGAGGTGGCACCGCCCCGCGGAGGGCTTACTTCTCCTTGGCCTCCAGGGCGGCCTGATTGATTTCGACCTTGTAGCGGGAACGCAGACCGGCGAGGTAGGCCTTGACCTCCTCCTGCAGGACCAGGGTGGTGTACTGGCGCAGCATGGACTGGCGGCGGGCCTCATCCAGCTTTTCGCCCGGCAGGACCTTGACCACCTTGAACAGGGCGTAGCCCAGGTCGGGGAGTTCGACGCCGGCGTATCCCGGGAGCTTGGCGGCATCCACCTTGAGGATGGCAGGAACCGCCTGGGGAGGCACCCGCAGGGCATCCAGACGGGAGATGGTCTTGGCCGCTCCCCAGGCCAGTTTGTCTTCACCGCGCCGCAGTTCGGCGAGACGCGCCTCGCCTTCCTTCACGGCCAGGGCCAGGGCCTCGCGGCGGCGCAGGACGGTCTCGACGGCACCCTTTACTTCGTCGAAGGCGCGCAGGGCGGCGGGTTTGTGCTCGGTCACCCGCGCGGCCACCAGGGTATTGGGAGCGACCTCAATGGCCTCGGTGTTGCGGCGGTTTTTCACTGCATCTTCGGAGAACACCGCGGCAAGGAGCTTTTCGTTGGCAAAGTGTCCGTTGGCAGGATTGGGCTGACGGGTTAACCAGGCGGTCTTGCGCACTTCCAGCTTGTACTTTTCCGCCACAGCGGCAAGGCTGTCGGACTGCTCATAGACCATATTGGTGAAGGCCTCGGCCGCTTCGGCGAATTTGCGCGTGGCGGTGGTCCGCTTCAGTTCCGCTTCGATTTCGCCCTTGACATCGGCGTAGGGTTTTTCCTTGGCGCCGTGGATGCCGGTGAGCTTGATGATGTGGTAGCCGAACTCGGATTCGACCACGCCGGAAATTTCGTCTTGCTTGAGGTTGAAAGCCGCATCCTCGAAGGGCTTGACCATGGCGCCCCGGGCAAAGAAGCCCAGATCGCCCCCCTTGGCCGCGGAGCCCGGGTCCGCGGAGTACTTCTTGGCCAGATCGGCGAAGGCCGCGGGTTGGGCACGGACTTCCTTCAGCACTGCCTCGGCTCTTGCCTTGGCTTTGGCCTTGTCGGAATTTTCCAGGCCGATGAGGATGTGAGCCGCGCGCCGCTCCTCGCCCGTGCCGTAGCGGCTCTTGTGGCCGTCGTACCACGCCTTCACTTCCGTTTCGGGGACGCTGACCTGGGCGCTCACCGTATCCAGGGACAGGACCACGAATTCGACCTGGGCCTGCTCGGCGATTTCGAATTGCTTGGGATTGGCGTCGTAATACTTGCGTGCCGCATCGTCTTCCAATTTGACCTTGCTCACCCAGTCATCCACCGCGTAACGGAACTCCTGCACTTCGCGCTTCTCAGCCTGCAGGGCGAGCACCTTTTCCGTGACCGTCCGGGAAAGGATGCCGGTCTGGCCGATGGAACCGGCGAGTTGCTGCAGGGTGAGATCCTGCCGCACGCGGGCTTCGAAGCCCCCCATGGTCAAACCCTGGGCCTTGACGGCCTGCTCATAGCGTTCCAGGGAAAACTTGCCGTCCACCTGGAGCGCGGGGATATTGGCGATCGCGCGGCTGACCGCCGCGTCGCTGGCGATCATGCGCTTCTTGGAGGCTTCCAGGAGGATGAGTTGCTGATCGATCATGTCGTCGATGACCGCCTTGCGGGCCTCCGGGTTGTCGAAGAGCTTGGGATCGAAGCTGCCGGTCTGATTGCGGATGCGTTCCTCCTGCTCCCGCAGGGCCTGCTGAAAATGCTGCGGCGTGATCTTCACGTCGCCGATCCTGGCCACCACCCCGTCGTCGGTCACGTTGCGCACATAGGCATCGACGCCCCACAGCGCGAAGGGCAGCGTGATGAGGGCGAGGAAGATCTGGACGATTCTCTTGTTGTTGCGGACTGCGTCGAACATGATTCCGGGATTCCGTAGAGAGGCTGCGAGGGAAGCCTCGCCCGCCGGAGCCCGGGTCAGCGGCCCGGGCGTAAAAAAAGGTGGCTGATTTTACAGCAGAAAGCCCCCGCGGACCACGGCGCCATCAGCCCCCGCGCGAGGCCTGGCCGAGCAGGCCGACGGCATGCTCGGCCAGGGCGAGGCTGGCGGTGAGTCCCGGCGATTCGATGCCGAAGAGATTGACCAACCCGGCAATCCCGTGCTCCCGCGGCCCCTGTACCTGAAAATCCGCCGCCGGCTCCCCAGGGCCGACGATCTTGGGGCGCACGCCGCAAAAAGCGGGGGCCAGGGCATGGTCGGGGAGCCCCGGCCAGTAGCGCCGCACAGCCCCGTAAAAAGCGGCGCTACGATGGGGATCAACCGTGCTGTCAGGCTTTTCGACCCATTCCACATCGGGCCCGAAACGCCCCTGTCCCGAGAGATCCAGGGTGAGATGCACCCCCAGCCCACCTGGCTCGGGCACGGGGTAGATGAGCCGGGAGAAGGGCACCCGTCCGCGGCAGGCGAAGTAGTTCCCCTTGGCGTAGCGGGCCACGGGAATCCGCTCGGCGGGGAAGCCCCGCAGCAGGGCTGCCAGGTCGGGCGCCGCCAGCCCCGCCGCATTGACCACCCGGCGGGCCCTGACGCGGACGGGCTCCGCCCCGCCCACCTCCAGGACGATTCCCTCCGCCTCCACCGCCCCGCCGAGTACCGGACATCCAGGTACGAAGCTGGCCCCCGCCGCCTGCGCATCGGCCAGGAACGCCCCCATGAGGGCGTGGCTATCCACGATTCCGGTGTGCGGCGAAAGGAGTGCCGCGGTGCAGGCCAGCGCGGGTTCCAGTGCCTGCGCCTCGCGCCCGGAAAGCAGGACCAATCCGGCGACGCCATTGGCCCGCCCTCTGCGGAGGAGGGATTCCAGCCCTTCCTCCTGTTCGATCGCCGTGGCGACGATGAGCTTGCCGCACAATCGATGCGCCACGCCGCGGTCGGCGCAATACTGCCGCAGCCGGCGACTGCCCTCGACGCACAGGCGGGCTTTGAGGCTGTCGCCGGGGTAGTACAGGCCGGCGTGGATCACCTCGCTGTTGCGGGAACTGGTTTCCATGCCGAAGCTCCCGTGCCTCTCCAGCACCAGGACGTCGCCGGCCAATGGGCCGGCCAGGGCGCGAGCGCAGGCCAGGCCCACCACGCCAGCACCGATCACGACTGCTTCCACCGTTTCCATCGCACACGCTCCCTCCGGGCTGCCGATTCTAACCGCGGGGCTGCCCCCGCTTGCGGTTAGAATGCCCGAAAACCCTTGCACTACGGCCATGGACAATCCTCTCCTTCCAGCCCTCACGGCCTTCTACACCGGGGACGAAACCCTTCACCTGTTTTTTGCCACCCTGGCCCTGGGCCTGGTGCTCCTGCCCGCCGGTGGCGACGGTCGCACCGTGGTGCGGCAAACCCTGGTCTTCTCCCTGCTCTGCCTCCTGGGCAACCTGGGCGCCGCCCTCCTCGCCGCTTCGGGGGCTGCGCGACCCGCCGCGGTCCTGCACGGCATCCTGCTACTCGGCCTAGGCATCGGCGTCATCCGTCTGGTGGGCCTGCTCGTCTTCCGCGTCCTGCTGCCACGGTTGCACGTGACACCGCCGCGCATCCTGGAAGATATCGTGGTCATCATCGGCTACGTGGCCTGGGGCCTCATCCGCCTTTCCCAGTCCGGCGTCGAGTTGTCGTCCATCGTCACCACCTCGGCCGTCATCACCGCGGTCATCGCCTTTTCCATGCAGGACACCCTGGGCAACATCCTGGGGGGCCTGGCTCTGCAACTGGACAGCTCCATCCAGATCGGCGACTGGGTCAAGATCGACGACGTCTCCGGCCAGGTGACCGACATCCGCTGGCGTTATACCGCCATCCGCACGCGCAACGGGGAAACCGTCGTGGTCCCCAACAGTCTCCTCATGAAGGGCAAGGTCTGGGTCATCGGCGACCGGGATCAGGGCACCCGGTTGTGGCGGCGCACGCTCCACTTCAACGTCGGCTACGTCGCCCAGCCCGCCCGCGTGGTGGCCGCGGTCGAAGGGGCGGTGCGGGAGGCCAATATCCCCAATGTGTCCCGGGAGCGGCCGGTGAGTTGTGTCCTGATGGAATTCGGCCCCGGCTACGGTCATTACGCCCTGCGTTACTGGATGAACGATCCGGCCCCCGACGACCCCACCGATTCCGCCGTCCGCTCCCACATTTACGCCGCCCTGCGCCGCTCGGGATGGCGGCTCGCCCTGCCCGAGGAAATGCGCTACCTAGTTAAGGACAACGCCGCCCTGCGCAGCGCCACCAAATCGCGGGAATTGCAGCACCGCATGGACGCCCTGCGCTCGGTGAGCCTGTTCACCCAACTGACCGACGAGGAATGCGGGCGGGTCGCCGAACACCTGGTCTATGCCCCCTTCGCCGCCGGCGACGTGCTCACACGCCAGGGGGCCATCGCCCACTGGCTGTACATCATCCTGGCAGGGGAGGCCGATGTCGTGCGCCGCGACGCCGAAGGCGAGGAGCACGCCCTGGCGCGGCTGAAACCCGGCGACTTCTTCGGCGAGATGGGACTGCTCACCGGCGAACCCCGCACCGCCTCGGTGCACGCCGTCACGGACGTGGAATGCTATCGCCTGGACAAGACCGGCCTGGCGGAGATCATGGCCGACCGGCCGGCCATCGCCGAAGAGCTTTCCGCCGTGCTGGCCGCCCGCTCACAGCAGAACGAAGCCGCCGCGGCGAACGGCGACCCCCGGCGCAAGGTCGCCCCGGCCGGCCTGGGCGGCGCCATCGTCGGACGCATCCGAAGTTTTTTCAATCTGGAGTAAGGGGGGCGCCGCCGCAAGCGGGGGAGTCAGAGCCTGTGAATTTTTCGGGCGCACCCGAGCGGGCGCAGCCTGGCATGACGAGCGAAGGTGATTGAAATGTTCACAGGCTCTCAGAGAACCCGGGGTTGCGGGAAGCGGCGGGAAAAATCCTTATAAAGGCGTTCCAGCCGGCGCACCCGCTCGCGACTGCATCCGTATTCTGCCCGCTCGATGGCCTCGCGGAACAAGTTGTGCAGCCGGAACACGCCGCGGGGCGTGCGTATCAGTTCATGAGCCAGTTCCGCCGCCACGACTTCCGGAATGTGCTCGAGTTCCGAAATGGCCTCCACCTGGCCGCGCTCGATTTCGGAAAAATCGATGATTTCCTGCAAGGTCACCATAGTGCACTCCTCGCCGACGCTGAATGGCTCTCAGAGTGTTTTGCCCGGGGCAAAAATCCATTGAAGTTTGCTATGGCTGACCGAGCAGCCATAGGGCAGATCAAGAGCCGCCGTCGCCGATGAGGGCGTAGGGCGCCCAGTACAGGGGATGGCCGTAGGACCCGCCGCCGGGGGCGGAATCCGCCATGGTTTCGAGCATGGCGCGGCGCAGGGCTTCCGCCCGGGAAATGCCGGGCTGGGCGGCCTGGGCGTTGAAGATGGCCACCACCAGCCGACGCGCCGAGACGGATTCCACCGGCCAATGGGTGGCCAGCAGCGCCCGCCCGCCGGCATAGAAGAAGGCACGTCCCAGTCCGCTCAGGGCCTCTGCCCCCTCGCCTTCCCCCGCTGCCGTATTGCAGGCCGAAAGAATCACCCAGTCGGCGTCTAGCCGCAGTCCAAGAATGTCGTCCAGGGTCAGCAGGCCATGGCCCCCATCCCGCGGGTTGGCCAGGGCCAGGGCCGGCTGGTCCACGCGGGGCAATTCGCCGGGCAGCAGACCGTGGGTGGCGAAAGCGAGCACGCGGCGGCGGAAGAGGTCGGCTCCGAGGACATTGCTGCGGCTGGCCGCCGGACCGAGGAAGACATCCTTTCTTGGGTCGGCCCCCAGGCTGCGTGCCAGGGCCAGGATTTCATCCCGGGTATCGGGCAGAGGTGCCAACTGGGCGTACTGGGGCCAGAGGGCCTCCTCGCCCCGCAGGGCACGGTCCCGCAACGCGGGGGGCAGAGCCACGGCACGCAGTTTACGGGAACTCGCCCCGGGCTTCGCAGCACCGTCGCCAGCAAAATCTGGATCGCCAAAGCCGGCAAAGGCACGGCGTCCCTCGGCCGCGGGCGCCATGCGCCGCAGGGTGATGAGCGATGCGGCGGAGGGCAGTTGACTGGTGGCCACCTGACGTGCAAGCCAGGGCCAGGCCGCGTAGTCGGGCTTTCCCCCTGCCAGGGATTGCGGTGGCTCGCCGGTGAGCAGCAGGGCGAAGGGCAATCGTGCCAAGCCTCCACCGGCCACCACGATCAGATGCTCGGCCCCCTGCCACCCGTCCTTCACCGGCAGAAGGAGTTCGCGGTATAGCCGGTGGGCGAGCTGACCATCGTAGGGCGGCAAGCGGTCGAGGTCGCCCTCCGGAGGATCGAGTGCCTGGCGCAGGCTGCGCACGCTGCGCTCCATGTCGCGCCGTCCCCGTTCGACCACGGCAAAGACGGGGTTTCCTCCCGCCGGGATGGCCCACACGAAACTGCGATCCTCGCTGGCCAGGATGCTGACCAGCGCTTCCCCCGGTCGCAGCGCCGCCCGAACCTGGGCCAGAGTCGCGGGCCGTGGCGCGATGAGGTCGGCGTAATCCGGAAATCGCTGGGCCAGGGTGTCACGCAGGCTGCGATGGCGGTCGTCCAGGGCCGCGACCCGGGTCTGCATGTCGGCGACGATCCCCGGGACGAGCTGGTCCGCCGGCCGGGAAAGGAGGTCAGCCAGGATTTTGTACAGGGCATCGCGCTCCTGGCGTACGTCCTGCTCGTCCCGCACCAGCGCCGCGAGCTCCGGCTTGCCCGCCGCCGCCCGGGCCGCGCTGGCGGCCATGGCCTGCTGCACGCTCTGGCCCCGCAGCACGTCGGCGGCCAGAAAAGCCTCGGCGACGGCATCGATGCCCGCCGCACCCTCCAGGGGCGTGCCCCGGACGCGGGACAAGAGGCCGAGGTAGGCATCGACCACATAGCTCAGGCGAGCGAAGCGCCCCCCGGAGCGATCAGTGGTTTCCGCCACCTTGGGCAGCAGGACGGCCAGGGCGTCGCGAAAGGCGGCAAGCGCCGCCTCGTTCTTTCCCGCCACCGCCAGAGCCACCCCATGAAATCCAAGGGCTTCGGCCGCGTCGAAGGCGCCGGGCCCCATCTGCTCACGCTTTCGCTTGGCCAGCAGGGCGCTTTCCGCCACCGCTTCGTCCAGGCGTTTCTCCGCGATCAGGGCCCGAATCCAACCCAGGGTGGGGGCGCCCAGGGTATCGGCCAACTGGGGATCTTCGGCCAGGACCGCCCGCAGCGCTTCAAATTGGCTCAAGGCCTCCGGCCAGCGGCGCTGCACGACCAGGGCATTGGCCCGCAGCCGCCGCCACTGCACCGCCGGCAACGCGGTCGCCGGCACCCCCAGCCGCTCCAGATTGGCCAGCACGCGCTCGGCGAGTTTCAGGGCCTCGCCGGTGCGACGCTGCTCCAGGAGGACGCGGGCCAGGGGCATCATCATCAGATTAGTGTGCAGGCTCTCGGGACCGAAGCGTTCGAGGCTGCGCAGGAGCAGGCGCCTGGCATGGACCTCGGCCTCGTGGACGCGCCCCTCTTCCAGCAATGCCGTGGCCAGCCAGGCCTCCTGACGATTACGGTGTTGCTCGACGGTGACCTGGGGAGATGTCGAGGTGCCGCTGGCCAGCATGGCCAGATTGTCCTGCACCGCTTTCTCGCGCAAGTCCAGGGCCCGGCGGAAGCGGGCCTCGGCTTCGGCGTAGCGCCCTTCCGAAAAAAAGGTGCGCCCCAAGGCGTCCTCGACGAAGGCACTCCAGGTATTCTGGTACCAGACCCAGTTGCGTGAACCCTTGAGCCGGGTCAGCAATCCTTCGGCGTCGCGCACGTGGCGGCGGGCCGTGGCGAAATCCCCCAGGCGCCGGTAGGGCTCGGAGAGTTGGGCGTGCATGACCAGGCGAAAACCCGCGACGTTCTCCGGAGTCACCTCCAGGGCGCGGGTCGTGGCCGAGAGGGCATTGCGGAAATTGCCTCCGCCATACTCCGCCCCTCCCAATTCCGCCCAGGCACGGTAGGGTTCCCGGCCGCCCCCCAGTTCGACGCAGCGGCGCAGTTCGCGCAGTTCGGCCCCGACCAGCCCCAATTCCCGGGCGGCCCGGGCGCGCTTCAAGTGGAATTCGGCTATGTCGGTGCCGGTGAGTTCGGCCGGGGCTGCCGCTTCCAGGATGCGGCGCGCCTCGTCGAGACGGCGGGAATCGACCGGGTGCTTATCCAGGAGAGCGAGAATGTCCCCGATGCTGCGGGCTTCCGCGGGCGCAGGCGCCGTGGGGTGCGCAGCCCCCGCGAGCACAAACCCCAGGACCACTATCGCCACCCGTCCCAAGCGCCTGCCGACCGTTCCCATATGGCCTCCCATGCCGCCCGCTGGTGCCCAGGAAGGGACTCGAACCCCCACGCCTTGCGGCGCCAGAACCTAAATCAGCGGAAAGCAATTGTAGGCAACAAAGCGGAGAAAACAAGAGTAATCATATCAATGAGTTGATTCCCGCGGCGTTCTCTTGGTTGCTCCCCATATTTTTGGCTGAGTGTCCCATGAGAGTCCCACAGAAACCTAGAACCGGCCTAACCAGGTGGGGGCCACGGACATCACCGACATCCCGATGCGCCGGGGCTTCATCGATCTCGTGGCCGTCGTCGATTGGACCAGCCGCCGCGTGCTCGCCTGGCAAAGGGAATACAACGAAGAGCGACCCAAGAAATCCCTGGGCGGTCTGACGCCTGCTGCCTATGCCACATCACTCACCCAGAAATCAGGTAAATTAACCCCGGACTCTAAAGTCACGTACTACTCAATTCCGGGGGGACGTCGCCGCCACCGTGAATAACGCTACCTCGCAGGGCTCCACTTATCGCTGTGGAAATTCTCTCCAAACAAACAGGGCCGCCTCTGGCTGCCAATAACCCAGGATTGGGACCTTACCCAATAACCGCCCGAAGGCGGTTGATGGG
>SSTB01000213.1 GCA_009469665.1 Azonexaceae bacterium | reverse complement strand
GGCTCATAGACGATGACCTCGACGCCCTTGGCCTTGATGCGCTTCATGATGCCCTGGATGCTGGAAGCACGGAAGTTGTCGGAGCCTGCCTTCATGATGAGGCGGAAGATACCGACCACCCGCGGGTTGCGGCGCAGGATGCTGTCGGCGACGAAATCTTTGCGCGTGGTGTTGGAATCGACGATGGCATTGATGAGGTTCTGCGGAACGTCGCGGTAGTTGGCCAGCAACTGCTTGGTGTCCTTGGGCAGGCAGTAGCCGCCGTAGCCGAAGGACGGATTGTTGTAGTGCTTGCCGATGCGCGGATCGAGACACACCCCATCGATGATCTGGCGCGTGTCCAGACCATGGGTTGCCGCGTAGGTGTCGAGTTCGTTGAAGTAGGCAACCCGCATGGCGAGGTAGGTATTGGCGAAGAGTTTGATCGCCTCGGCCTCGGTGGAGTCGGTCAGGAGTACGGGAACCTCCTGGTGCTCGGCCCCCTGCAGGAGCAGTTCGGCCAAACGACGGCCCCGTTCGGAGCGTTCTCCGACGACGATGCGGGATGGGTGGAGGTTGTCGTAGAGGGCCCGACCTTCACGCAGAAACTCCGGGGAAAAGATCAAATTTGCGCAGGTGGTGCGCTCCTGCAAGCGGCGAGTGAAGCCCACCGGCACCGTGGATTTGATGACGACCACTGCCTCCGGGTTGATGGCCAGCACGTCCGCCACCACCGCCTCCACGGAAGCGGTGTTGAAGTAGTTGGTTTGCGGGTCGTAGTCGGTGGGGGTGGCAACGATGACGTACTCGGCACCGCGGTAGGCTTCATCCAGGTCCAAGGTGGCCCGGAAGTCGAGACGACGCCTGGAAAGGAAGTCCTCGACTTCCCGGTCCGCGATGGGCGAGCGGCGTTCAGTCAGCATCGCGACCCGGGCGGCATCAATGTCCAGGGCGACGACTTCATGGTGCTGGGCGAGTAACAGGGCATTGGAAAGACCCACGTAGCCAGTACCGACAACGGCAATTTTCATGCTGGATCGACCTCCACGGACTGCTCCCGGGAATCGCCCCGGGGAGGACAAAGATTTGGCGTACAAGTAGGCACGGGCCTACTTCGGAACGTGCTGGAAGGCGGCGAGAAACTCTGCCCAATGGGGTGCTTCGATGGCGGCGAGCTGACGGCGCACGAAGTCCGCCTCCGCCAGTTCCTCTTCCGCATTCAGGTCGCCGGTGAGGCGACGAAAGCGGTTATACACGAGGTAGGTATTGACCACATCGGTCTCGCAATAGTCGCGGATTTCCGCCTGCCGACCCTGCTGCCAGGCCTCCCATACCCGGGCGCCGTCCATGCCCACCTTGCCGGGAAAGCCTAACAGGCGGGCCATCTCATCCAGGGGCGCGTTGGCCCTCGGCTGGTACAGGGCAAGCAGGTCCATGAGGTCGGTGTGGCGGGTATGGTAACGGCTTATGTAGTTGTTCCACTTGAAATCGCGGCTGTCGGCGTAGCTGCCCTCGCCCAGATCCCAGTAGCGGGGGGCGCAGACGCCGTGCAGCAGGCCCCGGTAGTGCAGCACGGGCAGGTCGAAACCGCCGCCGTTCCAGGAAACCAGGCGCGGCGTGAATTTCTCGATGCCGTCGAAGAAGCGCTGGATGATGTCGCCCTCCCCCTGAGCGGGCTCCGAGAGGGACCAGACGCGGAAGGTCTCACCCGCCCGCAGGAGGCATGAGATGGTGACGACCCGGTGCAGATGGTGGGGTAGGAAGTCACTGCCGTTGCGCGCCCGGCGCTGCTGAAAGGCGAGTTCGGCCACCTCGGCGTCGGAGAGGCTGTCCGGCAGATCGTGGATACGCCGCAACCCGACCACGTCCGGGATGGTCTCGATGTCGAAGACGAGGATGGGTGCGTACATCAGTGTCGCTGAGGCACCCCGTCCGCCCGGGCTGCCGCGGCCCGCGAGACCGGAGTAGGTTTGAAGGAGCGGACAAGCATGGCCGCGTCCGCCAGCACAGAGGGAACCGGGAACTTGCCCATCAAGCCGGGAAGACGCCGGTGGACAGGTAGCGGTCGCCCCGGTCGCAGACGATGGTGACGATGACCGCATCGTCGAGGGAGGCCGCGAGCCGCAGGGCGACCGCCACTGCCCCTCCCGAGGAGATGCCAGCGAAGATACCCTCCTCCCGGGCAAGGCGCCGGGTCATTGCCTCGGCGTCCGCCTGACTGACGTTTTCGACCTGATCGACACGGCTGCGGTCGAAAATCCTGGGCAGATAGGCCTCCGGCCACTTGCGGATGCCGGGAATCTGGCTGCCTTCCTCGGGCTGGCAGCCGATGATGCGCACCGCAGGATTCATTTCCTTCAAATAGCGGGACGTCCCCATGATGGTCCCGGTGGTGCCCATGCTGGAGACAAAGTGGGTGACGCGGCCCTGCGTGTCGCGCCAGATCTCCGGACCGGTGCCCTCATAGTGGGCCAGCGGGTTGTCGCCGTTGGCAAACTGGTCGAGGATGATGCCCTTGCCTTCATCGCGCATTTTCTCGGCCACGTCCCGCGCCAGTTCCATGCCGCCTTCCCGGGGAGTGAGGACCAGTTCGGCGCCGAAAGCGCGCATGGTCTGGCGTCTCTCCAGACTCTGATTTTCCGGCATGACCAGGATCATGCGGTAGCCCTTCATGGCGGCGGCCATGGCCAGGGCGATGCCGGTGTTGCCGGAGGTCGCCTCGATGAGGGTATCGCCGGGCCGGATGTCGCCCCGCGCTTCGGCGTGGCGAATCATCGACAGGGCTGGCCTGTCCTTGACCGATCCGGCCGGGTTGTTGCCCTCCAGTTTGGCCAGGACCACCGTTCCGCGGCGTTCGACGGCTGGTCCTGGAATGCGGGCAAAACGGACGAGAGGGGTATTGCCGACGAAGTCTTCCAGAGTCTTAAACATGGGCCTGCAACCATTCAACGTATTGGCCCACTCCTTCCTCCACCGTGGCCATGGGCGCCATGTAGCCGGCTTCCCGCAGGCGGGTGAGGTCGGCCTGGGTGAAGGCCTGGTACTTGCCTTTCAAGGCCTCGGGGAAGGAAACGTATTCCAGGAGGCCCCGCTGGCGGATCTCTTCGAGGGTCAGCGGGGCTTCGCCGCCCAGGCGACGGCACCCGTTCACCGTAGCCACCGCCACGTCGTTGAAGCTCTGCGCCCGGCCCGAACCGACGTTGAAGATGCCCGATGTTTCCGGATGATCGAGGAAGAAGAGATTGACCTTGGCCACATCACCGACGAAGACGAAGTCTCGTTGCTGCTCGCCATTGCCATAGCCGTGTGACGCCTCGAAGAGCTTCACCCTGCCCTCGGCGCGCAATTGGTTGTAGTGATGAAAGGCCACCGAGGCCATGCGCCCCTTGTGGGTTTCCCGCGGGCCGTAGACGTTGAAATAGCGGAAACCTACCACCTGGGAAGAGGCCCCGCCTGCCAGACGCTGGCGCACCACTTGATCGAAGAGGAATTTGGAATAGCCATAGACATTGAGTGGCCCTTCGGCCTCCCGCTCCTCCCGGAAGACGCTGCCGCCGCCGTAGGTGGCCGCACTGGAGGCGTAGAGGAATTGCACGTCCTGATCGAGGCACCAGTCGAGGAGGATGGTCGAGTAGCGGTAGTTGTTCTCCATCATGTAGCGGCCATCGGTTTCCATGGTGTCGGAACAGGCGCCTTGGTGGAGGATGGCATCGATCTCGCCGTCGAAATGGCCGGCCTGGATGCGCTCGATGAAATCGTGCTTGTCCAAGTAGTCGGCGATTTCGCAATCGACGAGATTCTTGAACTTGTCGGCCCGGGTAAGGTTATCCACTGCGATGATGCGGGTCACTCCCCGCTCGTTGAGGGCCCGCACGACGTTGGCGCCGATGAATCCGGCCGCGCCGGTGACTACGGTATACATGCTGATTCTCCTTGGCCGGCCCCAGGGCCGGCGATTGCCTTGTTTCTGCCCCCCTCAGAGGACCGCTTCGAGTTCCTGGCGGGTCACCACCGCGGTACCCAGTTTGCCCACCACGATGCCCGCTGCCAGGTTGGCGACGCGAATCGCCTCGTCCCAGGTGGCACCGGAGGCAACCAGGATGGCCAGGGTGGCGATCACCGTGTCCCCGGCGCCGGATACGTCGAAAACCTCCCGCGCCCGGGCTGCCTCGTGGATGACTTCGTCGTCGCGGAAGAGGGTCATGCCCTCCTCGCTGCGGGTCACCAGCAAGGCATCGAGACCCAGGCGGCGGCGCAGGGTCTGGGCCTTGGCGGCCAGTTCGTCCTCGCTGGACCAGCGTCCGACCACCTGGCGCAATTCCCCTCGATTGGGGGTGATGAGGGTAGCTCCGGCGTACTTGCTGTAGTCGTCGCCCTTGGGATCGACCAGAACCGGCTTGTCCGCTGCCCGCGCCAGCCGGATCATGTCGCCGATGTGGGCCAAGCCTCCCTTGCCGTAGTCCGAGAGCACGACCACGTCGCAATCTTCGACTCGGCGTTCGAAGTCCTCCAGCTTTTCCCGCAGGACTTCGTGGGAGGGTGTGGTTTCGAAATCGATGCGCAGCAATTGCTGCTGCCGGCCGATGACGCGCAACTTGACCGTGGTGTCGATGTGGCGGTCGACCTGGAGGGAGGCGTCTATCCCCGCCTCCGCCAGCATGCGGGACAGGCTGCGACCGGCCTCGTCGTCCCCGACTACGGAGAGCAAGGTGGTGGAGCCGCCCAGTACGGCCGCGTTGCGGGCCACGTTGGCTGCGCCGCCGAGGCGCTCTTCCAAGCGCTCGACCTTGACCACCGGGACGGGGGCTTCGGGCGATATGCGACTCACCTCGCCGAACCAGTAGCGGTCGAGCATCACATCGCCCACTACCAGCAGACGGCACCCCGTCAGGGCATCGAGTTTGCGCATCACCGGAGGTCTCCGGCATGGCGGGAAAGTCCGGCGACCCGGCCTTGGCCGACTGGGCCGGCGCGAGCCACGCATTTCTGGGCAAGTCCTTGGGGCATCATCATTTTCCTATAGCGTAAGGTCGAATTCCTCGCTGCGCCGGGGCGGATAGGTTTCCCAACCGCCGCAGGCGGGGCAGCGCCAGTAGAACTGGCGCGCCTTGAAGCCGCAGGAATTGCACTGGTAACGGGAGAGGCGCTTGGTGTAGCTCTGGACGATGGTTTTGGCCATTTCGAGATCGGCCCGGGTTTCCGGCGCCACCAGGGGCAGGCGGGCGCTCATCAGCTTTTCCAGGCCCAGGAGGGTCGGGTTGCGCTGCAATTCGTCGCGCACGAGCCTGTAGGCGGCCTCTGAACCGCCGGATTCGAGGACCAACTGATAGACGACGTCCAGCAAATCGAGGGAAGGATAGCGTTCGAGATAGCCCCGCAGCAGCGCGATCCCGGCGTCACGCTGATCCAGGACGCGATAGGTTTCCAGGAGGCGCTGGGCCACCAGGGAAAGATAGGCGGGATCCTGTTGTTCGATGCGCTGCCAGGCCTCGATGGCGGCGTCGGGGCAGCCTTCCTGGAGGAGCAGATCGCCTTGCAGAAGACTGGCCCGCACGCACTTGCGGTTGTGCTGCACGGCGGTGTCGAGATAGCTGCGGGCACTATCCGGCCGCGAACGCATGATTTCTCCTGCCGCCAGCTCGCAGTAATACTCGGCGATGTCCTTCTGGGAGGCGACACCGGGCAGTTCCCGCGCAGTGTCGATGGCTTTCTGCCACTCTTTCTCGACCTGGTAGATTTCCAGAAGATTGCGCTTGGCTTCCTCGTCCCGCGGGGTGCCCAGCAGACGGTTGAAAATATCCTCCGCCCGGTCGAGCAGCCCGGCCTTGAGGTAATCCTGCCCCAGTTCCAGCAGGGCCTGGAGACGGAAGGCTTCGTCCAGATCGGCCCTTTCGATCAGGTTCTCGTGCATGCGGATGGCCCGCTCGGTCTCGCCCCGGCGCCGGAACAAGTTGCCCAGGGCGAAGTGCAATTCCACTGTCTGGGGATCGACCTTGGCCACCTCCAGGAAGGAATCGATGGCTTTGTCCGGCTGCTCGTTGAGCAGGAAATTGAGACCCTGGAAGTAGGAGCGCGGCAGTGCCCGGGATTCATGCACCACCTGACGGATGTCGATGCGGGCGGCAGCCCAGCCCAAGCCGAAGAAGAGTGGAATGAGCAGAAGTTGCCAGTAATCGAAGAAATCGCTCATCGCGGTGCCGGACCCAGGGTTGTGGCGGCGGGCGACGGGCCTCTCAGGCGCCGGATTTCCCGCCTCTGGCGGTACAGAAGCCCTACCAGGGACAAGGCTCCCAACACGCCTCCGGCGGCAAAAAAACTGAGCAGGACGACCACCAGAGGGGCCTGCCACACCTGACCAAGAATGAAATGGACCGCCACCGGTTCCGTATTGGTGACGGCGAAGGCGAGAAGCAGGAGGAGGATGGCAGCCCGCAGGCCCCAGGCAAGCGCTTTCATGACGGCATAAAAAAGGCGGTGGCCTGAAAGCCACCGCCCCGAATCTACCACATTGCGCCAAGACGCGCTTCAGAGGGCCTTATCGACCCTTTCGCGCAGTTCCTTGCCAGCCTTGAAGTGGGGTACCCACTTGGCGGGGACGCTCACCTTGTCCCCCGACTTCGGATTGCGTCCGACACGGGGGGGGCGGTAATTGAGCGCAAAGCTGCCGAATCCACGGATTTCGATGCGATCGCCACGAACCAGGGCTTCGGACATCGCGTCGAGGATCATCTTCACCGCGAAATCGGCGTCCTTGGCCACCAACTGGGGAAACCGTTCCGCCAGCCGGGCGATGAGCTCGGATTTGGTCATGCCTTGCGCCTTCATCAGCCTTGTTGGTTCAGCTTGGCCTTGAGCAGGGCTCCCAGATTGGTGGTGCCGGAAGCGGCGGAAGACGACTCGGAAGCAAGCTTCTGCATAGCTTCGTGCTGCTCAGCCTGATCCTTGGCCTTGATCGACAGGTTGATGCCGCGGGACTTGCGATCGACGTTGATGATCATGGCTTCGACTTCGTCGCCCACCTTGAGGTGCTGGGACAGATCCTCGATGCGCTCGCGGGAGAACTCGGAAGCGCGCAGGTAGCCTTCGGTGTCGCCGTCCATTCCCACCACAGCGCCCTTGGCGTCGACGGACTTGACGGTGCCGCGCACGATGCTGTTCTTTTCGTGGGTGGCGATGAAGTTGGTGTACGGGTCGCCTTCGAGCTGCTTGATGCCCAGGGAGATGCGCTCCTTCTCGACGTCGATGCCGAGAACGACAGCCTCGACTTCGTCACCCTTCTTGAAGTTGCGGATGGCTTCCTCGCCAGTGGCGGACCAGGAGAGGTCGGACAGATGGACCAGGCCGTCGATGGCGCCGGAGAGGCCGATGAAGATGCCGAAGTCGGTGATGGACTTGATGGCGCCCTTCACCTTGTCGCCCTTCTTGTGGTTCTGGGCAAACTCTTCCCAGGGATTCGGCTTGCATTGCTTCATGCCCAGGGAGATGCGGCGTCGGTCTTCGTCGATCTCGAGGATCATGACCTCGACCTCGTCGCCGAGTTGAACGACCTTGGAAGGATGGACGTTCTTGTTGGTCCAATCCATTTCAGAGACGTGCACCAGGCCTTCGATGCCTTGCTCGATCTCGACGAAGGAACCATAGTCGGTCAGGTTGGTGACCTTGCCGAACAGGCGGGTACCGGCCGGGTAACGGCGGGCGATGCCCACCCACGGGTCTTCGCCGAGTTGCTTGAGCCCGAGGGAGACCCGGTTCTTCTCGGCGTCGAACTTCAAAATCTTGGCGGTGACTTCGTCGCCCACAGCCAGCACTTCGGATGGGTGACGGACGCGGCGCCAGGCCAGATCGGTGATGTGCAGCAGGCCGTCGATACCGCCCAGGTCCACAAAAGCACCGTAGTCGGTGATGTTCTTGACGATGCCCTTGACGACGGTCCCTTCCTTGAGGTTTTCCATCAGCTTTTCGCGATCGGCGTCGGCGGTGGCTTCCAGAACGGCACGGCGGGACAACACGACGTTGTTGCGCTTGCGATCGAGCTTGATGACCTTGAATTCCAAGGTCTTGCCTTCGTAG
>SSTB01000212.1 GCA_009469665.1 Azonexaceae bacterium | reverse complement strand
GTGCGCGCAAATTGCGCTCCGCACACTAGCAGATTTTCACGGCTGTATAAACAACCAGTATTCCGTTTATAATGCCCGGTTGCCATTGGCGTAGCGGTCTTTGTCTGGGAACGTTTAGTCGATGCCATTTCTGGCCAATATCCTGGAAGCATGTCCAATATCCTGGCGGACCGGACATACGGCAAGCCTTGCGTAAGGCGAAAAACCGGCGTATAACTGGTTATACATACAGTAATTGTCTCCCGTAAAACCGGACACCCCTTCCTCTTCCGATCAATCCGCACCCAGGTTACTCGACCAGGTGCGGCGCGCGATTCGCATACGTCGTTACAGGATACGCACCGGAATGGTCTATGTCCATTGGGTAAATAGGTTCCCTTTGCTGTCTTGCCCTGACCTGGATTTTCCGACCGTTTGTCGGCGAATCCGGATGTCCTGCGCTTACAGACGCCGCAGGCGCTCCGCCGCTTCTTCCAGAGTTTCGTCGCGCTTGGCGAAGCAGAAGCGCACCACCCGGTCGTCGTGGCCGTCCGGGGTGAAGGCGGATACGGGGATGACGGCGACGCCGACCTCCCGGGTCAGCCATTCGGCGAATTCGCGGTCCGGCCGGTCGCTGATGGCGCCGTAGCGGGCCAGTTGGAAGTAGGTGCCGTGGCAGGGCAGCAGATCGAAGGGGGTGGCGGCCATGAGGGCCGCGAAGCGGTCGCGCTTTTGCCGGTAGAAATCGGCCAGGCCTTCGTGGCGGGCGGGGTCGGCCATGTAGTCGGCGATGCCCAGTTGGGCCGGGGTATTGACGGTGAAGACGTTGAACTGGTGCAGCTTTCTGAATTCGGCGCTGAGGGCGGCGGGGGCGACCACATAGCCGATCTTCCAGCCGGTGATGTGGTAGGTCTTGCCGAAGGACGAGACCACCAGGCTACGGGCGGCGAGTTCCGGGTGGCGGCACAGGCTTTCGTGGCGGGCGCTGAAGGCGATGTGTTCGTACACTTCGTCGCTCAGGACGACGATGCCGGTATTGCGCAGGAGGCCGGCCAGGGCTTCCAGGTCGGCGGGGGTCAGCAGGCTGCCGGTGGGGTTGTGGGGGCTGTTGACTACGATCATCCGGGTCCGGGGACTGATCAGCGAAGCCACATGCTCCCAATCCGGCCGGTAATCGGGGAAGCTCAGGCGCGAATGACGCACCCGGCCGCCGACGGTGTCCACAGCCGGCCCGTAGGAGTCGTACACGGGGTCGAAAACGATGACCTCGTCCCCGGGCCCGACAAAGGCGGCGATGGCCGTGAACAAGGCCTGGGTGGCGCCTGCGGTGACGGTAATCTCGCTTTCTGCATCGTACGCGGCGCCGTAGAGGGCGGCGACCTTGGCGGCGATGGCGCTGCGCAGTTCCGGCATGCCAGCCATGGGGGCATATTGGTTGCGGCCGGCCCGCATGTGGCGATGCACGGCGTCGAACAGCTCAGGATCGGCCTGGAAGTCGGGGAACCCCTGGGAGAGGTTCACTGCCCCGCATTCCGCCGCCAGCCGGGACATGACCGTGAAGATGGTGGTACCCAGGGCGGGGAAGCGGGTGGAGACGGGGAAGGGAACTTCGATCATCCTGGAACCCTCGGTTGGACGAGCCCGATGGTGCATTCGGGCGGGTGTCTGGCGCGAAGTGACGACGCGGCAGGCTCATGCCTGCAAGGAGGAGCGACAAAGCGGGGCGTCCGCCCGATGCAGGCGCCCCGCTCGCGGCGCGCTATTGCTTGACGAAGACCACCTGGGAAGGGGTGGGGGCCGGGAATTCCGGCCCGCCCAGGGCTTCGCGGATGACCTTGTTGGTGTCGAAATAGACCTGCCAGTAGTGGTCGTTGTGGCAGTAAGGGCGCACGGCGAGGACGGGGCCGACGAGGTTGAATTCCAGGATTTCGACTTCCACCGCCGGGGAGGCGAGGACGTTGGGGATGGCGGCGATGCGTTCCTTCAGCACCGCCGCGGCCCGGGCGCAGTCGGCGGCGCCGGCCAGTTGGGCCTTGAGATCCACCCGGCGATGGGGATTGACGCTGTAATTCTGGATGGTATCGCCGAAAATCTTGCTGTTGCCCACCAGGGTCATGACGTTGTCCGGGGTGTTGATGGCGGAGGCGAAAAGCCCCACTTCCTTCACCGTTCCGGTCACCCCGGCGACGGTGACGAAATCGCCCACCTTGATGGGCCGCAGGATGATGAGAAAAACCCCGCCGGCGAAATTGGAGAGCAGCCCGGACCAGGCCATGCCGATGGCCACGCCGGCCGCGGCGAAGAGGGCGGCGAAGGTGGTGGTCTGGATGCCGAAGTAGCCGAGGATGCCGACCACCAGCAGGATGTTGAGGGTGACATTGACCACGGTACCCAGATAGCGCATCACCGTGGCGTCCACCTTCTGGCGCTCCAGGGTCGATTGCACGGCCTGGCCCACCAGGCCGATCAGCCAGCGCCCGATGACCCAGAAAGCGATGGCGGCGAGCACTTTGGCGCCGAGGTCGGTGGCGTATTGCAGGGCGATTTCCTGCCAGTGGGCGAGGTCGGTCTGATTCATGGCATTCTCCTTGAGGAATGCACCGATCGATTCCGTTCTTCGTCAGCGCAGCGAAGGGCATTCCCTGCGGGAACGCGGGCTTCGGCAGACTCAGCCCGAACGGTTAAGAACCAAGCGGTGGTTTCTGGGCGGGTTTGGTCGGCCCCCGTGACGGGGGCATGGCAGCAGTTTCACAGACCGCCGCCGCGGCGGCAAGTTCGCGCCGGATGTGCCAGAATCCCGGCCATGAAAATCGACGGCGTTCCCACCCGCAGCCTGCGCGCCCACCCGGCCCTGGGCGTTTTCGACATCATCGACCAGACCCGCCTGCCTCACGGCCTGCACTGGGTGCGCGTCGCCAACCGCGCGGCGGCGGCCCATGCCATTCGGGCCATGCAGGTGCGCGGCGCGCCCCTCATCGGCGTCACCGCGGCCTACGGGCTGGCCGTTTCCCTGGGAGTCGACGCCTCTAACGAATCCCTCGATCAGGCCCTCGCCTTTCTGGGCCGGACGCGGCCCACGGCGGTGAACCTCGCCTGGGCGCTGGCCCGCATGGCCGAGCGCCTGCGGCCCCTGCCCCCGAGCGAGCGAGCCGCCGCCGCCTGGGCCGAGGCGGCCGCCATCGAAGAGGAAGACGTGGCCCAGAACCGGGCCATCGGCGAACACGGCCTCGGGCTGCTGCGCCGCCTGGCACCGCGCCGGGACGGCCGCCTGGAGATCATGACCCACTGCAACGCCGGCTGGCTGGCCACCGTCGATTGGGGCACCGCCCTGGCGCCGGTCTATGCCGCCTTCGACGCCGGGATCGAACTGCACGTCTGGGTTTCCGAGACCCGCCCCCGCAACCAGGGCCTCCTCACTGCCTGGGAACTGGCCCAGCACGGCGTCCCCCACACCGTGGTGGCGGACAACGCCGCCGGACTCCTGATGCGGGAAGGACGGGTGGATGCCGTCATCGTTGGCGCCGACCGCATCGCCGCCAACGGCGACGTCGCCAACAAGGTGGGCACCTATCTGAAGGCCCTCGCCGCGGCGGACAACGGCATCGCCTTTTTCGTCGCTGCCCCCCGTTCCACCCTCGACTTCGCCTGTCCCGAGGGCGCCGCCATCCCCATTGAGGAGCGGGAAGGCGACGAACTGCGCTGCATGGCGGGCTTGGACGAGCGGGGCGCCCCCGTGACCGTGCGCCAACTGGCCGAGGGGGCGGCGGTGAGCAACCCAGCTTTCGACGTCACGCCGGCCCGGCACATCACCGCCATCGTCACCGAACGGGGCGTCGCCGCCGCCAGCCGGGAAGGCCTCACTGCCCTTTACCCCGAGGCTGCGGCATGAGCGATCCCCGCGCCGCCCTCATCGCCACCGCCCGCGCCATGGCCGCCGCGGGGCTCAACAGCGGCACCGCGGGCAACCTCAGCCTGCGCTGCCCGGAGGGCTTCCACATCACCCCCACCGGCATGGCCTACGACCGCCTGGAGCCCGACGACATCCCCTGCATGGGACTGGACGGCAGCGCCCGGGGCCGGCGCCAGCCCTCTTCCGAATGGCGCTTCCACCGCGATCTCTACGCCGCCCGGCCAGAAGCCGGCGCCGTGGTCCACGCCCATTCTCCCTATGCCACCAGCCTGGCCTGCCTGCGGCGGGACATCCCCCCCTTCCATTACATGATCGCCCGCTTCGGCGGCGATACGGTGCGCTGCGCCGCCTACGCCACCTTCGGCACCCAGGCCCTGTCGGACGCCGCCCTCGCCGCCCTGGAAGGCCGCAACGCCTGCCTCCTCGCCAATCACGGCCTGCTCGCCTTCGGCCGCGATCTAAACCATGCCCTGGGGCTGGCCGTGGAACTGGAAGAACTGTGCGGGCAATACTGGCGCGCCAGCCTGCTGGGCGAGCCGGTGCTGCTTTCGGCGCAGGAGATGGCGACGGTGCTGGAAAAGTTCGGCGGGTACGGTCAGCAAGGCTGATGATATATACTTGGTCTATCACTCCCCAAAGGACCACCATGCAGACCGCAAAGCTCTTTCAGAACGGCCGCAGTCAGGCGGTCCGCCTGCCCAAGGCCTTCCGCTTCGAAGGCGTATCGGAAGTCCTTATCGAAAAGGACGGTGATCGGGTCATCCTTTCGCCCGGCAAGCGCGCGTCGATCGAAGGCTTGATCGCTGCCCTGAGCGATTTCGAGTCGTTTCCGGACCGCGAGCAACCTACCCATGCAGACCATCGGGAGTCCTGGTAAGCATGCGTTACATGCTGGATACCAATATCTGTATCTACGCCATCAAGCAACGGCCCCCGTCGGTCATCGCCGCTCTGCGCGCCCATGAGGCAGCGGGGATCGGCATTTCCAGCATCACTGCAGCCGAGCTTCACTTCGGGGTAAGGAAAAGCGGGTCCGAACGCAATCTGGACGCCTTGCGCCGCTTTCTCGAACCGCTCGAGATCGCCGACTTCGATCTCGCCGCCGCCGAGCGCTACGGTGAACTGCGGCAGCGACTGGGAGCCGCCGGAACCGCCATCGGTCCCCTCGACACGCAGATCGCGGCCCACTCCCTGGCCCTCGACATCACTCTCGTCACCAACAACACCCGCGAATTTTCCCGGGTCGCCACGCTGCGTCTGGAAAACTGGGCGTAGGGATTCGCCTTACCCGGCGGCAAGGCGAATCCGCGAGAAGCACCCTTCGGGGCTCAAATCGCCCCCGGCAGGGGCCGGCCCTCGCCGCTGTCCGGTTTTCCGTCGCCGGACTTTCCGCGCAGCATCTGGTGCAGGAATACCTTGCCCTTCCGGTCGAAGGGAAGGCGGCCGTAGCCGGTGATCACGGCGTCGCCTTTCATGCGGTAGTCGAAACTGCCGGCATCGCCACGCAGCGAACCCAGGCGGCGGAGAAAGTCGGCCACGTTGCCGCTGGCCTTGACTTCCACGGTGGTCTCGCCTCGGGCCACCAGCGTCACCGGCTTGTCGCTGACCGCGTGGGCCAGGGGCAGGCCGGCGACCTCCACGTCAAACTCCAGCCGTTCCAGGGGAAGGTCCGTGTCGTTGGGATTACTGACCTTGAGTTTCAGGGTGAAACGCTGTTCGCGCAGGCCGATGGCGTCCAGGCTGATGCCGGTCCACGCCACCGCGGGCGCCTTGGGCAGGGAGACGCAGGCCGTCAGCAGGACGGTTGCAGCCAGGACGAGATGCCTCAAGCCCGACCGCATTCCAACACCTTCAGGAGCGAGGCGGTATCGTCGCGGCCCCAACCCTGCGCCATGAGGGCGTTCAACTGCTGCCCCACGGAGGCCGCCAGGGGCATGGGCACGCCGGCCAGGCGGGCGGCCTCCAGGGCGATGCCGAAATCCTTGTGGTGCAGGCGCGCCTCGATGCCGGCGTCGAAATCCCGCCGCACCATGCGCTCGCCCATCACCTCGAGCACCCGGCTGCCCGCCGAACCACCGGCCAGGGCCTGGCGCACCCGAGCGGGATCGGCGCCCGCGGCGCTGGCCAGATGCAGGGCTTCGGCAGCCGCTTGGATGGCGGCGACCATGATGACCTGGTTGCACACCTTGGCCACCTGGCCGGCACCGCTTGGACCCACATGGACGATGCGCTTGCCCAGGCATTCGAGCAGGGGCCTCACCCGCTCCAGGGCCTTGGCATCGCCGCCGGCCATGATGGCCAGGCTGGCGTCGATGGCCCCCTGCACGCCGCCGGACACCGGCGCGTCTAGAAAGGCCACCCCCCGCCCCGCCAGCCTTTCGGCCAAGCGGCGTGCGGTGTCGGGGGCGATGGTCGAACAATCCACCAGCACCGCTCCCGGCGCCAAGCCGGCCTCCAGTCCCTGGGGGCCGAGAACCAGGCCTTCCACGTCGGGCCCGGCGGTGACCATGGTAAAAACCACCTGGGAGCACCGGCCCAGTTCCGCCGGGGTGGAGCAGAGTGCGGCGCCAGCCGCCACCAGGTCCGCTGCGGTTTCCGGCCGGCGAGCCCACAGGGCCAGACCGTGCCCGGCCCGCAGCAGATGCCCGGCCATGGGGGCGCCCATCACCCCCAGGCCGATGAAGCCGACCTTCATGCCTCCTGACCCGAAAGCCGTTCGAGGAGCTTCAGCACGGCGATGGAGTCCTCCTCCCCGAGGCCGGAGCCGACCATGGCGTTGAACATCTGGGCGGTGGCCGCCGCGCCGGGTAGGCAGAGACCCAACTGGTGGGCGGTCTGCATGACGATATTGAGATCCTTTTCGTGCATCCAGCTCTTGAAGCCGGGCTTGAAATTGCGGTCAAGCATGCGCTGACCGTGGTTTTCGAGAATCTTGGAATACGCGAAGCCACCCAGGAGCGCCTCCCGCACCCGGGCGCCGTCCACGCCGTTCTTGGCGGCGAAGGCCAGGGCTTCCGCCACCGCCAGGACGCCCATGCCAGTGACGATCTGATTGGCCGCCTTGGCCACTTGGCCGGCACCGCTGCCGCCCACATGGACGATGTTCTTACCCATAGCGGCGAAGGCAGGCTGGGCGGTGGCGAAACCCCGGGCGGAACCGCCGACCATGATGGAGAGGGTGCCGGCGATAGCCCCCACTTCGCCCCCGGAGACCGGCGCGTCGAGGAAATCGATCCCCGCCGCCGCCAGACCCAGGCCGATGTCCCGGGCCGCCGCCGGGGCGATGGTGCTCATGTCCACAGCCACCAGCCCGGAGGAGGCGCCCCGGGCGACGCCGGCTTCACCCAGCATGACTTCGGCCACGTCGGGGGCATCGGCGACCATGGAAATGAGCACTTCGCTGTCCCGGGCGACCTCCGCCGGGCTGCCGGCTTCGGCGGCACCCGCCAGCAGGAGCGGCTGGCGCGATTCCGGACGGCGCGCCCAGACCGTGACAGCATGGCCGGCCTTGAGAAGATTGAGGGCCATGGGTCGCCCCATGATGCCCAGACCGATGAATCCGATACGCATGAGCCGCTCCGCGACAAGCAAAGCCGCAGTTTAACCCGGCCGGTCGCCCACCCAGATGTTGCGGCAATGGGTCTCCCGGATGCGCCAGGCGCAGGCCGCCCCGATCCAGGCGCTGGCCGCCACCAGGAGGAGGCCCCAGCGGAAGCTTTCCGGGGTGTAGTGGCGCACCCCGTCCACCAGAGTGCCCTGCCATTGCCAATCCATCACCACGCCCACCCCGGGCTGCAGGAGGGCAGCGGCGAGAAAGCCACCCATATTGGCCACGGCGGTCGACATACCGGAAAGCAGGGGCGGATTGACCTCCTTGGCGCAGGCCCAGATGAGAGTGAAGCTTGCCGTGGTCAGCCCCATGACGACGAAGAGACCGTAGCTCGCCCACAGGGGCAGGGGCACATTGGCCAGCCAGACCAGCCAGGTGAGGCCGTGCAGATGGGTAGTGACGAGGGTCACCGGCTTGCGCTTGCCCAGGCGGTCCGAAAGGCTGCCGATGAAGAAGGCCCCCACGGCGAAGCTGGCGAAATAGAGCGACAGGTGGGTCGAAGCTTCGGCCCGGGAGAGGCCGTGCACCTGGGTGAGGTAGGGCATGGCCCAGAGGCCGCCGAAGGTGAAGAAACTGCCGCAGACGCCGGTCAGCACGAGGGCCGCGGGCCAGGTGTCCCGATTCCTGAGCACCGCCATCAGGGAACCCAGGACCGCCGTGCGATCGAAGCGGGGCCGTCCCTGGCCGGCGGCGGGCGCCGGGTCGCGGACCAGGAACCAGCAGGCCGCCCCGAGGACGAGGGAGATCCCCCCCACGCCCACGAAGACGCTGCGCCAGCCGGTGGCCTGGGCCAGGGCGGAAAGAGGCGCCCCGGCCAGCACCGACCCCAGATTGCCCACCAGGAGCGCCGCCCCCACCACGGTGGCAAAGCGGTTTTCCTCGAAGGTCAGGGCGATGATCTTCAAGAGGGCGATGAAGGTCACCGACACCCCCAGGCCCACCAGGGTACGGCCCACCAGGGCCATTTCCAGCGTGGGCGCCAGGGCGAAGACCCCGCTGCCCACTCCGCCCACGATGCCCCCCAGAAGCAGGATGCGGCGCGGCCCCAGGGTATCGACCAGGATGCCGGTGGGAATCTGCATCAGCGTATAGACGTAGAAATAGGTCGCCGCCAGCACCCCCAGGGAAGCCGCCGTGGTGTGGAAGGCGGCCGCCAGATCGGGGGCCACCCCAGCCGGGGCGAAGCGCTGAAAGAAGGACAGCACGTAGGCGGCGCAGACCACCGCCAGCACGGCCCAGCGGCGGGCGTGGAGATCGCTCATCCTAGAAACCTCGGTTGGACGAGTCCGTTGGTGCGCTCGGGCGGGTGTCTGGCGCGAAGCGACGACGCGGCAGGCTCAACCCTGCAAGGAGGAGCGACAAAGCCAGGCGCCCGCCCGGCTGCGCCAGCGGATTCGTAGCGATGCCACCCGGGAGGTGGGCGCTTCGGCGTCGCGCAGAGCTCCAGGGTACAAAGCATTCCGGGCGTGGGAAAGCGGTCAACTGAGGTTTCTGGGATCATGGCTTGTCCCGCAGCAGGGCGGTCAGCACCGGCGGCGTCACCAGGGTGGTGAGGATGACCATGATGACGATGACCGAGAACATCGCCTCGCTCATCACCCCGAGCTGTTTGCCCACCATGGCGAAAATGAGGCCCACCTCGCCCCGGGGCACCATGCCCCAGCCCACCACCCAGGGGTTATGCCCCTTCCCGGCCGCGAAGCCGGCGGCGATCTTGCCCGCCACGGCGGCGGCGGTGATGCCCAGGGCGACGAGCACCAGTTGCGGGTCGGCCAGGGTTTTCAGATCCACCTGCATGCCGGTGAGGACGAAAAAGACCGGCACGAAGAAATAGCCGATGGGTTCGATCATGTGCTCGTGCTGGTGGCGGGTGTGCTTGCCCAGCACCGCCCGGATCTTTTCGCTCAGGCCGTCCCGGTTTTCGGCCGGCAGCAGGGGCTCGATGTCCTGCACCACCTTGGGAGTCTCGAATTCCTTGAGGAAGATCGGCTCGAAGAGCAGGCCGGCGGCGAAGGCGCCGATGATGGGGGCGAGGCCGATGGCGTGGGCCAGCCAGGCCAGCAAGAGCCCGGTGGCCAGCACCTGGGCGAAGAGCATGGAATGCCCGCTGTCCAGCCGGGCCAGCCAACGGGAAGAATGGGGCGCGATGGCGCGGCCGACGGCGATGGAACCGCCCAGGAAGAGCACCGCCTCGGCGATGATCCAGGCCACCTCGCCGAAACTCACCGTCCCCGCCTGGACGAGGCTGGAGACCACGGCCAGGATGACCAGACCAAGCACGTCGTCGATTACCGCCGCCCCCAGGACGATGCGCGCCTCGGCCATACCCAGGCGCCCCAGGTCACGGAAGACGCGGCCGGTGATGCCCACCGAAGTCGCCGCCAGGGTGGCGCCGAGGAAGAGATAGGCGTTATCCGACAGGCCCGGCAGCAGGAGCGGCCCCACCCCCCAGGCCCCCAGCAGGAAAGGCAGGGCGATGCCGACGCTGCCCACCAGGGCAGCCTTGCCCCCCACCTTGACCAGATCGCCGAGGCGGGTCTCCAGGCCGATCTGCAAGAGCAGGACGATGACCCCCAGTTCGGCCATGAAGGCGATGATGGGATCCTTGGCCACCGCCCCGAAATAGCTGATGCCGATCAGGGAAAGATTGCCCAGCACCACCCCCAGCAGCAATTCCCCCAGGACGGCGGGAAAGCCCAGGCGCTGCGCCAGGGGTGCGAACAGGCGGGCCGCCATGAGGATGAGGGCGAGCCAGAGCAGGTTTTCGCCCACCACGCCGGAACCGGCGGCGAAGGCCGGCGCGGCGGCCGCCAGGATGCCCCCCGCGATGAGGGCGCGGCGGAGGCCTGCGACGCGGGGGCTGGCGTACCCCGGGCGAGTCATGTTCAGGGGGCCGTGGCAGCGGCGGCCGTCGAGGGCGGGACGGCTTCCTGCTGGCGATGGGGAAGTTCGGGGTGCCAGCCCAGCAGGGCGGCCATGACGGCAAAGCCGACCACGTAGGCCAGGGCCACGTGCCAGCCGTGGCGCAACCAGAGCCCCACCGACTTGGCTTCGGGATACATGTTGGACAGGGCGACGCCGGCGGAAGAACCGAACCAGATCATCGAGCCGCCGAAGCCCACCGCGTAGGCGAGGAAACCCCAGTCGTAGCCCCCCTGCTTCAAGGCCAGCGCCGTGAGGGGAATGTTGTCGAACACGGCGGAGACGAAGCCGAGGCTGAAAGCGGAGAGGAGGGATGCGGGAGGCAGTTCCTCCACCGGCATCATTGAGGCGCAGAGCACCAGGGAGAGCAGGAAGATCGTTCCCAGGGCGGTTTCAGGCATGACCTCCCAATCGGGCCGGCGCAGGGCGACGGTGATCAGGATCGCCACCCAGACGGCGACGCCGATGAAAGGAAAGTGGTCCGCCAGCTGGTTGAAATGGAGGTTGATCACGACGTTGGTGGCGATGGCGAAGACCAGGATCAGGCCGACGATGCCCACCCGCAGCCAGTCGACGCGGGTATGGGCGTGGCTGCCCTTGAGGATGGGCGAATGGGCATGCTGCTGCTTGGCCGCCACCACCCCGGTGATGACCAGGGC
>SSTB01000211.1 GCA_009469665.1 Azonexaceae bacterium | reverse complement strand
ATAAAAATCAAAGTGATATAAGTATAAGCTCGAAATTACGTAAACTTCAACCAGGGAATAGGTCGGGCTCTTCACCGGCCCCTGGTGCCCGAGACTGCGCAGCAGGGCCCGCACCATGGTCGTCTTGCCGGCCCCCAAATCCCCTTGCAGCCACACCACCATCCCCGGCCGCAGGGCCGCGCCCAGGGCCGCACCTGCCGCCAGGGTGGCGGCTTCGTCGGGCAGATCGAAAACGGCGGTAAGATCGGCGGGATGCAAGATCGGGACTCCGGAAAGGACTACGCGGCAGTGGCCGAAGCCATCAAGGCCCGCGGACGGGAACTGGGGTTCGCCGCCCTGGGCATCGCCCGGGCCGAGGTCGGCGAAGCCGGGCAGCGGCTCAAGGACTGGCTGGACGCCGGTTACCACGGGGCCATGGATTATATGGCCCGCCATGCGGAATTGCGTGCCCGGCCAGATCTCCTGGTGCCGGGGACCCTGAGCGTCGTTTCCGCAGCCCTCGACTATCTGCCGCAAGGGGCGGCGCCCGAGGCGATCCTCGCCGATGCCCAGCGCGCCTACGTCTCCCGCTACGCCCTGGGCCGCGACTATCACAAGACGGTGCGCCAGCGGCTGCAAAAGCTGGCCCAAGCCATCGCCACCCTTGTCGGGCCCTATGGCTACCGTGTTTTTTCGGATTCCGCTCCGGTGATGGAAGTCGAGTTTGCCCGGCAGGCGGGCCTGGGCTGGCGGGGCAAGCACACCCTGCTCCTCTCCCGGCAGGGTTCCTGGCGCTTTCTCGGCGACATCTACACCGACCTCCCCCTGCCGCCGGATTCCCCCGCGGAGTCGCATTGCGGTCGCTGCACCGCCTGCCTGGGCGCCTGTCCCACGGGCGCCATCGTCGCCCCCTACCGGGTCGATGCCCGGCGCTGCATTTCCTATCTCACCATCGAACTCGAAGGAAGCATCCCGATAGCCCTGCGCCCCCTCATCGGCAACCGCATCTATGGCTGCGACGACTGTCAGCTATGCTGCCCGTGGAACCGTTTCGCCCAGTACGGCGACCCGGACTTCGCCCCTCGCCAGGGACTGGACAGCGCGCCCCTGACCGAGCTGTTCGCGTGGACCGAGACAGAATTCGAGGCCCGCCTGAGCGGCAGCCCCATTCGCCGCATCGGCCATCGCCGCTGGCTGCGCAACCTCGCCGTCGCCCTGGGCAATGGCCTTCCGATGCCGGAAGCCCGGACAGCGCTGGCAAGGCGTCAGGACCACCCCGACCCCGTGGTACGTGAACATGTGGTCTGGGCGCTCCAGCGGCTCGCCAGGCCGTGAAAACTTGCCTTGACACCGTTAGCCCCCCTGACTACCCTGAGCTTTCCAAAAACGGTTCTCATCAAGGCCTTGCGGCCCCTCCCCGACCGAAGTCCCTCATGCACCCCGCCATGGCCATCCAAAAAATCCGCAGTGACCACGAATACATGATCGAACTCCTCGACCGCATCGAGGCATCCTGCGACCAGATTGGCATCCTCAGCCACTGCAACCAGTGTCGCTCGGAGCATCGGGAACTCTGCCACGGCAATATCGAGCAGCTGATCCGGGCCTTCGTGGAGGTGACCCTCAAGCACAATCTGGTGGAATCGACCTTCATGGGCGAGGGCGTGCCCAACGCCCACCGCGTCGCCCACAACCAGGCCCACCTGGCCATTGCCGAAGAATTGAAGGCCATCCGCGTCGTCTTCCGCCAGGATGGCAACGGTGTCCAGGCCATTGAGGGCATCGCCCAGGTGAGAGCCAGCCTTTTTGCCCACTTTCAGGATTACGACCGGCAACTGGAAGAGTATCTCCTGGCCGAAGCCGCCTGAGACTTGCCTTCCCCGTTTCCGTCTACCTGCCGGCCCAGGGGGGAGTCTCCTGGGACATAGTCCCGGCTACCCCGGTGTTCCGGTCTCCACCGGTCTGGCCGGATCGGCGCACCACTCGCTCCAGGATCCGGCGTAGAGACGCGATCCCGCAAGACCGGCAAGTTCCATGGCCAAGATGTTGTGGCAGGCGGAAACGCCGGAACCGCACTGATGCACGACCTCCGTGCAATCTGCTCCTGCGAGCACGGCGAGCCACTCGGCGCGCAGCACCTCCGCTGCCTTGAAGCGCCCGTTCGGTGCGAGATTGTCACGGAAGAAGCGATTGACCGCCCCGGGAATGTGCCCCCCCACCGGGTCCAGGGTCTCGTTCTCGCCCCGATAACGGTCCGGGCTGCGCGCGTCCACCAGCACTCCGCCCCGACGCCCGATACGCTCGGCGACCGCGGCCGCATCCACGACCATGTCCTCCAGCCGCGGATTCCAGGGCAATGCCGGCCGCGGCGGCAGCGGCGCGCTTTCCAATCCCCAGCCCCCCTCCTGCCATGCAGCCAGCCCCCCATCGAGCACGGCAACCTCCCTGTGTCCCAGCCAGCGCAGCAGCCACCACAGGCGACCGGCGATCATGCCCTGGCTGTCGTCGTAGGCCACCACCTGGACCCCGGGTCCGACGCCCTCCTCGGCAAGCCGGGCCGCGAACCGCCGCGCATCGGGCAGGGGATGGCGGCCATTTCGTCCTGTGCACGGTCCGGAAAGGTCGCGATCGCAGTGCAGGAAGCGGGCACCGGGAATATGACCCGCGTGGTAGGCACGTTCACCGTAGCCGGGGTCGACCAGTTGATGGCGCAGGTCGAAAATCCTCCAGCCCGGGTCATTCAGGTGGGCGGCCAGGGTGCCGGCGTCCACCAGGGTAGTGAAGCTCACGCTTCGCCGTCCAACCAGGCCAGGGCTTCTTCGGGGTTGTCGAAGACTTCGACGTCGGCATCGACGAAATTCTGCGAAATCCAGGCGCTCCATGTCAGCCATTGACTGTCGGTGACCACGGCAATGCAGTTGAAATCGTGGGCGTGGGCACGGGAGAACTTCATCTCCTCCCAGGCCACATCAAGGGTAAAACCGGCCATTTCCCGCAGGTCGAAGTAGAGGTCGACGGGGCCTTCGAACTTGACCTTGTAATTGACGATCTCCTCGAATTCCTTGTAGTCGGCCAAGGTAAATTCGCCAAATACACTGACGCTGACCCGGTTGGCTTGGTGATCTACGACGATCATGGAACGCTCCTCCTTGTGTTTGCGGGGAAGTGTAACCTGGAAACCTCGGTTGAGCGCTTATCGATGCCCGGAATGCCTTGTGCCCCGGCCCTCCGCGCCACCCCGGAACGATCAGCTCTCGGGTGGCATCGCTGCGAGCCCGTTGGTGCGTTCGGGCGGGTGTCTAGCGCGAAGCGACGACGCGGCAGGCTCATGCCTGCAAGGAGGAGCGACAGAGCCAGGCGCCCGCGGATGCACCAGCGGGCTCGTAGCAATTGGACCCGACGGGTGAGCGTTGGGGAGGTGCGCGGAGAGCCAAGGCACAAGGGCGTTCCGAGGACTGACAAGCGGTCAACCGAGGTTTCTAGGTTCAATCCTGTTCCACCGGGTTGGCGCGGGAGAAGTGGGTTGCGGCGATGCCGGAGGCGACGATGAGCGCCACGGCCAGCCAGGCCGAGGGGGGCAGGCTTTCTTCCCACAGCAGGGCGCCGAAGAAGCTGGAGAAGATGACCGTGCTGTAGGCCAGAGCCGCCGCGAGCAGGGTCTTTCCACGGGTGTAAGCGCGAGTCATGGCCAATTGGGCCGCGGTGGCGAAAAGTGCCACGCCGGCGAGCAGAGGCCCGCTGGAAAGGTCGACCGCGTGCCACTCGGAGAGCGCCGCCCAGGCTCCCGACCCCAGCGACGCCACCAGGGAAAAATAGAACACCGTGCGGGCTTCCGGCTCGCCGCGCGCTCCCAGCTCCCGCACGCTGAAATAGGCCATGCCCGCCAAGATTCCCGAAGCCAGGCCCATGAGCCCGCCCCCAAGCTGGTCGGCGTGGAAAGTCGGCCGCAACAGCAGCACCACTCCGGCAAGCCCTACGGCCAGGGCGGCCAGCATGCCTCCGGAGAGGCGCCAGCCGGCAAGGGCCAGATAGAGGGCAAGAAAAATGGCCGAGGTGTAATTGAGGGTCACCGCCGTCGCCAGGGGCAGCAGTGTAATGGCCCAGAAATAGGCGAACAGCGCCAGAAAGCCCACCAGACCCCGCCCGATCTGCCAGCGCCAATGGGGTGTGGCGAAAGCGATACCGGAAAAGCGCACCAGCGCCGCCATGATGAGGAGCGAGATGAAACTGCGGTAGAAGACGATTTCCACCGCCGAGTGGGTCGCTGCCGCCAGCTTGACGCAAACACCCATGCAGGCGAACAGCAGGCTAGCAGCGAGCATCCAGAGGGATTGCATGGGGGAAGCGGGAAAGAGGAATGGGAGAAGGGAGGGCTACTTACCCTTCACCCCTCACTCCTCCCCGCCTGCAACGATGCGGCGGTAAAACTCGTGGAAGTGCTGCATGCCGTCT
>SSTB01000210.1 GCA_009469665.1 Azonexaceae bacterium | reverse complement strand
CGTCATGTCCGACGACATGGCCGAGCGGATCGCCAAGCAGATGATTCCGCAACTCTCCTTCGACGAGTCCGTCGACCATATGGGCGTGCTGGTGGTCGGCAACTACGGCACCGGTAAATCGCACTTGATGTCGGTGCTGTCCCTCGTCGCCGAGGACGCTGCCTATCAGCCCATGATCCGCCACCCCAAGGTTGCAGAAGCCGCTGGGAAGATCGCAGGCAAGTTCAAGGTCCACCGCATCGAGATCTCCAGCCAGATGTCGCTGCGGGACATCATCACCCAGGAGCTTGAGCTCTTCCTTGAAAAGAACGGCGTCAGCTACTCGTTCCCGGCCGCCGACAAGGTGGTCAACAACAAGGCCGCGTTCGAGGAAATGATGACTGCGTTCGCCGAGGTTCACCCCAGCCACGGCGTGCTCTTGGTGGTCGACGAGTTTCTCGACTACCTGCGCTCCCGCAAGGATCACGACCTGGTGCTGGACCTGTCGTTCCTGCGTGAAATCGGTGAAGTCACCAAGCACCTGCGTTTCCGCTTCGTGGCCGGCGTGCAGGAAGCCATCTTCGACAGCAACCGTTTCCAGCACGTCGCCGACAGCCTGCGCCGAGTGAAGGACCGCTTCACCCAAGTGCTGCTGGCTCGACAAGACGTCAGCTTTGTGGTCGCCGAGCGCCTGCTGAAGAAGACCGCTGACCAGCAGAACAAGATCCGGACCTACCTCACCAAGTTCGCCAAGTTCTACAGCTCGATGAACGAGCGCATGGACGAGTACGTGCGGCTGTTCCCCGTTCATCCGGAGTACATCGGCACCTTCGAGCGGCTGATCTTCACCGAGAAGCGCGGCGCACTGGTTACGCTGCGCGACCAGATCCAGGCCGTCTTGAACAACGAAGTGCCCAACGATCGCCCAGGGCTGATCGGCTACGACAAGTTTTGGGACACCGTAACCTCCAACTCGGTGCTGCGCTCCGACCCCAGTATCGGTCCTGTCCTGAAAGTCTCCGAGGTTCTCGCCGAGCGTGTGCTGAAGGCCTTCACTCGTCCAGCGTACAAGCTCATGGCGCAACGCGTGATTGCCGGACTGTCCGTGCATCGACTCACCACGGGCGGCGACATCTACGTACCGGTCGGGCCAACCGCCGCCGAACTGCGCGACACGTTGTGCCTGTACCAGCCCGGCATCGAAGACATGGGCGGCGACCCGGCCGACGACCTGCTCACCGCCGTGCAGACCACCCTGCGTGAGATCGTCAAGACGGTCAACGGCCAGTTCATCTCCAAGGCACCGGACACCGAGCAGTACTACCTCGACCTCAAGAAGGATGTCGATTATGACGCACAGATCGAAAAGCGTGCCGAGGCCCTGTCCGACGATGCGCTCGACCGCGCCTACTACGGCGCCATCAAGCAGTTGATGGAGCGCACTGACGAGAGCACCTATGTCACCGGCCATCAGATCTGGCAATACCAGATCGAGTGGCAAGAACGCCGCGTCGACCGCAACGGATATCTGTTCTTCGGCGCTCCGAACGATCGGCCGACCGCCCAGCCCGAGCGCGATTTCTACGTCTACTTCATCCAGCCCTTTGAGCCACCTCGTTTTCGCGACGAGAACAAGTCAGATGAGGTGTTCATCCGGCTGAAGGGTCTGGACGACGCCATCAAGCGCCACCTGGCCTTCTATGCAGCGTCGCAGGATCTTGCCTCCACCGCCAGTGGTGGCGCTAAGGCCGTCTATCTGGACAAGGCGAAAGACGCTCTGCGCGACATGAGCAAGTGGCTACAGGAAAAGCAGATGACCGCTTTCGAAGTCAGCTACCAAGGCAAGACCAAAACTCTCCAAGGATGGGCCACAGGGGTCAACATACGGGACAGGCTTCGCCTTGGAGGCGACGAGCGCGCCAACTTCCGCGACATCGTCAACGTCGTTTCCGGCCTGGCGCTCAGCCAGCAGTTTGCCGAGATTTCTCCTGAGTACCCGACTTTCCCGGTCCTGGTCACTGAGTCCAACCGCAAGCAGCTGGTGGGCAACGCGCTTAAGGCGCTGGCCGGTGGCACCCGCACGAAGGACGCCAATGCCGTTCTCGACGCGTTGGAGATGCTGGATGGCGACCGCATCGAGCCGGGGCGCTCACGCTACTCGCAAGAAGTGCTGAGTCGCCTGAAAGCCAAGGGGCATGGCCAAGTGCTGAACCGCAGCGAGCTGCTGAACGGACAAACCGACGTGGAGTACTTCCACCCGGTGAAATTCCGCTTGGAGCCTGATCTGCTGGTGGCAGTGCTGGGCGGCCTCGTCTACTCCGGCGATATCGTATTGGCGATCACGGGCGACAAGATCGACTCCGGCAAGATCACGCTGTTGGCCGAGCGCGGCCTTGAAGAGCTCAAGCAGTTCAAGCAT
>SSTB01000209.1 GCA_009469665.1 Azonexaceae bacterium | reverse complement strand
TCCTTCACCGACTTCAGCGTGTGCGACTTGTGGCAATCGGTGCACAGCGGCGCATCGTCCGCGCCGCCACGAACCATGCGCGCGTGCAGGCTATCGTTGTATTTCGCCGTGTTCTTTTCGTGGCAGACCTTGCAACTGCCCAAATAGCTGCGGTCATACTCGCGCTTGCTGCGAATGGTCTTCTTGACCTTGCCGTGCTCGTCTTCGTCGATGTCGCTGTGGCAATCCTCACAACTGGTTTCCTTGTGCATCGAGGTCAGGAAATCGTGCGTCGAAATGGTCAGCGTCTGTGTTTCGCCGTTTTCCAGCTTCTTGGTCAGCCCCGGCTTGGCATGGCATTTCTGGCAGGCCGCGTCTTCTTCCGAGAGGTCGTCGGCATCTTGCGCCCACAGTTGCACGCCTGGCAGCAAAGCCAGCAAAACGGCCGCCAGTGCCATGCGCCAGACTCGCCCGGAAAATCGTTCAGTCGTCATGATGTGCATCGCCATCCTTGAACAGCTTGAACAGCAGCCCCGGCACGAACAGCGGCAACGTCGCGGCGTAGGCCACCGCAACCAGCGGTGACAGCAGGAACCAGCCGATCTCCTTGAGATTGTCGCTCATCAGCACACCTCTCCAGCCCAAAGGGCGAAAACCCGCGCAAAGCACGGGCGGCTTTCGCCGCCCGCCAGCTTGCACAAAATACCGGTTATTGGAAACGAACGATGTAGCGCAACCCGAGGAATGTGGCTTTCTGTGTCGGGTCTGCCACGACGCGCGTGCCGTCGCTGGCCGTGGTACCGGTTGCCGCACCGTAGGTGAATGGCGACCCGTCGGCAAAGAACCAGGTCCAGTCGTCGGTTTTCCAGTCCTCGTGAATCAGGTCGACGCGAAGGTCGCTACGCTTGCTCAATGCGTACTCGGCAAACAGCTTCAAGGTCTTGAACCGGTTTTCGATGTTGGGCAACGGATAGGTACCTGCCGAAAAACCGGTGACATTGCCGACCAATATGACGTCGATCGGATACTGCGAGCGCGTGCGGGTCCATTGGGCATCCAGGCCAAAACGCAGGTTGTCGTTCATGGTGCGGCGATAGCCAAACCCGAACGAATCGCCCTTGTCCTCCAGCTTGGTCAGGTATTCGGCCTCAAGCACTTCGGTGATGCGGTTGAAGCGGGCATTGAATTGCGATGCCTTGGTTCTGTCGCTGGAATACCAGGCATTGATACTGGCGTCTTCATCGATGGCGTAGTCGGCATCGAGCGACAGCAGGTTCGATGAACCCCGGCGCAAGCCGTAGCGCGTTTCGTCGTCATGCGGATACAGATCGCGTGCCGTTTCGTAATTCAGTTGCAATGACAGCGCCTGCGTCGGCAGCCATTCCATGCCTAGCCGCATGCGATCACGCTCGCGGTCAGCAATATGAACCGGATTGATCGTGATGGCATGGTGTGTATGCGAAAACGCACTGCCATCGCGCTTGCCATGCGCCCATGTGAGCGACCCCGCCCAGGTGTCAGTCAGCGAGCGACGCAGCTTCAGTGCATAGGTGGTTTCGTCCAGTTGCGTGCGGAAAGGCACGTAGCGCTCTTCGTCGAGCCCGCTGCTGTCCACTTCGCCAACCGGAATCGACCGATCCTGATTCCTGACTTCGACGCTGCCCGTCAGGCTGGTGTCGCGGGTCAGCCGATACACCGCATCGACCTTTCCTGTCAGCAACTCGTAGCTGTAAGGCGTGTTGTGCACCGAGGTTGTGCCAAAGACAATCTGGCGAACGGGCGTCTTGTCTTCCTCGTCGCGATAGCGCAGGCTCGCCGACAGCGACAATTCATTGGTCGGACGGGCAGTCAGCCCCACCTGATACAACATGGTTTCGATCTTGCCATCGATGCTTGATGGCGCCCCCGCATTGGCCAGCCCGGGAATATCTGCGGTTGGCAAATGCTCGTCCTGTGTGGCGGTGCTGCGTTCGAGCTTGAACGTTGCACGCGTGGTCGGGGTGAAGTTGTAGCCACCGGTCACGAACCACTGATGTGCCTCGTTGTCCATCGGCAGCGAAAGGTAGTAGAACGAATTGGCCGCGCCGGTCGAGAGCGAGGTCGTGACCAGTCCGTTCGCGTTTTCAAAACGGCTGCCGATATACCCGCCGCTGATCTGGAAATACTTGGTGACATGATTGACCGTCAACTCGATCTGCCGGGTGCGAAAGTCAATCGGCTCAAGGGCAAATTCGGCTGCGCCGCCACGGCCCCACAAGCGGGTGCCATCCTTGTTTTCCTGCTTGACGTTGAGCACAACTTCAAGCCCGGGCATGATGAACTTGGACAGTTCAACACCCACCCCCTTGCGCTTGGTGGCGATGCCCATTTCGGTAAGCGCAGAGGTCGCCGCCGAGGGCGCTGGTGTCACAGCAACCGTGGTTCCGGCACCGGCCGTCGCGGTATAGATCTGGTAAGGGCTTTCGCGGCTCAGTTCGGTATAGCGGAACAACGCCCGAAAATCGCCCTGCCGCTCGATGCCGGCACTGAACCGCGGGTCGTCTCTGCCCAGATGGCCATCGACGGTGAACCAGGTACCCGTGGCGTCATTGCGGCGCACGAAATTCAGGTCGAGCATGGCACTGGCGCCATCGTCCCGATAGCCGTCGAAAATGCCGCGCTGCGGGCGCGGGTCAGACCAGTAGCCGACACCCGCCGAAATCTCGCTCGTCGGCTTGGCATATTCGCTGAGCACATCGTCCTCGGCCAGTACCGGGCTGAACGCCAGCGCGATTGCCATGCCGAGCGCTGTTCGTGTGAAAACTGTCTTGTTGGTCACGATTCTCATGATCTTCTCCCTGCGCGACTAGCGACGGAAACGTCCGGCGGTTGCCGAGTTCTGCGTGCTGTTGCCGCCGTGGATATTGGTGTGGCAGTTGGTGCAACCCCGTGCAACGGCGCCCAGCGACGTGGTGCTGGTGGTGCGTGAGCCAGGCAATGTTGGCAATTGGCCGGGGTGACTGGTATGACTATGGCATTCCTGGCACAGGAAAGGCTGACGTGTCTTCAGCAAATTCTCGGCTGTCGTGCCGTGCGGCTGGTGGCAAATGCCGCAATCCTCGGACACCGGCTGGTGGTTGTGCACGAACGGCCCGCGCTTTTCCATGTGGCATTCGTAGCAGGTGTCGTTGGTGGTGGAGCGCACCAGTTGTTTCGGGTTGTCGCCGTGCACGTTGTGGCACGATGAGCAGGCCATCTTGCCTTCCGGCACCGGGTGGTGCGAAGGCCGGTTCATCTGCGCCCGGGTTTCCTTGTGGCAGGTAAAGCACACTTCGGTCTGCGTGCGAACGTCACGCGCCTTATCGTGCGCGCCATGTACGGTGTGGCACGATGCGCACGTCACGTCGTTGTTGGCGTGGCTGCTGGCTTCCCAGTTGATGTGCTTGCCACCCTGGTGGCAGGTGCGGCAGGCGTTGTTGCGCTGCGCCGGGCTTGCCAAGCTGCGCTTGCTGAAGTTGATGTCGGTCAGCGGTGGTTTTTCCTTGCCGTCGTAGCTCGCGTGCTTTTCGCTCGCGCCATGGCAACTGGTGCAGGTTGGCGTGCGGCCATCGGCCTGCGTGCCGTGCTTGGTACGGCCGATTCGCATCAG
>SSTB01000208.1 GCA_009469665.1 Azonexaceae bacterium | reverse complement strand
GTCGCTCAAGCTCGACGGCGAGACCCCGGAGCGCCACACTGGTTTTGGCTTCTCCGCGGACCAGAAGGTCGGCGACGGCGTCGGCCTGTGGGGCCGCTACGGCAAACAGGTGAAAGGCCAATTGCCTTTCGACCAGGGCCTTTCCCTCGGCGCCAACTTCCATGGCGGCTACTGGGGCCGCGGCGGCGACACCCTGGGCATTGCGGGCAGTTGGCTGAAGGCCAGCCGCGAGTACAAGCGGGCGGTTGCCGAGGGCGACATTACCCGCTGCTTCGCGGTGGACGACGACGGCCTCTGCACCGACGACCGCAGCTTCTCCGCCCAAGGGGCCGAAAAGGTGGCGGAAATCTACTATCGCTACCGCCTCTCGCCCCAATTCGCCCTAACGCCGGACTTCCAGTGGATTTCCCGTCCGGGAGCCAACCCTGATGCCCGCTCGGTCAAGATTCTGGGGCTGCGCGCCAACCTTGCTTTCTGATCACTCCAAGGACTCTCCATGAACCGTGCTCCCGCAAGACTCCGTCGCGCCCTCGCCGCCCTGGCTGTGGTCCTGCCGCTTGCCGGCAGCGGCCCCTCCCTGGCCGACGCCATGCCCACCTACACGCTGCTCCTGAAGGGCGGCAAGGTGTTTCCGGAAACCCTGGAAGTGCCGGCCAACACCCGCTTCCGGCTGGAACTGAGGAACGAAGGCCCGGGGGCGGCAGAGTTCGAGAGCATCGAATTGAAGAAGGAGAAGGTGCTGGCCCCCGGCGTCACCTCCAGCCTTGTCTTCTTCCCCCTCAAGCCGGGCAGCTACAGGTTTTTCGACGACTTTCACCCCGATACGGCCCAGGGCCGCATCGTCGCCAAGTGAAGCAGCCCCATGGCTAATGCCCTGTTCGTGGTCTGGCGGGAAAGCCTGGAGGCCTTCCTCATCGCCGGCATCCTCTACGCCTGGCTGAAGGCCAACGACGACACGGGGGCCGGACGCCGGGCGCTCTTCGCCGGCCTGGGCGCCGGTGCAGGCATCGCCCTCGCTCTGGGGTGGGCCCTGCTTTCCGTCCAGGACGAACTCAGCGGCACCGCCCTGGAAGCCTTCCAGATCGCCACCCTGCTCCTTGCCGCCGGCCTCATCACCCAGATGGTGCTGTGGATGAAAAAGCACGGGCGGGAAATCAAGGCCCGGCTCCATGCCGACCTGTCGGCCGCCGCCCGACACTCCGGGCACCTCGGCGTCGCCATCGTCGCTGCCCTCGCCGTGGCCCGGGAAGGCGCGGAAACCGTCATCTTGCTCTACGGCCTCGCCCAGGAAGGCGACCTTCCGCGCCTGGCCTTCGGCTCCGCCGCCGGCCTGGGCGCCGCCGCAGCCACCGCCTGGCTGGCCGCCCGGGGTCTGGCCCGGCTCAATATCGGCCTCCTGCTGCGCCTGTCCTCCCTCCTGCTTCTCATCCTCGCCTCCGCCCTCCTGGTGACGGCCACGGACCGCCTGATCGGCGCCGAATGGCTGCCAGGTCTGGTAGACCCGCTGTGGGACAGCTCGGCGCTGATCGACGACACCACCCCCGGCGGCAAGCTGTTCGCCGATTTTTCAGGCTACCGGGCGCGACCCGCCCTCAGCGGCCTGCTCATTTACGCCGCCTACTGGGGGCTGGTGAGCCTGGGCCTCAAACGAAGCCGCCATGGGTGAGACCGTCCTCCGATTCCACCCGACCCGGCCAGGGGGGTGCCTGGCCGCCGCCGGCCTGTTCCTGCGCCGCCATCGACGGGGAATCATCGCCATCCAGTGGACCGTCGTGGTCGCCTACGCTGCCCTGGTGGTCATTCCCGCCTTCCTGCCACTGCCCCCGGAAGATGCCCATATCTGGGACAACCTGCGGCTCTTCGCCCAATTCTGCTTCTGGGGCATCTGGTGGCCCGGGGTGATGATCGCCACCGTCAGCCTCGGCCGCGTCTGGTGCGGTATCTTCTGCCCCGAGGGCTCGCTCAGCGAATGGGTCAGTCAGTACGGCCGCGGCAAGCCCCTGCCGCGCTGGCTCAAGTGGTCCGGCTGGCCCTTCGTGGCCTTCGTGTGCACCACGGTCTACGGCCAACTGGTAAGCGTTTACGAATATTCGCAAGCCGCCCTGCTGGTGCTGGGCGGCTCCACCGTCGCCGCCGTCGTCATCGGCCTCCTCTACGGCCGCGAGAAACGCATCTGGTGCCGCTATCTGTGCCCGGCTTCCGGCGTCTTCGCGGTGCTCGCCAAGATCGCGCCCCTTCACTACAAGGTGGACCGGGCC
>SSTB01000207.1 GCA_009469665.1 Azonexaceae bacterium | reverse complement strand
CTGGTCCAACGGCAATACGCGATTCCTCGGAACCCTGAGCGCCCAGGGCGGCCCCAATGGCGGCAACGGGGGGAATGCGGAGGTTTCCGGCAAGGGCGACCTCCTCTTCGTTGGTGGCGCCCGCCTCGGTGCGCCCCAAGGAAATCTGGGAAATTTGCTGCTCGATCCCCTCGATCTCTTCGTCGATACCGTGGGTGGAATCATCCCCGGCATCATCGACGAGAGTACCGATTTTCCGAACAATACCGTGACCGTCTCTCCGGCGACCCTGGCTGCCATTTCAGGCAATGTCACCCTGTACGCGTCGCGGGATATGCGCTTCAACAGCGCAGTCACGCTCACCGGCGCCGGCCAGGGGCTTGCCGCCACGGCGGGCCGCGACCTCCAACTCGGGAGTACGCTGACGACCAATGGCGGCGCCGTCTCGCTGACCGCCGGTCGTAACCTGATCGGGTTCGGAACGCCACAGATCACCACCGGCGGTGGTGCGGTGACGCTCAACGCGCAGGTGATCGCGCCGACCTCCCCGCCGCCTACGGTAGTGTCCCAATCGTTGATTTCGATTACCGCTGGCACCGGTGCCGTGACCGCAACGGCCACTGCCGGTGGGCTGCGGCTTGCAAATGTCACCTCTTCGGGCAGCATCAATCTCAGTGCCGCAGCGGGCAATCTGACGTTTACCGGGCTGACTTCCACGGGCGCCGAAGTGCTTTCGGCGGCCGGTGGCTCAATCTCGGGCTCGTCGATCACAGCCGGGGGAGCGGTCTCCCTGACGGGCAGCAACGGGATCTTCGTGTCCAGTGCGAGTACCGGCGGCGGTGCCCTGACCGGTAATACTGCCTCGGGGTCGATAAGTGTGTCCAACGTCGATACCCGCCTCGGAGGTGGGCCTACGGGGGGGGCCGTGTCGTTCGTGGCGCCTTCTTCCTCAGTATTCGCGGGAACGGTTCAAGCGGGGAGCGGGGCGATCAGTCTGTCCGGGCGGAGCGTGTCGACTGGCACCATGACGACTACCGGCAATGTTGGCCTTACCGCGACTGCCGGCAGCATTTCCGCGACGGTGAATGAAGCGGCGTCGGTCACCGCCAACGCGAGCAATCCTTTCGGATCGTCTGTCTCCCTCTCCTCGACCAGTGCCACGACGGCCCTTAACGCCACTTCGGTGAGTGCGACGGCAACCAACCCCGGGTCTGCCGCTACGGTTCAGCTTTACGGCCTGAAGGGCGTCAATGTCGGAACGGTGACCGCCAATGCCGTCGTATCCAATTTCTACGGGCCGACCCCTGAGTACCAGAGCCGCAACCGAACCGTCACCATCAACGGCGACCAGGGCTCCATCCTGGCCATGGGGTCGACCTCGCAGGTGACCGCCACCAACGTGACCCTTCGGACGTCCCAGGGTTACGGCGGCGGTATCGGGTCGGTCGCCACGCCGCTTCGGGTGGATGTCGAGCGCTCATTCGATTTCCGCCCCAATGGCGAATTCAATGTGCAACTGGTAGGTAGCGGTGCCCCCAACAACGTCGATCTCACCATCGGCGTGGCGCCCACCGGGGCGAACTATGTCGGCACCCTGACCCGCGCCGGCGCGATCGCCCTCGACGTCTCTGCCAACGATGCGACGGTGACCGTCAACAATTTCAACGTCACCTCTGGGTTCAACACGCCCATCTACGGCCAGACCCCCGACATCTCCGTGTATGTCCCCAATGGCAACCTGACCGTGACTTCCATGGCAGTCCCGATGGGAGATCAGGTGGGTTTCGCCTCCTGTATCTTCTATTACTGCGGGGTTTCGATCCTGGGTATGCCCGTGTCTGTCGGTGCCAGCGGTAGCCTCGCCGTTGTAAGCTTCACCCGTCAGTCCGGCGGCACCTACGGCAAGACGACGAGTTTCTTCAGCAACGACAGCGCCGTGACGCTTGGCGCCATCTCCGGCAGCCGCGATTCGATCAACGCCTCTGCGGATACGGGCATTGCGCTGACCGGCAACTTGACCACCCTCGGTTCCGCATCGCTGACCAACTACAGTACCGGCGACATCGTCATCGGCGGTACGGGCATCAACACCGCCGGGGGCGGCACGGTGTCCGTCACCAATTACGGGTCGGGCGCCATTCGCGCCGCGGCCGACACCGCCGGTCTGGAAGTGACCGCCGGCGGCGCGGCCAATCTTTACGCCGGCAACATCGATACTGCCGGCTTTGTCAATCCGTTCGACGTCTCGGCGAATTCCGTCAGCCTGACCGGAGTGGGGGCATCCTCAACCATCGGCCACACCGGCGCGCCGGTCATCGCCAATACGACCAACCTGACCATTAACGCCGGCGGGAAATTCAATGTCGATACCGGCGCGGTCGACTTGATCAACCTGGGCGTGACTGCGAGTCCCACTGGGGTGGGCACCGGCGGCCTGGCCCAGGTGGCGTCCAACG
>SSTB01000206.1 GCA_009469665.1 Azonexaceae bacterium | reverse complement strand
CTCGTCGCTGGGGCTTCCGTCAAGGCCACCGTGGTTTCCCACGGCCGCCACGACAAGGTCAAGATCTTCAAGATGCGCCGTCGCAAGCACTACCAGAAGCACCAGGGGCATCGCCAGAACTACACCGAGCTGCGCATCGAAGCGATCGCCGCCTAAGTAGAGCAGAAGGAGTCACTTAAATGGCACACAAAAAGGCAGGCGGCAGTTCCCGCAACGGTCGCGACTCAGAATCCAAACGCTTGGGCGTCAAGCGCTACGGCGGTCAATTCGTCCTCGCCGGCAATATCATCGTTCGCCAGCGCGGTACCGAATTCCACCCCGGCGAGAACGTCGGCTGCGGCAAGGATCACACCCTTTTCGCGCTGAAGGACGGCACCGTCCAGTTCACCGTCAAGGGCGAGGCCAAGCGGCGCACGGTCAGCATCGTCCCGGCCGCCGAATAATTCGGTCCGGCGGGAGTCCAGAGGCCCTATCCGCCGGATAGGGCCTTTGTTTTTTTGGCGCAATCCCCATGAAATTCATCGACGAAGCGAAGATCTACGTCAAGGCCGGCGACGGCGGCAATGGCGTGGCCTCCTTCCGCCGCGAAAAGTACATCCCCATGGGCGGGCCGGATGGCGGCGACGGTGGCCGCGGCGGCAGCATCTACGTCATCGCGGACCGCAATATCAACACCCTGGTGGATTACCGCTACACGCGCAAATTTCTCGCCCAGCGCGGAGAGAATGGCCGCGGCTCCGACTGCTACGGCGCTGGCGGGGATGACATTACCCTGCGCATGCCGGTGGGTACGGTGGTCAAGGTGCTCGACAGCGACGAAATCCTGGCGGACCTGGACCATCACGACAAGAAGGTGCTGCTCGCCAAAGGCGGCAAGGGCGGCCTGGGCAACATTCATTTCAAGTCCAGCACCAACCGCTCGCCCCGCAAGTGCACGAAAGGCGAGGCCGGGGAGGAATTCGAGCTGGCCCTCGAATTGCGCGTGATCGCCGACGTCGGCCTCCTGGGCCTGCCGAATGCGGGAAAAAGCACCCTCATTCGCGCCATTTCCGCTGCCCGCCCGAAGGTAGCCGACTATCCCTTTACCACTCTGCACCCCAACCTCGGCGTCGTCCGTGTGGACGCCAACAAGAGCTTCGTCGTCGCCGACGTGCCAGGCCTCATCGAGGGTGCGGCGGACGGCGCCGGTTTGGGCATTCGCTTCCTCAAGCACCTGCAGCGTACCCGCCTGCTGCTCCACCTCGTGGACCTGGCCCCCATGGACCCGGACGCCGACCCCGTCCATGATGCCGTCGCCATCGTCGGCGAACTGGCCAAGCACGACCCGGCGCTTGCCGCCAAACCGCGCTGGCTGGTGCTCAACAAACTCGACCTCATCCCAGAAGAAGAGCGCGAAAAACGGATCAAGGATTTCCTCAAGGCCTACAAGAAGGCCTCCAAGTACGACGGCCCCGTCTTCCCCATCACCGCCATCAGCGGTGACGGCACCAAGCCCCTGATCTATGCGATACAGGAAGTCTTGGAGCGGATCGCACCGCCGACCGAATCCGACGCCGAACTCGATACCGACGACTTGGACGAAAACGAGGACTCCGCATGAGCACCCGTCTCGCGAGCGCCCGCCGCCTGGTGGTCAAGGTGGGCTCGGCCCTGGTCACCAACAACGGTGCGGGCCTCGACTTGGCCGCCATCAACGACTGGGCGAGGCAAATCGCCACACTGCGCCAGCAAGGCAGGGAGGTCGTTCTGGTTTCCTCCGGCGCCATCGCCTGCGGCATGCAGCGCCTGGGCTGGGCCAGACGGCCCAAATCCGTCCATGAATTGCAAGCCGCCGCCGCCGTGGGGCAGATGGGCCTGGCCCAGGTCTACGAGGGCGCTTTTTCCGAATACGGCCTGCACACCGCCCAGATCCTGCTCACCCACGACGATCTGGCCGATCGCAAACGCTATCTGAATGCCCACTCGACCCTCACCACCCTGCTCGAACTGGGGGTCGTACCCATCATCAACGAGAACGACACCGTGGTCACCGACGAAATCAAGTTCGGCGACAACGATACCTTGGGCGCCCTGGTAGCCAATTTGATTGAGGCCGAAGCTCTGATCATCCTGACCGACCAACAGGGCCTCTACACCGCCGATCCACGGAAGGATCCCGCCGCCACCCTGATCACCGAAGCCATTGCCGGCGACGAAACGCTGGAACGCATGGCCGGCGGCGCCGGCACCTCGATCGGCAAGGGCGGCATGATCACCAAGGTGCTGGCGGCCAAGCGCGCCGCACGCAGCGGGGCCCATACAGCCATTGCCAGCGGCCACGAAACCGACGCCGTCATCCGGCTGGCTGCGGGTGAATCGGTCGGTACTCTGCTGGTTTCCGCCACTCCGCCGCTGGCTGCCCGCAAACAGTGGCTAGCCGACCATCTGCAAACCGCCGGCCGCCTCATCCTGGACGCAGGCGCCGTCACGGCCCTGAAAGCCGGCAAGAGTCTGCTGCCCATCG
>SSTB01000205.1 GCA_009469665.1 Azonexaceae bacterium | reverse complement strand
TCGCATGGTTCAGCCGCCATTCTTTGCCAAGTAGTTGGCTATCAGTTCGATCTCTTCGTCGCTGTAACCCCTGACAATCTGCTGCATGACCGTGGAAGCGCGGCCGTAATTGCGAAATGCCGTGACTTGTTGGCGAATCCATTCCGCTGATCGGCCGGCAAGCGCCGGCACGTCTTGCTGCGCAGGAAGGCGACCGTTGGTGCCGTGGCAGTTGGCACAGGTTGCTGCCAGTGACTGGGCAATGGAAACACCATTCTGGGCGCTGGCAGCGAAGGCTAGCGAGAGCAATAGGCCGCAAGCGGCAAGTCGGATTGGGATAGTTATCATGTCGAAAAAAATCGGAGGGCGTGCGAGGAGAGGGATTGGGGGGGATGCACGCCCTCCGATTGAACGGGTTACAGACTACGTCATTGACTACTTGATTTTCTTGCCGCCGTTCTGCTCAAGATAGGTCTTGGCTCGAATACCAATATCAGCCGCCTTGACCTGGTATTGCCAGATCTGCTCGGCCCACAGCGTTGCTTGCTGCCAATCCTTCTTCTTGGCAGCATCCTCGGCCTTGGTACGCGTCTCTTTGGTCTTGTTCAACTGATCAACGGCATCGTCCATCAAGTTGACCGCATCCGGAAAGTCGCGGTAATTGACGCTGGTGATGTAGGCAACGACTTGGTCGATGACCGCCTGGGTTTCCGCCACCTTCTTCAATTGCTTCTTGTAGTCATCCTCCGTATAGACCGTCTGTTCGGCAGCAGCAACTTTGGTGGGCTTCCAGCCCTTAGGCTTGATCAGGAGATAACCCTGCATTTCCAGATGCAACGCTGAGCAAAACTCTGTGCAGTAGTACGGGTACACGCCCTCCTTGTCGGCCTTGAACTTGACGGTAACCGTCTTGCCCGGCTCCACGGAAGCATGGACATCAAAGGTATCGACGGCGAAGCCGTGGGTTTCATCCTGGGCACGTTCAAGGTTGGTCAGGTGCACGGTGATTTCATCACCCACTTCAGCCTCGATGGTTTCGGGGGTGATATGGGAGCGAATCAATGTGCCGAAGACCTCGACCTTGTTGCCCTTCTTGACCGTTTTTTCCTCACCGGCCCGCACGGCACCAGGGTGCGGCTTGTCGGTACGCGAATCGGTGCCCACCTTGTAGCGCACACCCGGCTTGAGTTTCGACGCATCGATACCGACGACGTAATGCGGCTCACCCAACGGAATCGGCATGTCGTAGAGCAACTGCATCTTGTCATCGGTGATATCGATCAGTTGATGATTCTGAGGGTGCAAAGGCCCAACAGGATTGAAACGATCAATGGAAAGCTTGTTCATCGCCACCAGATACTTACCCTTCGGCTCGGTACTGTCGCCTTCCATGGTCATCAGGTGACCAATGTTGTAGTGGACCGCAATCTTGTCGAGAACACGCCCCTCGCAGTAGTCCCATTTGACAACCTGAGAATCGACATAGAGGGAGGTGTAAGCGACACAAGCCTTTGCATCATATTGGGTATGCAATGGCCCAAGCCCCAGTTGCACCTGCTTATGCAGGGTCTCCTTCATGCTGATGACCGGAATGCCATAAGGGTCCTTGCCCTCAAAGCGGCCAGACTTGATCGCTGCCTGGATTTTTTCCCAGGAATAGACCGAGACGTGGGTGTCCAGCTTGCCGGACACAGTGATGAACTTACCATCCGGCGAGAGCATGACACCGTGAGGCGACTTGGGTTCGGGAACCAGGAAGAGGATGCCTTCCTTGATAGCCGTATCCATCATGATCACGTTGTGACCATTGATCTTCTTTGCTTTGCCTTGCGCAACGAGTTCCGCCGCCTTCTTCCAATTCACGATATGCATGTAGTCGGTATCTTTGGCCGAACAGCCTGCCTCGTACGGTGGACGGCCCTTTTCGATACCGCCGACATAGCGTTCTGAACAGAAGGAGTTAGTGAAAGACCAACCATCGGATGGTCCTTTGCCGGCGTCAGACAAATCCTGCGAATAGGGTGGCAACTCAACCGAGAAAGAGTCCTTCGGGACGATGCGCCCTTCCTTGCGGTCGAATTTCCAGTAGGTGACCCCGCCGCGATACTTCTCGTTGAACTCTTCAAGGGGAACAAACTTCTTGTTCTCAAACGGCGTAGCGTACTGAGCCGCTTCGATGACGTATTCGGTATTCGGCGTCACGAAGGCGCCACCGTGCTCCGACTTGAAGATTGGGTTGGCGACCAGCTGCTTGGTCTCGAAATCCCGCAGGTCGATTACGGCGATCCGCGGGTTGGCCTTGTCGTTGATGAACAGGAACTGGCCGTCGTACTTGCCTTGCGTCTCCGACATGGCCGGATGGTGCGAATCGCCCCAGGTGATCTTGCGTCCATCGATGTTGCCCTGAGCCAGCACGGCCTTGGAACTTTCGTCGTAGCCGTAGCCTTGCCAGGGCTCCGGGGTGAAAACGCCGATGTATTTGAGAATCCGCATGGATGGAATCCCGTAGACGAGGACCTGACCGGACTGACCACCCGACGAGAAGGCAATGAATTCGTCGCGCTTGCCGGTTGGCACGTAGGTTTTCGCTGCGGCCAGCAAATCCTGTTGCGACAGGTTACGGCGCTTTAATACATCCTGAAGCGACTCGGCGGCAATGGTTGCGCCGGACAGGCCGGCAGCTAGCCCAATTAGGGTAAACAGCGCCAAGGGACGCCTGGGTAATGCACGCATTTTTCTCCCCTTAAGATTACGTGTCGATCGGCGTGCATATGCACGCACTCGGGAGCGCAGCCTCTGACAGGAAGGCTGCTTCAAGCCATTTTTGGCTTACCCGACCACGTCAGTAGAACATGGGGTAAATGAGCCATTTGGTAACAGTCGGGTTCATATTTTCTGTACACAGTTACAGCCGCAGCTATTTCCAACCAGCACAGATCAGAATGAGGATAGAACGCCCAAATCCATGACCCAGAAAGGCAAAAGCCCCGCCTTCCAGCGGGGCTTTCAGTCGATTACTGGCTAATTAATAGACGTCGTGCTGCGTATTGAAGACGTTGAACTTTCCGGTCGGCGTGACGAGTCGTTTGTCCTTGATCACCGTCTTGACCTTGCGCGTCTTGTCATCGATCACCACGATAGCCGACGGCTCTGTCTTGTTGCCGGTCCATACAGAGAACCAGATCTCATCACCATTCTGGTTGTACTCCCCCTGGACGACACGCTGAATACCCTTGGTCTTGCCCAGGTTAGCCGCCGCTGCAATGTCGATTACCTCAGGCTGCGGGTTCGGATTGCCCAGTTCGGAGACACGATAGACGGTGACCGAACCGGCCAGTTTCGAATCCGGGTTCAGCGGCGAATCTGCCCACAGGTTGTCAGACTTCGGATGGGTCTTCACGAACAGCGAGTTGGCCCCGTGGTTCTTGAGCTCCTGAACCACCTTCCAGGCATGCTGGGGATGCTTCTCCGGGTCCGTACCGATCAGCGTGATGACATCGGCGCCAAGATGGGAGGTGGCCCACACCGGCCCGTACTTGGGATGTTCAATGTTGGCGCCGCGTCCCGGGTGCGGAATCTTGGCGGTATCGACCAGCGCGGTGAATTTGCCTTCCTTGACGTCGACCACAGCGACTTTGTTCGAGGCATTGGCCGCCACCAGGAAATAGCGCTTGGTCGCGTCATAGCCGCCGTCATGCAGGAACTTGGCGGTATTGATGGTCGTTTCCCGGAGGTTGGTCAGGTCGGAATAATCCACCATCTTGACCATCCCGGTTTCCTTGACGCTGACCAGGAACTCCGGCTTGGTCGTCGAGGCCACGATGGAGGCCACGCGCGGTTCCTGGTGATAGTCGCCATCCACCGTCACGCCACGCGTCGAGACGTTCTTCAGGGGTTCCAGCGTCATGCCGTCGAGAATGGTGTACTGCGGCGGCCAGTAGGAGCCGACGATGACGTACTTGTCTTCAAAGCCCTTGGCTTTGGAGGTTTCAACCGAGCGCGTCTCCATGCCGGCCTTGACCGTGGCGACCACCGTCGGCTTCTCGAACCACAGGTCGATCATGTCCAGGCGACCATCACGACCTACAACGTGGATGTAACGGCCGGACAGCGACAGGCGCGAAATATGCACCGCGTAACCGGTCTTGACGATGCCCCAGATCTGCTTGGTATCACCATCAATCAGCGCCACCTCACCGGCATCGCGCAACGTGACCGAGAAGATATTGTTGAGGTTGACGTTATTCATCTTCCGCGTCGGCCGCTGGTCGACCGGAACATGCAGCTTCCACGTCCCTTGAATATCCTTCAGGCTCCATTCCGGCGGCGCGTCAGGCGACATCTGAATGTAGGCGGCCATGTTCTTGATTTCGTCTTTCGACAAGATATCGTCGAAATTCGGCATGCCGCCCTCGGTGCCGTAGCTGATGATCTTCTCCAGCCGTGACTGACCGAGTTTCTGAGTTCCTCCCTCGACCAGACGGCCATCCGCTTCCTTGCGCGACCAGGCTGGTTCGAGGTTCTTCCCTGTCGCCCCCTTGCGCAGCATGCCGTGGCAACCGGCACAACGCTCGAAATAGATTTTTCCACTGGCGCTTTTTGCGTCTGGCGACAACGTCGGTGCATCGGCAGCAAATGCCATCGAAGCGGCGAGCGAAAGCGCCAATAGCCCCGCACCCCTACCCAAGTACTTAACCATTTTCCGTCCCTTTTCGTTAAAAAAAACAGGACTGTTGGGTAACTGCTCGGGGCATCTAATGCGCCCCTGATATGGGGCAAATTTGATCACCGCAGCATAGGTTGAATTACGTACAGATGGCTTAATTTCCTACCGGAACAGTTTTTGTCGTCCGTAACTGACTGGATACGGAGCCTGAGAGCGGATCCATTCCGCGATTTATGCCAACCGCCGCTCTGGGCTGAGGGGCGCTAGTTGGCCAAGGCCGACTTTCTGCCCCCCAGAGTCATACCTGATAAAATCATTTACCGTTAGTAACTCTCGAGCATTGCGACCGTAGTTCGGCCAAAGCCGACGGTGGTCTCACTATGAAAAATGGCCAGTTCTGATTGCAGGCCGGCCATTGGCAACTTGAGGGGCTGAACGAGCGCTGTCATGCTTGTCGGCCGAAGCTGGGCTGGCCTGATGAGCAAATTTTGCAGCAGG
>SSTB01000204.1 GCA_009469665.1 Azonexaceae bacterium | reverse complement strand
TCGCCAGAGCGGCGGCTTCAAGGGCGACCTTACCCTGGGCGACCTGCACAGCATCGACAATCTGAGCGGCGCCGACTTCCTCAAGTGGAAGTCCCTCTTTCTGGGCGGCATCGACGTCGCCCTGCAACCTTTCGCCCTCAACGTGCGGGAAGTGGCCCTGGCCGATTTCTACGCCCGCATGATCGTCACCCCCGAGGGCCAGCTCAACCTGATGCAGATCGTCCGCAAGCCCGAGGGCGAGACTGCCCCCGGGGCACCCCCTGCCACCGCCGCCGCAGCCCCCTCGCCGGCCGGTGAGCAGAAGGCATCCGTGCCCCCCGCCCCGGCCGCCCCTGCGGCTCCTGCACCCGCCGGGGAGGTTGCCCCCATCCGCGTCGCCAAGGCCAGCCTCTCCAACGGAACGGTCAATTTCTCCGATTATTTCGTCAAGCCCAATTACACGGTCAATGTCACCCGTCTTTCCGGTCGGGTGACCGGCCTCTCGTCCCAGGCCGATACCGTCGCCGACCTGGAACTGCACGGCAGCTACGGCAACGCCGCCCCGGTGGATGTCAGCGCCAAACTCAACCCCCTGGCGGCCAAGGCCTTCCTGGACCTCAAGGGCGAAATCCGCGGCGTCGATCTCACCACCCTGTCCACCTACGCCGGCAAGTACGCAGGCTACGCCATCGACAAGGGGAAGCTTTCCCTCTACGTCAGCTACAAGCTGGCCGACCGCCAGCTCAGCGCCGAGAACCGCATCTTCCTCGACCAGCTCACCTTCGGCGACAAGGTGGACAGCCCCGACGCCACCGGCCTACCGGTGAAGCTGGCCGTGGCGCTCCTGAAGAACGGCCGCGGCGAAATCGACATCAACCTGCCCATCTCCGGCTCCCTGGAAGACCCGCAGTTTTCCCTGGGCGGCATCATCGTGCGAGTCATCGTCAATCTCTTCGTCAAGGCGGTCACCTCCCCCTTCACCCTCATCGCCTCCCTCTTCGGGGGCGGGGAGGAACTGTCGATGATCGATTTCGACCCCGGCCGGACGGCCCTGGGCACCACCGCCGTCAAACGCCTGGAATCCCTGGCCAAGGCCATGGCCGACCGGCCGGCCCTCAATCTGGAAATTACCGGCCGGGCGGACCCGGAAACCGAACGCGAAGGCATGAAGCGGGCCGCCCTGGACCGTGCCGTGCGCGCCGAGAAGCTGCGCGAACAGGCACGGCGCGGTGTCGAGGGTGGATCGGCCGAGGGCGTCGAGGTGAAAACCGAGGAGTACGCCGATCTCCTGCGCCGGGTCTACAAGGAAGCCAAATTCCCCAAGCCACGCAATCTCATCGGCATGCAGAAGGATCTGCCGGTGGAAGAGATGGAAAAGCTCCTGCTCGCCAATCTCGCCACCGCCGACGAGGACGTGCGCCAACTGGCCCAGCGTCGGGGCGAAGTGGTGCAGGCCTGGCTGGTGGAACAGGGCAAGATCCCCATGGAGCGGGTCTTCCTGCTGCCCCCCAAAGTGGGCGCCGACCCCAAGGCCGACCCCAAGGCCAGCCCGAGCCGGGTGGATTTTTCGCTGCGCTGAGGGGTGCCGGCCCGGAGCCGGGTGGCGGATGAAGGGGGAATGGCACCCGCGCCGGACGTCGCTCGGATGCGCTGCCCCGCCTCCCTCAGAGCCTGTGAATTTTTCAGGCGCGCCCGAGCGGCGTGCCCAGGTGTGCACGATCAAGGCGCAAAGCACAGCCATAGCTCGGGCTATGGCGAGCATTGGCAACGCCGAGCGGGCGCAGCGGGGAATGACGAGCGGGGGTGAATGAAATGTTCACAGGCGCTCACTCTGGCTTGGCGGTTTGCCCCAGGGCCGCCGCGGCAGCCGTGGCAAAGAGCGAACGCGTGTTGTGGCGCTGGGCCTCGCCGCTGCGCAACTGGCGATCGAGAATCAGGGGCGAGACCAGGAGAGCGTCTTCCTGCCCGGGGCGCGTGAAGAGGGGCCAACCGTCCGGGGTGAGGGCGCTGAGGTGACCGCCGGCGGCTTCGCCTTCGGGCAGGCGCAGATCGATCCAGTCGCCCTTCTGCCAGGGCGGCGCGGCGAGCAGCGTGGCGCCGGGCACCCGGCCGGGGAGATCGAGAATCCTAAGGCCGCGGCCGTCTTCCGCGAAGCGTTCGAGGCGCGGGCGCACCACTTCGGCGGCTAGGCTGCGTGGCGCTTCCAGGGGGGCGTCTGCCTCTTCCGGGGCTGGGGCCGTGCCCGGGGTGGAGCGGATGGCGGCGGTTTGCAGGGCGAAGCAGGCGTCGAGGAAGGGTGCCCGTTCTTCGGCGCTCACGCCGATGGCGTCGAGCCCCTGGTTGATGCCCTTGAGCAGGACCGGGACGCCCTGGGCCAGGCGGCGGCGCTCATCCGGGGCCTCCTTGGGACGCACGCTCCAAACGAGGTCGCTGGCCAGTTGCAGGGCCGCCCGGGCGGTGGGGTTACTGCCGTCCTCCCCCCAAAGGCTCTCAAGGTAGCGCAGCCAGGGACCGACGAGAAAGTCAGCGATGGCGCCTGGCACCTCCGGCGTGGTCAGCGCGGCAAGGGCCTCCCGGGCGCGGCGGGCGGCGCTGCGGCGGCGGCTCCAGGCTTCTGCCAGGGCCAGCCAGGGAGCGGCAGCGGCCTCGGCGTCCTCGTTGCGGCGGGCGACGATCCAATCCACCTTGGCCACCGAGGATTCGAACAGGGCGGCCGAGCCATCGAAATTGCCCCGCACGTAGGCGGCCATTTCCTGCAGGCGTTCGCACACGGGATGGTCGGCGGCGGTGTCCCGCGGCAGGCCGCAGGCGGCAGCGGCCATGCGGTCGATGAGACGGCGGACGGGATGATCCAGCACCGTAAACAGACCGGGGTCGGCCAGGGCAGTCTTGAGGATGGGGATCTGCAGGCTGGCGATGGCGGCTTTGACCGCTTCGGGCAGCTCGGCATCGGCAAAGATGGCTTCGAAGATGAGGGCCAGGGCGTCAAGGGCCGCGCCTTCCGGGCGCCCCGGCGCGATGCCGAGTTCGCTGGGCCGGAGCGCCGTGGCGACGGCGGGTTGGGTATCGTTGCCCTCGTGGCGTTCCAGGGCGTCGAGACGGGCGACCAACTGGTTGAGAAGTTCAAGGGGAATCACCGTCGTGGGCCCGGCGGCAGCGCCGCTGGGCGCATAGGCCACCTGCGCGGCCGCCTGCCGTCCGAGAATCGCGGCCTGCAGCGCCTGGGCGGGGTCTGCGCTCGCTACCGCCGGAGCCCCGGCGGACGGTGAGGAGAGCTGTGCCCGGGGACTGGAGTCGCGTGAAGCGCCGCCCCCGGCCGCCGCTTGATTGAGCAGTTGCGCCGGCTCGACCCCCTGGCGGGCGAGGAGTTCGTCCATTTCTCCGTAGGCCAGGGTGAGGCGCTCGGTGAGCAGCGGCTCCACCCGCTCCAGCAGGGCGAGGGCTGCGGTCGACCCCTTGCCACCGGCGGCCAGCATTTCACCCAAGCCCTGGCCCAGGGCATCCGGGGCGAAGGGCAGGTCGGCCGGCAGCAGGGCCGGGCGGCACAACAGGGTGGCAAAGCGTAGGTAGAGGCGGCGCGATGCCTGGCCGGTGGCTTCGCCCACCCGCCGGGCCAGGTCGCCGAGGGCGATTTCCAGTTCCAACTGGTCGTCGCCCACCAGGGAAATCTTGGAGGCGGTCAGTCCGTCAGCCTGTTCGAAACCCGCCCGTTTGGCGGTGATCGCCTCGTCGAAATAGCGGCCGGCGCCCAGACAGGCGGCTTCGACCTCTTCCCCGCTTAGCACCCCGGATTCGCGCAGAGCCTGGGCGAAGTGGCGCAGGAAGGGGAGGCGGCAGGACTGGACGACTTCGTAGGCATCCACGCCGGCCGAAAGATCGGGCAGGGTAAGGCGCTGTTCGCTCATGGGAGTCTCCGGGGCCGGGGGCGGTGAAGGTCAGGGCAGGTCGGCATCCTTGGGGCCATCCGCCACCCGGGGGCCGACGACCCCCAGGCGTGCCTTGAGGGAATCAGGCTTGCCGTTGAACAGGGCCGAGTAATAGACGGCGTTGCTCATCACCTTCTTGACGTAATCGCGAGTCTCGTTGAAGGGGATGGTTTCGGCGTAGATGGCGCCTTCGAGCGGCACGTCGGCGCGCCATTTGCGGGCCCGGCCGGGACCGGCGTTGTAGGCGGCGGAGGCCAGGACCGGATGGTTGTCGAGATTTTCCAACACCATGCGCATGTAGCTGGTGCCGAGCAGTACGTTGGTTTCGGTGTCGTTGACCCGGCTGTGGTTGTAATCCTTGAGGCCGATCTTCCGCGCTACCCACTTGGCGGTGGCAGGCATGAGTTGCATGAGTCCGGAAGCGCCGACAGTGGATTTGGCATTGGTGATGAAGCGGCTCTCCTGGCGCATCAGGCCATAGACCCAGGCGTCGTCGAGGGACTGGTTGCGGGCCGCGGGCCGCACCTGGTCGCCGTAGGGAGCGAGGTAGCGTAGGCGGTAGTCGTGCTCGTTCCTGGTCTTGTCGGCGGTGTTGATGGCCCGGTCGTAGATACCCTGGCGGTGCGCGAGATCGGCGGCGGCCAGCAACTGGCGGTCGTCCATGCCGCGCAAGGTCCAGTTCCACTCGCGGACCGCCTCGGTGCGCAGGTCGAGGCGGAAGAGCGCCAGGGCCCGGCGTAGCCCTGCATTGCCCTGGGCCGCCCGTTCCTCGTCCCGGGTGAGGGCCGCCGCCGCGGGAGGCGGTGCGAGTGGCTTGCCCAGTTCCTCGTCGGCCAGATTGCCGTAGAAATTGGGCTGTCCGGCGATGCGCCGGAACAGGGCATCGGCGTCGCTGGTGCGGCCACCGGCCTTGTGGGCCCGGCCCAGCCAGTAGGTCCATTCGGGCAGGGCCGCAAGTGCCGGGGGCATGGCTTCGATGGTGCCATGCACGATCCCCCACTCCTGGGCCCGCAGAGCGGCGCGCACTTTCCAGGCGTAGCCTTCGTCGGACAGGGGGGCCTTGCCGGCCCGGGCGTACCAGCCCAGGGCATCGCTCATGTGCCGCTTGGCGGCGCCGAGCCCGATCTGGCCCCAGGCCCACTGCTTCTCGCTGTCCTGCATGCGGCCCTGGAGTTTTTCCAATTGTTCCGCCGCGACCCGCGGATCGTTGGTCGCCACCCGCTGCACGGCCAGGGCGACCAATTCCCGCCCGGAGCGGGTGGAGGCCCAGGAGGAGGGCATCTTGACCAGATAGCCCATGGCCTGGTCGATGAGGGCATCGACCTGCTTCATGTCCGGCGTTTGGGATTCCGGCAGGTAGTGCATGCTGGCCTTGGCCCAGGCGGTGCGATTGGCTTCGAACTGACGGCGCACCCGGGCCCATACGTCGTCGGCGAGAACCTTCTTTTCCCAGATCAGGGCTTCCAGGACGGGAACACAGCCTTCCGGCGGCTCGATGAGACTGAGCCAAAGGCCCTGCGCCTCGTCCAGGGCCTTGGCGTCCTTGCGGGCCAGCCGCCCTTGCAGCGCGAGGCAGGTGGTTTCCTGCTCCGGATTGGCGAGGGCGGCGTAGGCGGCTTCGACTTCCGCCCACTGTTGCTTTTTGGCCATGAGGCGCAGCCAGTCGCCACGCAGGCGTTCGGCGACGTAGCTCCCCGGATGACGCTCGGCAAAGGCGGTGACGGCAGCGGTGTCGGACTGCTCCAGACGCATGCGCTGCTGAAAATACTCGACGTAGGGGGCCAGATCGTGGCCGCTGCCCAGGGTGGCGGCGGCCTTTTCCAGCCGGAGGGCATCGCCGGTGCGGAATGCTTCCCGGGCGGAGAGAAAGGCGGCGTCCTTGCCTTCCTGGGCGTAAACGGGGGCGAGGGACGCGGGGGAGAGAGACGCGAGGGCGATGGCCAGAACGGCTGGCAGGGCAAAACGGTGCTTCATGCTAGATTGGCGGAGTGGAACCGATTACGACGACATCGGGCGAGGATAGCACGGCCTGGCGGCGGGCGTTGCGGGCGGAAATGGCCGCCCGACGGGACGCCCTGACGCCGGAGCAGCACAGGAGCCTGTCGGCCGCCCTCGCCCGGCACCTCATCACCGCCCTGCCCGCTGATCGGCTGGCGGTGGTGGGGCATTGTTGGCCCATCCGCAACGAACCGGACCTGAGCCTCGCGCTGGATCACTGGCGGGCCTTGGGCTGCCGCACGGTCCTGCCGGTTGTGGTGGCGCCGGGCCAGCCCCTGGTCTTTCGCGCCTGGTGCCCGGGGGAGCCGCTGTGCCCAGACCGTTACGGCATCCCCACCCCGGTGGCGGGGCCGCCGGTGCTGCCCACCCTCCTCCTCCTGCCCCTCAACGCCTTCGATGGGGCCGGGTATCGCCTGGGCTACGGCGGCGGCTTCTTCGACCGCACCCTGGCGACGCTTGCCCCACGGCCCCTGGCGGTGGGGGTCGGCTTCGAGATCAACCGGGTGGACAGCATCCGCCCCCAGGCCCACGACCAACGGCTAGACTGGATCGCCAGCGAGGCGGGAGCCTGGCGGATCGATTCGGGCTGAGCTCAGCGCCTGGGTTCATTTCGGGGGCACCCGGGCGGCGCGCGCGGGTGGGCACGATCATGGCGCAAAGTGCCGCAATAGCCTGGTCCGTGGCGAGCAATCGCGGCCGAGCGGGCGCGGGCGGACGTGACACACGGGAGCCAATGGAAGTTTCAGCGGCACTCACGCCGCAGCAGGAGCACGGCACCTCCGCAGAGCGCCCCGGCCAACGCCGCCAGGATGGCCTGGCGCAGGTCGTAGATGCCGGCCCACAGCGCCAATTCGAGACTGAAGCCGTGATGCAGGGCAAGCAGCAGCGACCCCAGTGCCAGCGCCAGCCAGGCGGTGGGCCGGCTATGCCTCAGGGCGCTTTCCAGGGCCAGACCGGCGGCGAGGGACTGGCCGGCAAGGGCCAGAACCAGGGCGAGCAAGGCGGCCGTGTAGGGGCTCATGGGGCGCAGGCTGCGGCCAGCCGGGCCAGGGCGCTGTCCAGGGTGGTGCGGGGGCAGCCGAAGTTGAGTCGCACCCAGCCGGGAGCGCCGAAGTCGGCGCCCTCGGAGAGGCCGAGTCCATGGCGCTCCAGATGGGCCGCCGGACGGGTCTGACCCAGGCCCCGGGCGTCGATCCAGGCCAGGTAGGTGGCCTCCACCGGGGCCATCGCCAGACCGGGGAGGGCCGCCACCGCCGCCTGGACGGCGTCTCGGTTGGCGGCCAGATAGGCGATCAAGTCCCGGTGCCAGGCGCCGCCATGGCGCAGGGCAGCTTCGCAGGCCACCAGGCCGAAGAGGTTCACATGGGGAACGATGCCGTCCATGGCCCGGCGAAAGGCCCGGCGCAGACTCGCGTCGGGGATCACCGCAAACGCACAGCCCAGGCCGGGGACGTTATAGGTCTTGGAGGGCGCCATGAGGGTGATGCTGCGGGCGGCGCACTCGGGCCCCAGCGTGGCGAAAGGTCGGTGACGGCGCCCTTCGAGGATGAGGTCGCAGTGGATTTCGTCCGAACACACCAGGAGGTCGTGCCGGGCGGCGAATTCCGCCAGCGCTTGCAGTTCGTCGTCGTCCCAGCAGCGACCCACCGGATTGTGGGGGTGGCACAGGAGGAGGAGGCGGGTCTCGGGTTGGCAGGCAGCTTGCAGGGCTCCCCAGTCCCAGGTCCAGCGACCCCCTTCCAGGACCAGGTCCGCCCGGGCCAGGGAGAGACCGGCGTGGGCAGGGGCGCCAAGGAAGGGCGGGTATACCGGCGTCGCTGTCAGAACGCCTCCGGCCGCTGCCCGGCAGGCCAGGTTGAGGCCCGTGACCAAGCCCGGCAACCACACCAGCCATTCGGCCTGAATCGACCAGCCATAGCGGTCATCGAGGTAAGCAAGCACTGACTCCGTGAGGGAAGGCCAGGGCTGTGGATAACCGAAGACCCCGTGCTCCACACGCTGGCGCAGGGCCTCGATCACCGCCGGAGGGGCGGCGAAATCCATGTCGGCCACCCATAAGGGCAGCACGTCGCGACCGGCATAGCGGCCCCATTTGACGGAGTCGCTGCCGCGCCGGTCGGGCGCCGTGTCGAAAACGCTCAAACCTCGATGTGCTGGAAGAGTGCTGTGGACAGGTAGCGTTCGCCGAAGGAGGGAATGATCACGACGATCAGCTTGCCGGTGTTCTCCGGCCGCTTGGCCAGCTCCAAGGCGGCCCACACGGCGGCGCCGGAGGAGATGCCCACCAGCAGCCCCTCTTCCGTCGCCATGCGGCGGGCGGTGGCAAAGGCGTCGTCGTTCTTGACGCGCATCACCTCGTCGTAGATCGCGGTGTTGAGCACGGCGGGGACGAAACCGGCGCCGATGCCCTGGATGGGGTGAGGCCCCTTCTGGCCGCCGGAGAGGACTGGCGAGGCGTCGGGCTCCACGGCGACGACCGTCACGCTCGGCTTGCGTGCCTTGAGCACTTCGCCCACGCCGGTCACCGTACCGCCGGTGCCGACGCCGGAAACGAAGATATCCACTTGGCCATCGGTATCCCGCCACACCTCCTCGGCAGTGGTGTTGCGGTGCACCTCCGGGTTGGCCGGGTTCTCGAACTGCTGCGGGATGAAGTACTTGGGGTCACCTTCGGCCAGGGCCTTGGCCTTGGCGATGGCCCCGCCCATGCCCTCGGGGCCGGGGGTGAGGATGAGGTCGGCGCCGTAGGCCTTGAGCAGGAGCTTGCGCTCGCGGCTCATGGTTTCCGGCATGACGAAGGCGCACTTGATGCCGCGGGCGGCGCAGACCATGGCCAGGCCGATGCCGGTATTGCCGGAGGTCGGCTCCAGCACCACGGTATCCGGCCCGATCATGCCCGCCGACTGGGCAGCGTCGAGCATCGATACCGCGATGCGGTCCTTGACGCTATGCCCGGGGTTGAAGAATTCGAGCTTGGCGGCCACGGTGGCGCCGCAGCCGGCGGTGACGCGATTGAGCTTGACCAGCGGCGTATTGCCCACCAGCTCGGTGACGTTGTTGGCGATCTTCATGGCGGACTCCTGAATGGGATGGGGCATTGTAGGGGACTCCGCCCCGGTCGTGGAGCCAGGGTGTCGGCGACTACGCCATCGAATGCAACCCGATCATGTTGCCCTCGGTGTCATTGACCAGGGCGATGAAGCCGTGGGGGCCGATGGAGAACTTATCCTTGAAGATGCGCCCGCCGTTGGCCGCAGCCCGGGCCGCTTCGACGCCGCAATCGGCGCAACCGAAATAGACCAGGGTGCCGCTGCCGCCGGAGGGGCAGCCGGGCATTTTGACCAGCGTCCCGGTCGCTCCGTAGGCCTCCATGGACGACGGGAAGGCCAGCATCTCCATGCCCGGGAGTGCCTCCGCATCCGGGTTGCCCAGGGGGCTGAGGGAGCACTGGAAGACCGCCTCGTAGAAGGCCTTGGCGCGGGGCATGTCCTGGACGTAGATTTCAAACCAGACGATGGGGTTGGGCGGCATGGGGTTCTCCTCAATCAGATGTGGCCAAAGGGTGGATGTTGATGGAATATCCTGAAGTTCGACCGCGCGCCGGTGGACCGGTTCCATGCGCTTGGCGCGCTGGCGCCGATCAGCCCAGGAACAGCTTGTACGCCGGGTTCTTGCTCTCGTCCCAGTGGGCGTAGCCGAGGTTTTTGAGGAATTCCTTGAACTGGCCCATTTCCCCCGGCGGCACCTGCATGCCCACCAGTACGCGGCCGTAGTCGGCGCCGTGG
>SSTB01000203.1 GCA_009469665.1 Azonexaceae bacterium | reverse complement strand
TTCAAGGATGACGCCATTCCGTTGACATCGGCCCGAAGCCGGGCGTATACGTCCCCGGAGGCATAGAGGGGAGGCCCGCGGCGCGGGGACCACAACAATGTTTGGCGGAATGTCAATGCGGCGGCCCAGCTTCGCCAACAGCCTGGTCTTGCGCATCGGGCTCCTGCTCTCTCTCGCCCTAGCCGTATTCGCCGCCGGCAGCTACCGCCTCATTTTCCAGCCCGCCGTACGAAGCCTCGCCCAGGCCCAGATGGGCCTGGTCTCGGAACAACTGGAAGCCCGCGCCGGGCGCCTGTTCGAAACGGTCGAGGTCAGTCTGCGCATCAGCCGTGACTGGGCCGCTGCCGAGAGCAACCTCGATCCCTCCCTGCAGGACTTTCTCAAGTTCTTCCAACCCCGCATCGCCAATCACCGGGAAATCTCCTCGGTCATCCTGGCCGACGAGACAGGCCGCGAGATGTTCCTGGTCCGCCTGGGCGACGGCCGCTGGATCACCCGCCTCTCCGACCCGGCCCGCTGGGGCCGGCAGAGCTTCTGGGTCACCTGGGGCAGCGACGGGCGCATGGAAAAGGAGGAAGCGCGGGAAACGGACTACGATCCGCGCTCCCGCCCCTGGTTCCGCGGCGCCCTGGAGCAGGCCCGCGACGGGAGCATCTTCTGGACCGCCCCCTACACCTTCTATACCACCCGGGAGCCGGGCATCACCGCCGCGGTGCAGTTCAGCGACGCCCGCGGCCGGCGCTACGTCATCGCCCACGACGTGGGGCTGCTCAAGCTGTCCGACTTCACCACCTCGCTCACCGTCGGCCAATCCGGCAAGGCCGGCTTTTTCCTGGCCGACGGCCGCCTGGTGGCACTGCCCCGCGACCCGCGCTTCGCGTCGCCGGAAGAGCGCAAGCTGCACGTCCTCAAGCCGCCGCAGGAACTCGGTCTCACGGACATCGCCGCAGCCCTGCGCGAGACCTCCGGCACCCTGCGGCCGGGGCTCTACGAATACACCTTCGGCGATCAGCCCTGGTACGCCCTCTACCATCCCATCGCCGCCGGCAATCATCAGCTCTGGCTGGGCGTCTTCGCGGCGGAAGCCGAGTTCCTCCCCAGCCGCCGCAGCGACCTCGCCCTGCTCGGTGCCGTCGCACTCCTCGCCCTGCTGGCCGGCATCTTCGTCGCCATCCGCCTCGGGCGTCAGTTTGGCGCCCCCCTGGATCACCTGGCCCGGGAGGCGGAGCGCATCGGCCGCATGGATCTCGCGGCGAAGGTCAGCACCGCCGCCCCCTGGCGGGAAATCCGGCAACTGGCCGACGCCCAGGAGACCATGCGCCAGCGCCTGCACGAGGCGACGCAGCGCCTGGATGAAGCCAATACCGCCCTGGAAGCCAAGGTGGACGAGCGTACCCGGCAACTGGAGGACAGCCGCAGGAAGGCCCTGGAAAGCGAGACCTTCTTCCGCGCCATTTTCGACAATGCCGCCATCGGCATTTCCAACCTCAGCCCCGACCTGCATCGTCAGCGCGTCAACCGCGCCTTTGCCGAGTTCAGCGGCTACTCCACCGAAGAACTGCTCGCCGGCACGGGGCTCGACCTGCTGGCCCCGGAGGAAAGGGAGCGTGTCCTGGCCGCCTACCGCGAACTGGCCGAAGGCGGTGCGCAGCGCTTCCGCACCGAAGCCCGCTTTCTCCACAAGGAAGGCCATTCCCTGTGGGCCGACATCCAGCTCACCACCATCCGGGACGACCGTGGCGGCGTGAGCTCGCTCCTGGCGACCATCCTCGACGTCACCGACCGACGCATCGTCGAGGAGGAACTGGCCCGCCAGTTCGCCCTGGTGCAGGCCCTGCTCGACACCATTCCCAATCCCATCTTCTACAAGGGCGCCCATACCCGCTTCCTGGGCTGCAATACGGCCTACGAGGAGGCCTTCGGCGTGGACCGGCACCGCTTCGTGGGGCGCCGCGTCCTCGATCTCGACTACCTGCCGGAGTCCGACCGCATCGCGTACCAGGCCGAGGACGAGGCCATCATCGCCTCCTGCGGCCGGGCGGCGCGGGAAGTCACCATGGTCCTGGCCGATGGCCGGCCCCACGACACCCTGTACTCGGTCACCGGCTTCCGCAATCCCGACGGCTCCCCCGGGGGACTCATCGGACTCATCGTCGATATCACCGAACTCAAGAACGCGGAACGGGAAGCGCGCGCCGCCCGGGCCGAAGCCGAGGCCGCCGCGGCTGCCAAGGCGGATTTCCTGGCCAATATGAGCCACGAAATCCGTACCCCCATGAACGCCATCGTGGGCATGACCCATCTGGCCCAGCAGACCAGCCTCACCCCCCGCCAGCGCAATTACCTGGACAAGGTGGACGCCGCCGCCAAGGGACTGCTGGGGATCATCAACGACATCCTCGACTTCTCCAAGATCGAGGCCGGCATGATGCGCCTGGAGCAGGCCGACTTCGACCTGGAGGAAGTGCTGGGACGCATCGCCGACCTCTCGGTGCTGAAAGCCCGCGACAAGGGCCTGGAACTCCTGTTCGACGTGGCTCCCGACGTTCCCCGCCGCCTGCGCGGCGATTCGCTGCGCCTGGGCCAGGTGCTGGTCAATCTGGTGGGCAATGCCCTCAAGTTCACCCAGCGGGGTGAAATCACGGTGAGGGTGGGCCTCGCCGCCCGCGATGCGAACGGCTTCCGCCTGGACTTCTCGGTCAGCGACACCGGGGTAGGCCTCGGGCAGGAGGAAATCGGGCGCCTGTTCACCGCCTTCTCCCAGGCCGATACCTCCACCACCCGGCGCTACGGCGGCACCGGCCTGGGCCTCTCCATCTGCAAGCGCATCGTGACGCTGATGGACGGCGAAATCGGCGTCGAGAGCGCCCCCGGCCTGGGCAGCCGCTTCCACTTCGACGCCCGCTTCGCGATGCCTCAGAGCGCCGAGGCCATCGCAGCCCGGGAAATGGACGCCCCGGCTGACTTGTCGGTCCTGGTCGTGGACGACAACAGCGCCGCCCGGGAGGTCTTCCTGCACATGCTCTCCGGCCTGGGGCTCAACGCCCGGGCCGTCGCCTCCGGCCCCGAGGCCCTGGACGAACTCGCCCGGGCGGCGGAAGCCGGTACCCCTTACGGGCTCCTCCTCTCCGACTGGCAGATGCCCGGCCTGGACGGCGTCGAAACCGTACGCCGCCTGCGTGCGGCCGGGGCTGCGGCCGCCACGCCGGCCATCGTCATGACCACCGCCTACGACCGGGACGAGCTGGCCGAAGCCGTGCGCGACCTGGATGTGGGCGCCGTGTTGCCCAAACCGGTCACGGCCTCCGCCCTGTGGGACGGCATCGCCCTGGCCCTGCACGCCGAGGGCCGTTCCCCCGCCGTCATCGGCCCCGGGCGGACCTTGCCCCGCGAGATGGACCTCGATGGCCTCACCGTGCTCCTGGTCGAGGACCACGAAGTCAATCGCGAACTGGCGGAAGAAATCCTCGCCCAGGCGGGGGTGCGGGTCGAGTCGGCGGAAAACGGGGTCGCCGCCGTCGAGCGCCTGCGCAGCGGCGCCCGCTTCGACGCGGTGCTCATGGACTGCCACATGCCGGTGATGGACGGCTTCGAGGCCACCCGCCTGTTGCGCTCTGAACCCCGCTTCGGCTCCCTGCCCATCCTGGCCATGACCGCCGGCGCCCTGGCCAGCGACCGGGAGCGCTGCCTCGCCTGTGGCATGAACGACTACATCGCCAAGCCGGTGGATGTGGCCGACCTTTACCGCAAACTGGCCCACTGGACGGGCCGTGGGCCTGCTGCGGCCGAGGCCGGCACGCAGATCTCCCCTCCTCCCCGCGCCGGCAACTCGCCGGAGCAGGCCATAGACGCCGCCACCGCCCTCTCCCGCCTGGGCGGCAACGCCCGCCTCTACCGGCATCTGTTGGAACGCTTCGCCGAACAACAGCCCGGCTGCCTGGACGAGGCGCGCACGGCCCTGGCCCGCCGGGATATCCCGGCCGCCCACCGCTGCATCCATACCCTCAAGGGTCTGGCCGGCAATATCGGCGCCCACGCCCTGGAAGCCGCGGCCGGCGCATGGCTGAGCGCCGGGGCGCCGGAGGACGCGGCAGCGCAAGCCGCCCTGAGCCCCCTGCAGGAGCAACTGGAGCGCGCCCTCGCCGCCCTGCCGCAATTGCTTCATGGCCAACCGGACCCGGCGCCTGGGAACGGCAAGCCGGCGCCTATCCTCGACCCCACCGCCATCGCCCGCCTCAGGCAGTTGCTGGCCGACGACGACGCCGAAGCCCTGCGCCTCTTCGAGGAAATCCTCCCCGCCCTGCGGGAAGTCGGCGGCGACAAGCTCGCGGACGCGCTGCACCAGGCCATTACGCGCTATGATTTCGACCAAGCCAATAACATGCTGCAGCAGTTTGGGCCAGGGAGCCACCGAGGGGAGCCGGTATGAAGAGCAGCCTGATGAACAAGCAAACCGTGCTGGTGGTGGACGACACTCCGGAAAACATCGACGTTCTGAGTGAAATCCTGGCCGACGAGTACCGCATCAAGGTGGCCAACAACGGTGAAAAGGCGCTCAAGATCGTCTATTCCGACGACCCTCCCGACCTCATTCTGCTCGACATCATGATGCCCGACCTGTCGGGCCACGAGATCTGCCGCCGCCTCAAGGCCAACCCGGACCGCCGCGGCATTCCCGTCATCTTCGTGACCGCCATGAGCACGGTCGAGGACGAACAGCTCGGCCTCTCCATCGGCGCCGTGGACTACATCACCAAGCCCATCAGCCCCCCCATCGTGCGGGCCCGGGTGCGCACCCATCTGGCCCTCTACGACCAGACACGGGAACTGGAACGCATGGTCCGCCAGCGCACCGACGAACTGATCACCACCCGGCAGCAGATCATCCGCCGCCTGGGGCGCGCCGCCGAATTCAAGGACAACGAGACCGGCAACCATGTGGTACGCATGGCCCACTACGCCCGCCTCATCGCCGAAGCCTACGGCCTGGGTCCGGAAGCCACCAGCACCATTTTCCACACCGCCCCCATGCACGACGTGGGCAAGATCGGCATCCCCGATTCCATCCTGCTCAAGCCGGGCAAGCTGGATGCGGGCGAGTGGAAGGTCATGCAGCAACATCCCCTGATGGGGGCCGAAATCATCGGCAAGCACGACAGCGACCTCCTGGCCACTGCCCGCACCATCGCCCTCACCCACCACGAGCGCTGGGACGGCAACGGCTACCCGCAGCGCCTCAAGGGCGAAGCCATCCCGCTGGAAGGCCGCATCGTCGCCATTGCCGATGTCTTCGACGCCCTTATTTCGGTCCGCTCCTACAAGCCCGCCTACCCCATCGAACAGGCCATGCGCATCATGGAGGAAGAGGACGGCCGCCAGTTCGACCCCGCCCTCATGGCCGCCTTCCGCAAGGCTTTCCCGGAAATCCGCCGCGTCATGGACATCTACGCCGACGACAAGGGCGTCCTCACCGACCTTGAACTCATCGGCGTCATGAAGTAGTCCCCGGCAATGAACGATCTATGGCTCATCCTGGGCCTCTGCGTCGTCTTCATCGCCGGCGCGGCCCTGCCCCTCCTGAAGGACCGGGAGGAAATCAAAGTCCCCAAGAAGGAAACCCTGCGGGATTGGCGCAAGCCTGACGCCTGATACCGGTTCGCGCTCAAACCAATCCTTTGTCGACTTCGCCTTGCCGTGCTGCAGCACTGTCTTCGGCTCGTCTTCGCGTCTCGATTTGAACGCGAACCGGTATATGTCCCCGGAACCCCGAACCGCCCCCCGGGCCCGGCTCGCCGAGCCTACCCTGCAGCCTGCCGCGTCCGGGCCCGGTGCAGTTTGCGGTAGCTGTCGATCAAACGCTGGTGCCGCTCCAGGCCTTCCAGCTTCATGCTGGTGGGGGTCAGGCCGTGGAAGCGCACGCTGCCGTCCAGCGAACCCAGCACCGCATCCATGCGCGGGTTGCCGAACAGACGGCGGAAGTTGGCTTCGTAATCGGCCATGGCCATCCGGTCGTCCAGCCGCACCGCGAGCGCCGCGTTCAGGGCCTGGTAGAAGAGGCCCCGCTCGACGGTGTTCTCGTTGTATTGCAGATAGGCCTCCACCAGCTCCTTGGCCGCGGCGAAATTCTGCAAGGCGAGGTTGATGAGCAGCCTCAACTCCAGAATGGTCAACTGGCCCCAGACGGTGTTCTCGTCGAATTCGACGCCGATAAGGGTGATGATGTCCGTGTAGTCGTCGAGTTCGCTGTCTTCGAGTCGCTCCAGCAGCGCTTCCAGGGCGTCATCGTCGAGGCGGTGCAGGTTCAGGATGTCGGCGCGGAAGGCCAGCGCCTTGTTGGTGTTGTCCCAGATCAGGTCGTCCACCGGATAGATTTCCGAATAGCCCGGCACCAGGATACGGCAGGCAATTGCGCCGAGCTGGTCATACACCGCCATGTAAACCTCCTTGCCCAGGCTTGCGAGAATGTCGAAGAGGGTGGCAGCCTCGTCGGCATTGGAGCTTTCGCCGTCGCCCGAAAAATCCCATTCGACGAAGTCGTAATCGGCCTTGGCGCTGAAGAAACGCCAGGACACGACGCCGCTGGAATCGATGAAGTGTTCGACGAAGTTGTTCGGCTCGGTGACGGCCTGACTCTCGAAGCTCGGCTGGGGAAGATCGTTCAGGCCCTCGAAGCTGCGCCCCTGCAGCAACTCGGTCAGACTGCGTTCCAGCGCCACTTGCAGACTGGGGTGAGCGCCGAAGGAGGCGAACACGCCGCCGGTTCGCGGGTTCATCAGGGTCACGCACATCACCGGGAAGCGGCCGCCCAGGGAGGCGTCCTTGACCAGCACCGGGAAGCCCTGTTTCTCCAGTTCCTCGATGCCGGCCACGATGCCCGGGTACTTGGCCAGCACCGCCGCCGGCACGTCGGGCAGGGCGATCTCGCCCTCGATGATCTCGCGCTTGACCGCCCGCTCGAAGATCTCCGAAAGGCACTGGACCTGTGCTTCGGGCAGCGTATTGCCGGCGCTCATGCCGTTGCTGAGGAAAAGGTTGTCGATCAGGTTGGTGGGGAAATACACCGTCTCTCCGTCCGACCAGCGAACGTAGGGTAGCGCACAGATACCGCGTTCGGTCCTGCCGGAGTTGGTGTCGTAGAGATGCGAGGCGCGCAGTTCGCCGTCCGGATCGTAAATGGCCCGGCAGTGATCGTCGAGCAACCCGGCGGGCAGCGCATCCCTGCGGCCGGGCTTGAACCAGCGCTCGTTGGGGTAATGCACGAAGTCCGCGTTGGCGATGTCCTCGCCCCAGAACTGATCGTTATAGAAGTGGTTGCAGCTCAGGCGCTCGATGTACTCGCCCAGGGCCGAGGCCAGCGCGCTTTCCTTGCTGGCGCCCTTGCCGTTGGTGAAACACATCGGAGAATGAGCATCGCGGATATGCAGGGACCAGACGTTCGGCACCAGGTTGCGCCAGGAGGCGATCTCGATCTTGATGCCCAGGCCGGCCAGAAAACCGGACATGTTGGCGATGGTCTGCTCCAGGGGCAGGTCCTTGCCGGCGATAGCGGTCTGCGCGGCCGAATCGGGATTCAGCGTCAACAGGGCCTGGGCGTCGGCGTCCAGGTTTTCGACTTCCTCGATGATGAACTCGGGGCCGGTCTGGACGACCTTCTTGACGGTACACCGGTCGATCGAGCGCAATATGCCCAGTCGGTCCTTGGCTGAAATGTCCGGCGGCAGCTCGACCTGAATCTTGAGCGTCTGCTTGTAGCGGTTTTCCGCATCGACGATGTTGTTCTGCGACAGGCGGATGTGCTCGGTGGGGATGTTGCGCGTATCGCAGTAGAGCTTGACGAAGTAGGCCGCGCACAGGGCAGACGAGGCGAGAAAGTAATCGAAAGGCCCCGGCGCCGAACCGTCACCCTTGTAGCGGATGGGCTGATCGGCGATGACCGTGAAGTCGTCGAATTTGGCTTCCTGGCGAAGCTTGTCGAGAAAGTTGACTTTGATTTCCATGGGGCAAATCCAAGAGGGGCGCCCGACAGTGAGGGCGACGATAGGAACCAGTGGCAATTGTCGCCCGGGTTCGCCGCTGTAGGGGGGTCAGAATTTCTGTGTGTGAGGCGGAGAGTGAGCTTCCCTCGGTTTTCGTCTTCCAACCTGAAAGCATTATGCTGGGGATTCTTGATCATGCTGACTCTTGATCCAGTTCGCCAGGAAGTCCTGTGGCGAAACGTAGCCTAGGCCGGAATGTCTGCGCCTGCGGCTGTAGAACGGCTCGCTGTAATCTAAGGCGTCGGCAACGGCGTCCGCTCGCATCTCGTAGGACGTGCCATAAACCCGCTCGTACTTGTAGCTGTGAAGACGCTCTCCGGCGTCGCCAATTTCTTAACGCCCGACCGCATGAACGCACCCCGGAACGCCCAGAATATGCGAATGGGTTCACGCCAAAGGCCGTCATGACCCGCCTCGGCGAACAGACCTTCGACGTTCCGCAAGTGCGCGGCGGCGGGTTCTATCCCTATGCCCTGGAAAAGGGCTCGCGCACCGAGCAGGCGCTCAACATGGCGCTGGCCGAGATGTACGTGCAGGGCGTCTCGACCCGCAAGGTGTGCGACATCCTGGTCATGTTGCCGGGGCCGAAGGTGTCGATCTCCTCGACCCAGGTCAGCCGGGCCGGCGAGAAGCTCGATTCCGGGCGTGCCGCCTGGCGTAAGCGGCCCCTCGACGAAACCTCCTACCTCTTTCTCGATGCCCGCTGCGAGAGCGTACGCGAGGCCTGGCAATTGGTCGATTGCGCTGTGCTGGTCGCCGTCGGCATCACCAGAGACAGCCGCCGCTGCGTGCTCGCCGTCTCGGTCGCCCTGTCCTAGGTGGAGGTCCATTGGCGCGCCCTTCTCGACAGGCTGATCCGACGTGGCTTGAAAGGCTTCAAGCTGATCGTCTCCAACGACCACGCCGGCCTCAAGGCCGCCCGCAGGACAACCCTGCCCAACGAGCCCTGGCAGCGCAGTCAGTTCCACTTGCTGCAGAGAACGCCCAGGCCTACCTCACGCGCCTGGACGCGCAAACCCTACGCCTTGCGCATCCGCTCGATCTTCAATTCCCCCGACAAGGCCAAGGCCAAACGTCTCTTGCGCCAGTCCACCGCTGCCTGGAAAACTGAGGCGTCCAAACTCGGCCAATGGGCGGAGGAAAACTTGCCCGAAGGCTTCACGGTGTTCGACCTGCCTCACAGTCAGTGCACCCGGCTGCGCACCACCAACGGGCTGGAGCGCATCAAGCGCCAAATCAAGCGCCGCACCCGCGTCGCCTCGATCTTCCCCGACACCGCCTCCGGTCTGCGTCGCGTTTCCGCACTGCTCGCCGAGTGCAACGGGAACTGGATGACTGGCAAGGTCTACCTCAATTTGCAGGCCTGACACAACTATCCCTATGGAATCGCCCCGGGGAATTTACAGAAAAAAGTTGCACTGCCGACAACGTTCCTCTGGTCACCGCATCAATGGGCAAGTACAGCCGGACCCAATGCCCTCTGGATCAATTTCTCTGGGAATTTCACGCCTATTGCGCCGGCACTTGCGGTTCAATGCTCATCGTCGGATCGGCAGCAGGTGTCGTGGGGATGAACTGGAGAAAATCAACTTCATCTGGTACCCGACATGGATCAGCGGATTGGCCAAGATTGCACGAATTCGATGTATTTTTATCCGGCCGGAGGCGCAATATCGGGCTTCACGTTTTCGGGCCGGAAACGCCAGGGCCTTCCGGCTTTTTGCCGACATCCGAGACGATCTGTCGCAACCCGACATAGGGAGGCTGTTCGGGCAATGGCGAGACGACATGCATTTGACGCTCAAGATCCGCAATTCGTCCCCTCAGTTCGTTATCCTTACGCTCAAGCTCGTCGATGCGCCGCTTCTGGCGGGACAGGACCCATTGATTGCGCAGCGTCGCTGGTGTGGTCAACAAAGCAATGACAATCGCCCCACATGCCACGGCAAGCGTCAAAACCAGGGCAAGAGAACTTTCGAACCGCCAAATCAGAAAATTCACACTGACCGGAACATTATTCTGCATCGCGAACAGGACTCCGGCGATGGCAATGAAAATGCCAGCAATGACGGCAAGCTGCATGATGGGTCCTTGCGTTCAGATTCCGCTGGAAGCGCCGACAGAATTCGATGGCTGGGTTTTAGAATGACGCGACCGAGCGAGCACGATCAAGGCAGAGGATATCAGGACAACCAGGACAACCGCGCCATTGAGATACGCCGGCAACGGAATCGCTTCCTTCACGGAAAGGAACAGGAGCACGGTTATCAGGCCACGCGGCGCGATCCAGGTGAGCACTTCGGCGTGACGATGCCGGCTCGCTTTCAGAAGTAAATAGCGAGTCCCGAAGACCAAAAGCAAAACCACCATCGCAGACAACCAGGCTTTTACCGAACCCAGGTCAGCGACGTCCGTCCAATAACCCAACAAGATAAAAAAGTAACCGCGGACGGCGAAAGTCAGCTCAAGCACGAGCACCTTGAACGCCTTCAATGTATCGTCATAGCTGTTGTCGATCCACCGCCGCAATGGCGCAAACCGTCGCAGCAGTTCGGGATTGTTCAGCGCAAGGCCGAACAACAACACCATGATCAGCGGTGACAGGTGCAACAATTTTCCGATCGCGTATAGTCCGAAAAGCCCGGCAAGCAACGGAATGAAACGTATGTGGCCGTCGATGCGTACCAAGACAAGCACCAGGCCCAGGGCACAGACGACGGAAAGCAGCAAGGAAAGTAGTCCGCCGCCCGCAAGGCTGCTCAGAACACTCTCAATGCTGCCGTCTGAATTCAGCAGCGCAAAAAACACCAGTACGCCCAGGATGTCGGAGACGGAAGTCTCATAGACAACGAACTCGCGCTCCCTCGACGGCAGGAAGTCGCTACTTGGAATAGCGACAGCACTGCTAATGACGGCGAACGGGACGGCTAACAGGACCGCTTGAAACGTTGAGAACGACAAGGCTGTCGAAGCCAGCCAGGAAAAGCCCACCAGGCAGAGCAGGAAGCCCGCAACTGCCATGGAGAACGCGCCGACCATTAATTTCATCCGACTGCGGCGCAACTCGACGTCGAGCGCGCCCTCGAGCACGATCAGAACGAGTCCTACGGTACCGAGAATCGGCACAGCGGTGTCCAGTCCTTCCGGCGCATAACCCATCGAGTCGACGAGCGGCTTGGCTGCGAGCCCGACGACGACCATGACGATCACGGAAGGAAACCCCAGATTCTTCCCCAGCCTCTCGATGGCAAAGGCGACAAGAAGGACGACGGCTGAAACGAGAATCGCTGAATAGATCATTTATTGTCCAAGTCTACCGGTTTTCGATCTGAAAGCCTTGATTACAAGGCCCGGCGATTGCGGGTGGTTCGAGCCGGCCCGCTATCGGTCAGGCGCAATCCCACGCTGCTTCAGTAGCCATTGACTCCCGTTTTCGCATGAACAGCTGGGAACCGGCCCATTGACGCCGAATTTCGGTGAAATGCTCTAAGGTAGCTTCGGCCACGGTGCCATAAACTGAAAAGGCTCCTTTCGGAGCCTTTTTTCATTATCTGTGTCAGTAGTGTTTCGCTAACTTGGCACAGTTTTCACTTTCTCTGTCATCCAACAACCAGGGTCAGATATCGATCCGCGCATTGAGCGCATTCGATTCGATGAAGGCCCGCCGCGGTTCCACCAGTTCGCCCATCAGGGTGGTGAAGATTTCGTCGGCGGCGATGGCGTCGTCGATCTGCACTTTGAGCAGGCGGCGCACCTTGGGGTCCATGGTGGTTTCCCAGAGCTGCTCGGGATTCATTTCACCCAGGCCTTTGTAGCGCTGCTTGGCGATGCCGCGTTCGACTTCGTTCAACAGCCACTTCATGGCGTCGGCGAAGCTGGCCACGGCCTGCTTCTTCTCGCCCCGGGCGATGACGGCACCGCCTCCGAATAGCCCGGCGAGGGTTTCCGCCGTGCGGCGCAGTTGCAGGTAGTCGCCGGAGAGCAGCAGGTCTTCGTCGATGAGGCCGACCTTCAGGTTGCCGTGGTGCATCTTCTCCACCCGCAGGGTCCAGCGTTCCTGGATGTCGTCGAACCTGGGAACTATGCGGGTGCCGCCATCGACGTGCTGGCCGACCAACCCGGCGCTGGCATGGGCGCCGGCTTCCGAAGAGAGGTCAAGCTTCAGGTTGTGCTGGACCAGAGCGTGCAGCACTTCCGGGTTGATGAGGTGGGCAAGGCGCTCGATGACGGCCTCGGTGAGGAGCCAGGAACGGGCCAGTTCTTCCAGGGCCGGGCCGCTGACCCCGGCGGCACCGTTGCCAGGGGTGAGGCTGGCTTCGTCCAGGGCCAGTTGCAGGAGGAACTGGTTGTATTCGTGGTCGTCCTTCAGGTAGCGCTCGGACTTGCCGTGCTTGACCTTGTAGAGAGGCGGCTGGGCGATGTAGATGTGGCCTCGCTCCACCAGTTCCGGCATCTGGCGGTAGAACAGGGTGAGCAGCAGGGTGCGGATGTGGGCGCCGTCCACGTCCGCGTCGGTCATGATGATGATGCGGTGGTAGCGCAGCTTCTCGGGCTTGAATTCGTCCTTGCCGATGCCGGTGCCCAGGGCAGTGATGAGGGTGGCGATCTGCTCGCTGGAGATGAGCTTGTCGAAACGCGCCTTCTCGACGTTGAGCACCTTGCCGCGCAGGGGCAGGATGGCCTGGAATTTGCGGTCGCGGCCCTGCTTGGCGGAGCCGCCGGCCGAGTCGCCCTCGACGATGTACATTTCACAGAGGGCAGGGTCTTTCTCCTGACAGTCGGCCAGCTTGCCGGGCAGGCCGACACCGTCGAGTACACCCTTCCTGCGGGTCATTTCCCGGGCGCGGCGCGCGGCTTCCCGGGCGCGGGAGGCTTCGACGATCTTGCCGGTGATGAGCTTGGCGTCGGCCGGGCGCTCCAGGAGGAAGTCGGCGAGCTTCTGGGCCACTACTTCTTCCACCGCCGGCCGGGCTTCCGAGGACACCAGCTTCATCTTGGTCTGGGAAGCGAACTTGGGATCGGGCATCTTCACCGACAGCACGCAGGCCAGGCCTTCGCGCATGTCGTCGCCGGTGATTTCCACCTTGGCTTTCTTGGCGATCTCGTTTTCTTCGATGTACTTGTTGATCACCCGGGTCATGGCGGCTCGTAGGCCGGTGAGGTGGGTGCCGCCATCGGACTGGGGGATGTTGTTGGTGAAGCAGAGAACCTGTTCCTGGTAGGAGTCGTTCCACTGCATGGCCACTTCGACACCGATGGTGATGCCGGTTTCCGCGGCCCCCTGGCCCACCTTGGCGTCCCCCGTCGAATAGAAGATGTTGGGGTGCAGGACCGACTTGGTGCGGTTGATGTATTCGACGAAGCTCTTGACGCCACCGGCGAAGGCAAAGAGTTCTTCCTTGCCGCTGCGCTGATCCACGAGCTTGATGCTGACGCCGTTGTTGAGGAAGGAGAGTTCCCGCAGGCGCTTGGCCAGGATTTCGTAATGGAATTCGATATGGCCGAAGATGGTGTCGTCGGCGAGGAAATGGACTTCCGTACCGCGCTTTTCGGTATCGCCCAGGACCTTGAGGGGAGAGACTTCTACCCCGTCTCGGGTTTCCAGGACGCGGTCCACCGGGACGCCCCGTTCGAATTCCATGAAGTGCTTCTTGCCATCGCGCCGGATGGTCAGACGCAAAAACTTGGACAGGGCATTGACGCAGGAGACGCCGACCCCGTGCAGGCCGCCGGAAACCTTGTAGGAATTCTGATTGAACTTGCCGCCGGCGTGCAGTTCGGTAAGGGCGATTTCCGCCGCGGAGCGCTTGGGCTCGTGCTTGTCGTCCATCTTGACGCCGGTGGGGATGCCGCGGCCGTTGTCGACGACGCTGATGGAATTGTCCGGGTGGATGGTGACGATGATGTCGTCGCAATGGCCGGCCAGGGCTTCGTCGATGGAGTTGTCGACGACTTCGAAGACCAGGTGGTGCAGGCCTGTCCCATCCGAGGTATCGCCGATGTACATCCCCGGACGCTTGCGCACCGCTTCGAGGCCTTCGAGGATCTGAATGCTGGCTTCGCCGTAGGCGGGGGCTGCGTTGCCTTCCGGCGGACTCGCTTGGGTGTTTTCTTCGCTCATTGCTTGTGTTCCACGTAATACGGACTTCCAGACGGCACAAAGGCCGGGCGAGCGCCCGGCCCGGGGGTTCTACGACCGCGTATCAGATACGCATCGGCATGACGACGTACTTAAATCGCTCGTTACCGGGCACAGTGATGAGGGCACTGGATCCCGCATCGTTGAAGCTCCACACGACCTCGTCGCTCTGGCCATTGTTGAGGACATCGAGCAGGTAACCCACATTGAAACCCACATCGAGGGCATCGCCGCCGTACTGCACTTCGATTTCTTCCTGGGCTTCTTCCTGCTCGGCGTTGGCGGCAACCAGCTTCAGGGTGTTCTCGGCCAACACCACCCGCACGCCGCGGAATTTCTCGTTGGTCAGGATGGCGGCGCGGTTCATGGCCTGGAGCAGGTTCTGCCGACCAGCGGTCATGTGATTCTTCAGCGTCTGGGGAACGACCCGTTCGTAATCGGGGAACTTGCCGTCGATCAGTTTGGACACCAGGACCACGGAACCAAAAGCGAAGCGCACCTGATTGGAGGCCAGGGTCAGGGTCAGGGGCTCGTCGTTGTCGGCCAGCAGGCGGTTGAGTTCCAACACCGTCTTGCGCGGCAGGATCATTTCCTGACGCGGCAATTCGCTGTCGATCTCGACGCTGGCATAGGCCAGGCGGTGGCCGTCGGTGGCCACGGCCCGCAGTTCCTTGCCATCGGCCAGGAGCAGGAGACCATTGAGGTAGTAGCGCACATCCTGGGCCGCCATGGCGTACTGCGTCTTGGCCAGCAATTGGCGGAAGGCCTTCTGGGTCAGTTGGAACTGACGGGTGTCACCCTCGGTGAGGGTCATGCGGGGGAAATCGTCGGCGGGCAAGGTCTGAAGACTGAAGCGGCTCTTGCCGGCCCGAACCTGCAGACGCTTGTCCTCGAGCACCAGACTCACATCGACGTTATCCGGCAAGGAACGCAGAATGTCCTGCAATTTACGCGCAGCCACGGTGATGGCGCCTTCCCCTTCGCCACCGGCCCCTTCGGTCGTGGTGGTGATCTGGATCTCGATATCGGTCGCCAAGAGAGTCAGCCGGTCGCCGCGCTTTTCCAGCAGCACATTGGACAGGATCGGCAGGGTATGCCGTCTTTCGACAATGCCGGAAACCGACTGCAAAGGAACCAGCAGGGTGTCTCTTTGGGTTTTGATAAGAACCATAAATCAAATTCCTATAATGACTAAGTCAGAAACAACTCTGGGGATAAGCAAAAATTAATCTATTGAAACAGTGTCTTGCGTTTGAATACTGGCTCTTGGTAACCCACTGGCCAAGCTGTGGGCGAAAAGGGGACAAATTATCCACAGGTCGCCGCGCAGGGAATTGCCCCCAATCCGCCGACAGCTTTCCCCCAGGCTATGCACAGCTTCAACCCTTAAGAACCTGCACCAGGACGTGCAGATCGTGGTTGAGTTCGTTGTCCTTGGCTTTCAGGCCATCGATGGTCTTGACGGCGTGGATGACCGTGGTGTGGTCGCGGCCCCCGAAGGCGTCGCCGATTTCCGGAAAGCTGTGGCTGGTCACCTCGCGGCACAGCCACATGGCCACCTGACGTGGGCGGGCGATGGCCCGGGTGCGCTTCTTGGAGAACAGGTCGGCCACCTTGATCTTGTAGTAGTCGGCCACGGTCTTCTGGATATTCTCGATGCCCACATTGCGCACCGACCCGATCACGTCCTTCAGGGCCTCCTTGGCCAGGTCCAGGGCGATGGCCCGACCATGGAAGGAAGAATAGGCCAGAACCTTCTTGAGCGCCCCCTCCAGCTCTCGCACATTGGAGCGCAGATGTTTGGCGACGAAGAAGGCCACTTCGTCATTGAGCTGGATGCCTTCCGCCAGAGCTTTTTTCTTGAGGATGGCGACCCGCATTTCCAGTTCCGGCGGTTCGATCTGCACCGTGAGGCCCCAGTCGAAGCGGGTCACCAGGCGGTCGTCCAGGCCGTTGATGTCCTTGGGGTAGGTGTCGCAGGTGATGATGATCTGCTTTTTGGCTTCGATGAGGGCATTGAACAGGAAGAAGAACTCCTCCTGAGAGCGGTTCTTGCCGTTGAAGAATTGCACGTCGTCGAGCAGAAGCACGTCCAGGCTGCGGTACTGGCGCTTGAAGCTGTCGAAGGATTTCTGCTGGTAGGCCCGCACAACGTCCGAGTAATAATCTTCGGCGTGGACATAGCGCACCACGCGCTCCGGGTTGTCGCTCAGGATGGCATTGCCGATGGCGTGGATGAGGTGGGTCTTGCCCAAGCCTGCGCCGCCGTAGATGAAGAGCGGGTTGTAGGCCCCACCGGGATTGCCTGCCACCTGCTGCGCTGCGGCCCGGGCCAGGTCGTTGGCCTTGCCAACCACCAGATTGTCGAAGGTGAAACCGGCGATGAGGCGGGTCTTGTCGTAGGCGGAAGGCCGGTTGGCTGCTTTCTTGGCTGAGGCGCCATCGGCTGTGGCGGACTGCGGAAGGGGCGCCGGGGCAGACCCCGCGCCTGATTCGCCTTCCACCCGGGCCGCCGCCTTGCCTCCCGCGACGGAAAGGCCGATGCTCACCGGCGCGGAGAAAAAGCTGCGGCAGTAGTCCTCGATCTGGGTCAGATAGCGATCCCGCACCCACTTGAGGATGAAAGTATTGGGCGCCACCAGACGCAGCCCCTCCTGGGGTGCTTCCTCACCCTCCAGACGCAGAGGTCTGATCCAGGTGTTGAACTGCTGAGCCGGCAATTCCTGTTCGAAACGCAGCAGGCAGGATTCCCAGAAACCGGACATTGCCGAAAAGACTCCTCCCCACCCCTCATGGAAATTCCGGGGGCGGTGTATTCGAATGTGTGCAGATGGGTGGATTGGTGCAACAAAATTGGCGGCTCCCGGGCCGCCAGATCAAGGCCGATTCTACCCCGCCCGGTAGAAGTTATCCACAGCCGGCAAGAAAATTTTGCCTTGACAGGGTGGGGGTAAACAGGATGTAATTCGCCGTTTTTCTCTAGCCAGCAAGGAATCAGCATGAAACGCACGTATCAGCCCTCCGTCGTGCGCCGCAAGCGCACTCACGGCTTCCTGGTCCGCATGCGCACCAAGGGCGGCCGCAAGGTCATCGCCGCCCGTCGCGCCAAGGGCCGCCAGCGTCTGGGCGTTTGAGCACTGCTGCCGCGGCCTTGTCCGCCGGCAACTTCCCGCGGCGCTATCGCTTAACCAAAACGGATGAGTATTCATCCGTTTTTGGTTTCAGGAAGGCAATTCGCGGCACACTCTTCATGGTGCATTACCTTCCCCGCGGTGACACGGCCTGTGCTGCGCGACTCGGCTTGGTGGTCGGGCGCAAGCTGGTGAAGTCTGCCGTGGGCCGCAATCGCATCAAGCGCATCCTGCGCGAGCAGTTTCGCCAGCGGCGCGCGGGGCTCCCCACGGTGGATGTGATCTTTCGCCTCATCGCTAAACCCGGCCGCATTGATGGCCGGGTGATCGCGGCGGAAGCCGTTGAACTTCTCGGGCGGCTCGCCCGGCGGACGATGGAAACCCCGTGAAGACGCTCCTCATCGCGCTCCTGCGGGTTTACCAATATGCCCTTAGCCCCTGGTTGGGGCGTCGCTGCCGCTATTGCCCAAGCTGCTCGCAATACGCCATCGAAGCCGTGCGAAAATACGGCGCCGCCCGGGGCGGCTGGCTAAGCGCGCGACGGGTCTGCCGTTGCCATCCCTGGCATCCGGGCGGGTACGATCCCGTCCCCTGAACACTTTTTTCGACATGGGTTGTACATGGACACTCGGCGACTGATCCTGGCCATCATATTTTTTGCTTCCAGCCTGATGCTTTGGGAGAACTGGCAGAAGTACAACCAGCCCCAACCGGCCCCCAGCGCTGCTGCGCCCGCCGCGACGGGATCCTCTGCCGACGTGCCCAAGCCTAGCACGACGCTGGCCGCAGCTCCGGGCTCGTCGGCGCCGGTCGCCACGCCCGTCGCTGGCCCGGCGGCCGCGCCGGCCGGAGAGAGTTTCATCGTCGCCACCGACCTCGTGAAGGCGACTTTCTCCACCCAGGGCGGCGATCTGGTGGGCCTGGAACTCCTCAAGTATCGCGCCCACGGCAACAAGGACAAGAATTTCGTCCTCTTCGATCCCCAGCACCAGTATCTCGCCCAGAGCGGCCTGATTGGCGAGGGCCTGCCCAACCACCGCACCGCCTTCAAACGCGTCGCAGGCCCCACGGAGCTTGCCGAGGGCGCTGCCGAACTCAAGGTGCGTTTCGAAGGCACCGGGCCGCAAGGGGTCAAGGTCGCCAAGACCTATACCCTGCGGCGGGGTTCCTACGCCGTGGATGTTGCCTGGGAAATCGAGAACGGCAGCGGCAAGCCCATCAGCCCCCACGCCTATTTCCAACTCCAGCGAGACGACGTCGCACCCGAAGGTGAAACGAAGATGGTCTCCACCTTCACCGGCCCCGCTGTCTATACCGAGGCGGAGAAGTATCAGAAGATCGATTTTGGCGACGCCGCCTCGGGCAAGGCCAAACACGCCAAGACTGCCGACAACGGCTGGCTGGCCATGGTGCAGCACTATTTCGTTTCCGCCTGGATTCCGGCGGAAAAGACGCCCCGTGAGTACTACATGCGCAAGGCCGAGGGAAGCGGCAATGTGGTTCAGGCCGGGCTCATCGTGCCGGTGGCCGAGCTCGCTCCAGGTGCCAAAGGAGGCGTCGGCGTGACGCTCTTTGCCGGACCCCAGATTCAGGATGCCCTCAAGAAAATCGCTCCGGGCCTCCACCTCGTGGTGGACTACGGCTGGCTGACGGTCGTTGCCGCGCCCATCTTCTGGGCCTTGGAGGCCATCCACAAATTGGTGGGCAACTGGGGCTGGGCCATCGTCATTCTGACCATCCTCATCAAGGCAGCCTTCTACCCCCTCTCGGCCGCGTCCTACAAATCCATGGCCAAGATGCGGGTGCTCACCCCGCGTCTCATGCAGTTGAAGGAGCGCTTCGGGGACGATCGCCAGCGCCTCAACCAGGAGATGATGAAGCTCTACCAGACCGAGAAGGTCAATCCCCTCGGGGGCTGCCTGCCCATCCTGGTCCAGATTCCCGTCTTCATCGCCCTCTACTGGGTGCTCCTGGGGGCCGTCGAGATGCGCGACGCCCCCTGGATCCTCTGGATCACCGACCTTGCCTCCCAGGATCCCTTCTACATCCTGCCGGTCGTCATGGTGGTGACCATGCTCATCCAGACCAAGCTCAACCCCACCCCGCCGGACCCCATGCAGGCCAAGATCATGATGGCCCTGCCCTTCATTTTCGGCGTCATGTTCTTC
>SSTB01000202.1 GCA_009469665.1 Azonexaceae bacterium | reverse complement strand
GGCCTGGTCGTAGGCGACGCCGAACTTCGCTTCCTTGAGACCGGTGGAGATGTAGGGGTGGGTCTTCGGGTCCACGTCGGGATTGACGCGCAGGCTGACCGGGGCGCGTGTGCCCAAAGAGCCCGCGACGGCGTCGAGACGCTCCAGTTCGGCGGCGCTCTCGACGTTGAAACAGAAGATGCCGGCCTGGAGGGCCTGGCGCATTTCCTCGGTTGTCTTGCCGACGCCCGAAAAGACGACCTTGCTCGGATCGGCTCCAGCGGCCAGCACCCGGGCCAGCTCACCGCCGGAAACGATGTCGAAGCCGGCGCCAAGGCGGGCAAAGAGATTGAGGATGGCCAGATTGGAATTGGCCTTGACGGCGTAGCAGACGAGAGCGCCGGCGCCGGCCGGATGGCCGGAGAGTACCTCGGTGAACTCCCTCAGGGAGGCTTCCAGGGCCGCGCGGGAATAGACGTAGGCCGGGGTGCCGAAGTGCTGGGCGATATGGGCAAGACTGACGGATTCGGCGTGGAGCACGCCAGCTTGGCGGGGGAAGGGGCTCATCGGGTGGGGGAAGAGGTGTCCGTGTTAACATGGTGGGCTCCGGCCTCTTGGCGGGCGGGAGCCTTGCCTAGGAGCGGGTCGGGCGCCGGACCCGGCGGCATGGAGAGTGCGCCCTTGGTGCCGCAGCCCCCCAGGATCAGTCCGGAAAACAGCAGTGCCAGGGGGAATCGGGACATGTTAATGACGGATCGGTCAGTAATCGGGGGATGGTAGCACATCATGAACGACAGCGAATTCGAATCCCGCGCCGAGCAAGTACTCGCCAGGCTTGAGGCCTCCCTCGAGGCTTCGGGCGCAGACCTGGACTGGGAGAGGGCGGGCAGCGGCATCCTGGAAATAGAGTTTGCCGACGGTAGCCGCATGGTCGTCAATCGCCATGGCGCGGCCCAGGAAATCTGGGTGGCGGCGCGCTCGGGGGGCTTCCATTTTCGCTGGGATGGTCAGCGCTGGGTCGATACCCGTGGCGGCGCCGAATTGTTCGGGCGACTCGCGCAACTGCTAAGCGAGCAGGCCGGGGAGTCGGTGAGGGTTTGGGGTGATGGGTGAGGGCGCGCGCAACTGCTCGGGCGCTGCGGCCTCAATCCGTTGGGGGCTTATCCAGGTCGGGTTGGGGCGGAGCTTCGCCGCTCGTTGCTTCTGAGGCGGCGGCTTCTTCCTTCTCCGCATTCTCGCTGTAAACATAGCTGCGATCGCGTCCGGTCCCGTAAGCCACCAGCCCTGCGGGGGCTTCGGGCAGGCTGACCGGGACGTCGCGCAGGGCGCGGGTCATGTAGCCGATCCAGATGGGCAGGGCGGCAGCTCCCCCCGTTTCCTTGTCGCCCAGCTTCTTGGGCTGGTCGAAGCCGATCCAGGCACAGCCGGCGACGGTCATCTGGTAACCGCAGAACCAGGCATCGACATATTCGTTGGTGGTGCCCGTCTTGCCGGCGAGATCGTGGCGCTTGAGGGCTACGGAAGCCTTGGCCGCGGTCCCGTAAATGGTGACGTCGCGCAGCATGCCGTCCATGAGGAAGGCGTTGCGGGGGTCGATGGCCCGGGTGGATTCCTCGCCGACGCTGACCGGGGCAGCCGCGGCGACCACTTCGTTGCGTTCGTTGCGGATTTCCATGATGACGTAGGGCTGGATGCGGTAGCCGCCATTGGCGAAGACTGAGTAGGCCGAGGCCATCTGCCAGGGGGTCACCGCCCCCGCCCCCAGGGCCATGGTCAGGTAGGGGGGGTGCTTTTCGGCTTCGAAGCCAAAGCGGGTGGCGTAGTCCTGGGCGTAGGCCGGGGTGATGGCTTGCAGGATGCGGATGGACACCATGTTCTTCGACTTGGCCAGGGCGGTACGCAGCTTCATCGGGCCTTCGTACTTGCCGTCGTAGTTGTGCGGTTCCCAGGCCTGGGAACCGGTCTGGCTGGCGGGGATGACAATGGGTTCATCCTCAACCATGGTCGAGGGGCTGAAACCCTTCTCCAGGGAGGCGGAATAGATGAAGGGCTTGAAGCTGGAGCCGGGCTGGCGCCAGGCCTGGGTGGCATGGTTGAACTTGTTGCGGTTGAAATCGAAGCCGCCGACCAGGGCGCGGATGCGGCCGTCACGGGGATCGACCGCGACGAAAGCCGATTCCACTTCGGGCAACTGGGCGATCTGCCAGCCCTTCTCGCTTTTTTGCAGGCGGACGACCGCACCACGCCGCAAGCGCTTCTGCGGCGGCGCCTTGTCGTCCAGCATGCGGGCGGCGAACTTTAGGGCATCGCCACTTAGCGTTACCGTCTCGCCGCCCCGGCGATAGACCTTGACCTGGGTGGCGTTCGCCGCTACGACGATGCCGGGGACGAGGTCGCCCGCATCGGGAACATCCTGGAGCGCTTCATCGAGGAACTCCTCCTGGTCTGCGGGCGCGGCGCCCAGGTCGACGAATGATTCCGCACCCCGGTAACCGTGGCGACGGTCGTAATCCATGACTCCCCTGCGCAGGCTGGCGTAGGCGGCCTGCTGCTCGTCGCGGGTCAGGGTGGTGGTGATGCGGAAGCCTCGGGTATAGACCTCGTCGGGGAACTGCTCGGCGGCGATCTGGCGCGCCATCTCGGCGACGAATTCGGCGTGAACCGGATAGTCGGAGAGGTCGCGCTTCACCACCAGGGTTTCCTTCAGAGCGGCCTCGTGTTGCTTGGCGTCGATGAATCCCAGTTCATGCATGCGGCGCAGCACGTATTGCTGGCGAATCTTGGCACGTTTGGGATTGACGACCGGGTTGAAGGCAGAAGGTGCCTTGGGCAGGCCTGCCAGCATGGCGGCTTCGGCCACGGAAATGTCCGCCAGTGGCTTGCCGTAGTAAATCTGCGCCGCAGCCGCAAAGCCATAGGCTCGCTGACCCAGGAAAATCTGGTTCAGGTACAGCTCGAATATCTGCTCCTTGGAAAGGTTGCTCTCGATCTTGAATGAGAGCAGCATCTCGTAGAGCTTGCGTGTATAGGTCTTTTCGCTGGAGAGAAAGAAATTGCGGGCCACCTGCTGGGTGATCGTCGATGCGCCCTGCTTCTTGCCGCCGCTGGTGAGATTGGCGAGAGCCGCCCGCAATACGCCCTGGTAATCGACGCCGCCGTGTTGGAAGAAGCGCTCGTCCTCTGCGGCCAGGATGGCCTGCTTCATCACTTCGGGCACATCGCGGTAGGCCACCACAGCCCGACGTTCCTCGCCGAATTCTCCGATCAGAAAGCCATCCGAGGTGTATACCCGCAGCGGTATCTTGGGTCGGTAGTCGGTCAGCACTTCCAGGGAGGGGAGATTGGGATAGGTGAGGACCAGGACGATGAGCGCAAGCGCGATGGCAATGGCAACGAGGCCGGCCAGGGCTGCAATGGGGTAGGCGATGAGGCGTAGAATCAGGCGGGAACTCGACAAGATGGGGCTCGGGTAGCGACGTTGCGCGGATTATACGCCGGCCGGTGGTCGGCCCAAAAAAGGCTTTACATGCCCTAGGCTTGTTGCTAGCATCTGAAGTGAATTATTGGTTGTTTGCCTAACTTCGCATTCTGTAAGGTTTTTTTGGGGGTCAGGTGGGTCTCGATCTGTCAGCGTTATTCAATCCCAAGGCGCGCCCCTTGCTCGGGCTCGATATCAGCTCGTCCTCTGTCAAGATGGTCGAGTTGTCTGCCGGCGGGAAAGAGGGTTACCGCGTCGAGCGCTACACCATCGAGGTGTTGCCCAAGGATGCGGTGTCGGACGGCAATATCGTCAATCTGGAAGCCGTGGTGGATTGCGTCAAGAAGGCCTGGAAACGCATGGGGACTTCGACCCGCAACGTTGCCCTCGCGCTGCCCGGGTCGGCGGTAATTACCAAGAAGGTCATCATGCCGGCGGGCCTGCGGGACGACGAACTGGAGGTCCAGGTCGAAACCGAAGCCAACCAGTACATTCCCTTCTCCATCGACGAAGTGAATCTCGATTATCAGGTGCTCGGGCCCGCGCCCGCCGTGCCTGACGAAATCGAGGTGCTGATAGCTGCTTCCAAGAAGGAGCGGGTCGAGGATCGGGTTGCGGTGGCCGAAGCCGCGGGTCTCAAGGCCATGGTCATGGACGTCGAGTCCTTCGCTGCCCTGGCTTCGTTCAATCTGATCGAAAAACAGTTGCCCGAGGGGGGCAAGAATCAGGTCGTTGCCGTGGTCGATGCCGGGGCCAACGCGACGACGCTTACCGTCATGCGCAACGGCCAGCAGGTGTACGCCCGGGAGCAGGCCTTTGGGGGCGCACAACTGACCCAGGACATCGCCCGCCACTATGGTATGAGTCACGAGGATGCCGAAGCGGCCAAGCGCACGGGCAATCTTCCCGAGGGTTACGAGACCGAGTTGCTCAACCCCTTCGTGGAAAATCTGGCTCTGGAAGTGTCTCGGGCGCTGCAATTCTTCTTTACCTCGACCCAGTTCAATCAGGTCGACCACATCGTGCTTTCCGGTGGATGCGCCGTGATTCCGGGAGTCGACGAGGTGGTTGCGACCCGGACCCAGGTCAATACCATCGTGGCCAATCCCTTCGCCAACATGGTCCTCTCGGACAAGGTCAAGGCGAAGGCGCTGCTGGCCGACTCGTCCTCGCTGATGGTGGCCTGTGGGCTGGCTCTGAGGAGGTTCGATCCATCATGATGCGAATCAACCTTCTCCCTCACCGCGAGCTGGCACGCAAGGCGCGCCGGCAGCAGTTCTTCAGTCTTCTCGGGCTTACCGCGCTGCTGGGTGGTCTTGTGGTTTTCCTGGTCTATAGCGTCATTGCTGGCTATATCGGCAATCAGGAGGAGAAGAACGACTTCCTCAAAAAGGAAATCGCCGTCCTCGACAAGGAAATCGATCAGATCAAGCGCCTGAAGGAGCAGGTGGAGGCGCTCAAGAAACGCAAGGATGTCATCGAGAGCCTGCAGCGCGACCGGGGTGAGACAGTGCATCTTCTCAGCGAACTCGTCCGTCAGGTTCCGGAGGGGATCTACCTCAAATCGGTGAAGCAGAGCAATGACAAGGTGAGCATGAGCGGCTATGTTCAATCGAATGCCCGTGTTTCCACCTTGATGCGCAATCTGGAGGCTTCGCCTTGGTTGGAGCGTCCTGAGTTGCTCGAAATCAAGTCCGTGGTCGTCGATAAGCGGCCCTTGAACGAATTCAACATGAACGTCTATCTCACCCGAGCCAAGCCGGACGATGCCAGCAAGGCCGGAGCCAAGGGCGTTGGCGGAAAGGGTACGAAATGAACGCCAAAGCCCCTTCCCTGGATAGCCTCAGAAAGCTTGACGTCAAGGCGCTGCTGGACGACTTCCGCAACCTCAACCCAAACGATCCGGGTTCTTGGCCGCGCGCTCCCAAGATCGCTCTTCTGATTGCCCTCTTCGTGGCCTTGTTGGGGGCGGGTTGGGCTCTGCTGTGGAACGATCAGTTGTCAACCCTCGATACCAAGCGACAGGAGGAGGAGCGCCTCAAGCAGGAATTCCTCGACAAGAAGCGGCAGGCGGTGAACCTGCCGCTCTATACCCAGCAGCTTGAGGAAATCGATCGCTCCTTCGGGGCCTTGCTCAAGCAATTGCCCAATCGCTCCGAAATCGACGCCCTGCTCATCGAGGTGAATCAGGCCGGTCTGGGGCGCGGACTCAAGTTCGAGCTCTTCAAGCCTGGAGCAGAGCAGATCAGGGGTTTCTACGCCGAACTTCCCATCACGGTGCGCATCACCGGCGGTTACCACGACTTTGGCGCGTTTGCCGCCGATGTGGCCAAGCTGCCGCGCATCGTCACCCTGAACAACATCTCGGTAGGTAGTGCCGGAGGTGGTCTGGTTCTCGACGCGGTCACCAAGACCTTCCGTTATCTGGACGAGTCCGAAATTGCCGCCCAGAAAAAGAAGGAAAAAGATGCGAAGGGAGGCAAGAAGTGAAGCGTCTGATGATTGCCTTCTGCAGCTTGGTCTTGGCGGCGTGTTCAGGGGACCATGAAGATCTGCGTCAATGGATGCAGGAAAACACCAGGGACATGAAGCCCAACATCCCGAAACTTCCCAGCGTCCAACCCTATGAACCCGTTCCCTATGAGGTCGCAGATATTCTCGATCCCTTCAAGGCGGCCAAGATCGAACCCGATTCAAAGCGGGGCAAAGGGGTGACGAAAGGGGGCTTGCAGCCTGATTTCGAGGCTCGCGAAGTGCGTAACAGCATCCTCGAGAAATACCCGCTGGAGTCGCAGCGGATGATCGGATATCTCAACGTCAATCGACAGCATATCGCTGTCATCCAGGTGGACCAGGCGGTCAAGCAAGTGAAGATCGGTGACTACATCGGCCTCGATTTCGGCGTGGTCACCAACATCACCGAGAAGGAACTCACTTTGCGCGAACTGATTCAGGATGCTGCGGGCGACTGGAGCGAACGGACCAGCTCTCTGTACCTGCAAGGCAAGGAGGCAAGCAAGAAATGAAATTCAAGAACTGGTTTTCGGCCCTCGCCGCCGTGTTTTGCCTTGCCGCGGCAGGAAGCGCGGGTGCCCAGCAGAACAGCATCGAAGCCCTTAACGTCGCCCAGCAGGGCGGGGATGTTATCGTCAAGATTGACCTCAAAGAGCCCCTGAGCGCTCCTCCGGCGGGGTTCAGCGTCGCCAACCCGGCGCGGGTTGCCTTTGACTTTCCATCCACCGCAAATGGCCTGGGGCGCAATACCCAGTCGGTCAATGAGGGCGATCTTAAGAGTCTCAATGTGGTCCAGGCTGGTGAACGCACCCGGCTGGTACTCAATCTGGTCCGCAACATGAATTACTCGGCCCGGGTCGAAGGAAAATCTCTGCTGGTCACCCTCTCCCCAGTGACACGGGTGGTGGATTCCAGCGGTCAGAAGTCCACCCGTTTCGCCGAGGAAAGTCTGGTAGGCACTCGCCACGCCATCCGCGACATCACCTTCCGTCGCGGCAAGGACGGAGAGGGGCGCATCGTCGTCGATCTGAGCGACGTTGGTACCGGTATCGATATTCGCCAGCAAGGGTCCACTCTGGTCGTCGATTTTCTGAAGACCAACCTCCCCGACCATCTGCGCCGTAAGCTCGATGTCACAGACTTTGCCACCCCGGTGACCGGTGTGGTGACCGAGCCCAAGCAGGACAATGTGCGCATGACCATCACGCCCAAGGGCCTGTGGGAGCACAACGCCTACCAGACCGAAAACCAGTTCATCGTCGAGGTCAAGCAAATCATCGAAAACCCGAATAAGCTGGTGCAGGGAACGAAGATTGGCTACCAGGGACCACGAGTCAGCATCAATTACCAGAACGGTGACGTTCGGGCACTTCTCCGTCTGATGGCTGAGGAGCTGGGCTTGAACGCTGTTATCAGCGAAACGGTGACCGGGACGACGACTCTGGTGCTCAAGGATGTCCCCGCCGATCAGGTGGTGGACATCATCTTCCAGCAGAAGGGGCTGGATATGCGCAAGAACGGGAACGTGATTCTCATCGCTCCCCGCGACGAAATCGCCACCCGCGAGAAGCTCGAGTACGAAGCGCGGCAACAAATCGGCGACCTGGAGCCGCTCCGTACCGAGATATTCCAGATTAACTATCACAAGGCGGAGACCATCTTCGCCGCCCTCAAGGATAAGTCCCAGACCCTCCTCTCAAAGCGTGGACAGGTGGTCATGGATTCTCGCTCCAACAAACTCTTCATTACCGACATCCCGTCGCGGCTCGACGACATCCGACGCATGCTTGGGGAGATCGACATTCCATCACGCCAGGTGCTGATCGAGGCGCGTATCGTCGAGGCATCCGATGCGTTTTCCAAGAACATTGGTGTACGGCTCGGGGCCTTCACTCCTTCCACGGGCCGTGGGGCGGATGGTCGAAGCAACAATATTGCGATCGGTGGTGGTAACGCTCAAACCACCTCGCAGGCCGTGGGTATCACCAGCGGGACGCCGACCTTCCTTGGTCAACAAATGGTCAACCTTCCCGCCACGCCCCGCTCGGGCGCAGCTGGTGCCTTGTCGTTCATCCTGTATGACAAGAATCGTACACGCTTCCTCGATCTCGAAATATCTGCGTTGGAGGCCGATGGCCGTGGCAAGGTGATCTCCAGCCCGCGCGTGATGACTGCAAATCAGGTTGAGGCGCTGATCGAGCAGGGGGTCGAAATCCCCTATCAGCAAGCGACGAGTTCCGGGGCAACGAGCGTGTCGTTCAAGAAGGCGAATCTGGCCCTGAAGGTTAAGCCCCAGATTACGCCAGACGGGAAAATCACGCTCACTCTAGACGTCAACAAAGATACCCCATCTACCTTGACAACCCAGGGTGCCGGTGTCGCCATCGACACCAAGCATGTCAAGACTGAAGTTCTGGTAGAAAATGGCGGAACGGTAGTAATCGGGGGAATTTTTACCCAGAATCTCAAGAGCACCACCAACAAGATTCCCGTCTTCGGCGATCTTCCCTACTTGGGTTGGCTGTTCAAGAACAACGAGACTGTCGACGACAAGACCGAACTGCTGGTCTTTATCACGCCTCGGATCGTCAGCGAGAATCTCAACCTGAACTGAACGGGGCGACGCTCTTGTAGGGGCCGGCACTTGCCGGCCCTTTTCGCTGGGGCGACTCGATCAGGTAAAATCCGGGGGGTGAATTCGGGCGCCATGAATATCTACCTCGTTGGGCTGATGGGAGCTGGAAAGACTACGGTCGGACGGCAGTTGGCCCGGCGCCTTGGCCGCCGCTTCATGGATTCCGACCACGAAATCGAGACGCGCACCGGTGTGAGTGTTCCGACCATCTTCGAAATCGAAGGGGAGGACGGCTTCCGCAGGCGGGAAGCCCAGACCATCAAGGATCTGACGGCCGAGTCAGGAATCGTCCTGGCCACCGGCGGCGGGGTTGTACTCGACCCGGAAAATCGCTCGGCGCTCCACGACACAGGTTGGGTCGTCTATCTCGACGTGCCGCCGGACCTCCTCCACGAACGCACCCGCAACGACCGCAATCGGCCCCTCCTGCGCGTCGAGGACCCCCTGGCTCGTCTGCGGGACCTCTACGCCCAGCGCGACCCGCTCTACCGTGAAACGGCCCATTGCATCGCCGAAGGGGCGCGGATGCCGGCTTCTACCATGGTTAACCACTTGTTGCGCGAGTACCTCAGAACATGCGAACCCTGACCGTTGCCCTGGGCGACCGCTCCTATCCCATCCACATTGGTCCCGGTCTGCTGGAGCGTGGTGATCTCCTCGCGCCCTGCTTCCGCCACAAGAAGGCGGTGATCGTCACAAACACCACGGTGGGACCTCTCTATCTGGGCCGTCTCCAGCGCAGCCTTGCCGCTGTCGGCGTCGCTGCGGCGGCGGTGGTGCTCCCCGACGGGGAGCAATACAAAGACTGGCACAACCTCAACCGCATCTTTGACGCGCTCCTGGGTTCCCATTGCGAGCGAAGCACGACTCTAGTCGCGTTGGGCGGAGGGGTGATCGGCGACATGGGGGGGTTTGCCGCGGCATGCTACCAGCGCGGCATACCTTTTATCCAGGTACCGACGACGCTGCTATCCCAGGTCGATTCTTCCGTTGGAGGAAAAACGGCGATCAATCATCCCCTGGGAAAGAACATGATCGGCGCCTTCTACCAGCCACGCCTTGTACTGGCCGACATTGCCACCCTCGATACGCTGCCCGACCGTGAACTCAGTGCTGGCCTTGCCGAAGTCATCAAGTATGGCTTGATCAGGGATTTACCCTTTCTCGAATGGCTGGAGGCCAATATCGAGCGCCTACTCGCCCGTGAAGCGGAAGCGCTGATGTTTGCCGTCGAGCGTTCCTGTGCCAACAAGGCCGAAGTAGTCGCCGCAGACGAGAGGGAAAGTGGTGAGCGCGCGCTGCTCAACCTTGGCCACACCTTCGGCCACGCCATCGAGGCTGGCATGGGCTACGGCGCCTGGTTGCACGGCGAGGCGGTGGCGGTGGGGACGATGATGGCCGTCGAACTGTCCCGCGACCTGGGTTGGCTCAAGCCGGAGGATGTTGCCCGTTGTGAGAGGCTGTTCCAACGCGCCGCCTTACCGGTCAGCGGCCCCGCCCTTGGAACCGGGCGCTATCTGGAGCTTATGCAGCACGACAAGAAGGTCCAGGACGGAATTCTGCGTCTGGTCATGTTGCAGTCCGTCGGCCGGGCTGTCGTGTTCGGCGACGCCAAGACCCAGCAAATCGAAGCGGTGATTGCCCGCCGCTGCCCCAAAAAGGGTTGAGACGACCCATCCCGGTGCGCCGCCGGGGCCGCGCAGAATCTTGAATTGACAGGGGTTTCCGGATAGAATCCTAGGTCGCACCAAACCATCGTACAAGCCGGCGCCCCACCGGCTTTTTTCACCTTTGGCGCTACGCCACGTCTATTGAAGGAACGCGAGTGATGGAACCGGCAGTACCTGAGCGGCAGGGTTTGTACGACCCGGCCAACGAGCACGACGCTTGCGGCGTGGGCTTCGTTGCCCACGTCAAAGGCCAGAAGAGTCATGGCATCGTCGAGCAGGGCTTGTTGATCCTGAAAAATCTGGATCACCGCGGTGCCGTCGGTGCCGACCCGCTCCAGGGTGACGGTGCCGGCATCCTCCTTCAGATCCCCGACCAGTTCTACCGCGAGGAAATGGCCAAGCAGGGCGTGGACCTGCCTCCGGCCGGCGAATACGGCGTCGGCATGGTCTTCCTGCCCCAGGAGGCGGCTTCCCGCCATGCCTGCGTCGAGGAAATCGAGCGTTCCATCAAGGCCGAAGGCCAGGTTGTCCTCGGTTGGCGCGATGTGCCGGTCAATGGCGAAATGCCCATGTCGCCGACGGTCAAGGCCAAGGAGCCGGTTATTCGTCAGGTGTTTGTCGGCCGCGGAACGGACGTGTTCGTTACCGATGCCCTCGAACGCAAGCTCTATATCATCCGCCGCCGTGCCGCCAATGCCATCAAGCAGTTGAAGCTCAAGCACGGTCAGGAATTCTACGTGCCCTCTTTCTCGGCCCGTACTGTCAACTACAAGGGCCTACTCCTGGCCGACCAGGTGGGCGTCTATTACCTCGACCTACAGGACAAGCGCACCGTTTCCGCGCTCGCCTTGGTGCATCAGCGCTTCTCGACCAACACCTTCCCGACCTGGGATCTGGCCCATCCGTTCCGCTACATTGCCCACAACGGCGAAATCAACACCGTGCGTGGCAACGTGAACTGGTTCAAGGCGCGGGAACAGGCGATTTCCTCGCCCATCTTGGGCAAGGATCTGGACAAGGTGTGGCCGTTGCACTATCCCGGCCAGTCCGATTCAGCTTCCTTCGACAACGCCCTGGAACTGCTGGTCATGGGCGGTGGGTACTCCTTGGCCCACGCCGTGATGCTGATGATCCCGGAAGCTTGGGAAAAGCACACGCTCATGGACGAAAGCCGGCGGGCTTTCTATGAGTACCACGCCGCCATGATGGAACCCTGGGACGGTCCCGCCGCAGTCGCTTTCACCGACGGCCGCCAGATTGGCGCCACCCTGGACCGCAATGGTCTGCGTCCGGCTCGCTATCTGGTCACCGACGACGATTTCGTGGTCATGGCCTCCGAGTCCGGCGTGCTGCCCATTCCCGAGAAGAAGATCGTCAAGAAGTGGCGCCTGCAGCCCGGCAAGATGTTCCTCATCGATATGGAACAGGGGCGCATCATCGACGACAAGGAAATCAAGGAATCCCTGGCCAACGCCAAGCCTTACCGTGAGTGGATCGAGAAGATCCGCATCAAACTGGACGAGGTTCCGGCCGCCGCCGAGAAGTGCGACGGCTCCGCCGCCTCCCTGCTGGATCGCCAGCAGGCCTTCGGTTACACCCAGGAAGACATCAAGATCATCCTGGAACCCATGGTACAAAACGGCGAGGAAGCGACTGGCTCCATGGGAACCGACTCCGCCCTGCCGGTGCTCTCGAACAAGAACAAGACCCTCTACGCCTATTTCAAACAGCTGTTCGCCCAGGTGACCAACCCGCCGATCGATCCGATCCGCGAGGAGTTGGTCATGTCGCTGGTGTCCTTCATCGGTCCCAAGCCGAACCTGCTCAACACCCACGACATCAACCCGCCCATTCGCCTCGAGGTTTCCCAGCCCGTCCTGTCCTTCGACGACATGGAAAAGTTGCGCAACATCGAGAAGTACACCTCCGGCAAATTCCGTTCCTTCGAACTGGACATCTGCTACCCGCTAGCCTGGGGGCCGGCCGGCATCGAGGCCCGACTGGCTTCCCTCGCCGCTGATTCCGAGGACGCCGTTCGTTCCGGTGCCAACATCCTCATCGTCTCCGACCGCAAGGTGGATGCCGAACATGTCGCCATTCCTGCCCTGCTGGCCACTTCCGCAATCCACCAGCATTTGGTGAAGAAGGGCCTGCGCACTAGCGCCGGGCTGGTGGTCGAAACGGGCACCGCCCGCGAGGTTCATCAATTCGCCCTGCTCGGCGGTTATGGTGCGGAAGCGGTGCACCCTTACCTGGCGCTCGAAACCATCGAAACCCTGGCCAAGGGCGATGTGGAGAAGGCCGGGAAGTTCACCAAGAACTTCATCAAGGCAGTAGGCAAGGGTCTCATGAAGGTCATGTCCAAGATGGGCATCTCCACCTACATGTCCTATACCGGCGCCCAGATCTTCGAGGCCATCGGTCTGCAGAAGGAATTCGTCGAGAAGTACTTCACTGGCACCCCCTCCAATGTCGAAGGCATCGGCGTCTTCGAAGTGGCGGAGGAGGCTATCCGCCTTCACAAGGAAGCCTTCTCCGACGACCCGGTGCTGGCCACCATGCTCGATGCCGGTGGCGAATACGCCTACCGCATCCGCGGCGAAGAGCACGTGTGGACCCCGGATTCCATCGCCAAGCTGCAGCACTCCACCCGCTCCGGCAGGTACGAGACCTACAAGGAATACGCCCAACTGATCAACGATCAGAGCAAACGTCACCTCACGTTGCGCGGGCTCTTCGAGTTCAAGCCGCAAGGCGCGCCGATTCCGCTGGAGGAAGTCGAGCCGGCCAAGGAGATCGTCAAGCGCTTCGCCACCGGCGCCATGTCCCTGGGCTCCATTTCCACCGAGGCTCACACGACCCTGGCCATCGCCATGAACCGCATCGGCGGCAAGTCGAACACTGGTGAAGGTGGTGAGGACGCCAAGCGCTTCCAGCCCTTGAAGGCCGGCCAGAAGCTGTCCGAAGTGGTCGGCGCGTCCCGCATCGAGCGCGACTACACGTTCAAGGAAGGCGATTCCCTGCGTTCGGCCATCAAACAGGTGGCCTCCGGCCGCTTCGGCGTGACCGCCGAATATTTGGTCAACGCTGACCAGATCCAGATCAAGATGGCCCAGGGTGCCAAGCCCGGTGAAGGCGGCCAGCTGCCCGGCCACAAGGTGTCCGAGTACATCGGCTTCCTGCGCCACTCCGTGCCGGGCGTCGGCCTCATTTCGCCGCCGCCGCACCACGACATCTACTCCATCGAGGACCTGGCCCAGCTCATCCATGACCTGAAGAACGCCAATTCCCGCGCTTCCATCTCGGTCAAACTGGTCTCCGAAGTCGGCGTCGGCACCGTCGCCGCAGGCGTCGCCAAGGCCAAGGCAGACCACGTTGTGATCGCCGGCTTCGACGGCGGGACGGGCGCTTCGCCCCAGTCCTCCATCAAGCACGCCGGTACCCCGTGGGAACTGGGCCTTTCCGAAACCCAGCAGACCCTCGTTCTGAACCGCCTGCGCTCCCGCATCCGCGTCCAGGTTGACGGCCAGATGAAGACCGGCCGCGACGTGGTCGTCGGCGCCCTGCTCGGTGCGGACGAGTTCGGCTTTGCCACCGCACCGCTGGTGGTCGAAGGCTGCATCATGATGCGCAAGTGCCACCTCAACACCTGCCCGGTGGGGGTCGCCACCCAGGATCCGGAGCTGCGCAAACGCTTCTCCGGCCAGCCCGAGCACGTGGTCAACTTCTTCTTCTTCGTCGCCGAGGAAGCCCGTGAAATCATGGCCCAGCTGGGCATCCGCAAGTTCGACGAGCTTATCGGCCGCACCGACCTGCTGGACATGAAGAAAGGTATCGAGCACTGGAAGGCCAAGGGTCTGGATTTCTCCAAGATCTTCTACCAGCCCGCCGTGCCGGCCGACGTTCCCCGCTATAACGTGGAAACCCAGGACCACGGCCTGGCCAAGGCCCTGGACCACAAGCTCATCGCCGAAGCCAAGCCGGCCCTCGAAAAGGGCCAGAAGGTCCAGATCGAGACCTCCATTATCAACGTCAACCGCACCTGCGGCACCATGCTGTCGGGTGAAGTGGCCCGTCGCTATGGCCACGCCGGCCTGCCGGACGACACCATCCACGTCAAACTGACCGGCACCGCCGGCCAGGCCTTCGGCGCCTTCCTGGCCAAGGGCGTGACCCTGGAACTGACCGGCGAAGGCAACGACTACGTCGGCAAGGGCTTGTCGGGTGGCCGCATCATCATCAAGCCGAGCCCGGACTTCCGTGGCAACACTCAACAGAACATCATCGTCGGCAACACCGTCCTGTACGGAGCAACCGAAGGTGAAGCCTTCTTCGCCGGGGTGGGCGGCGAGCGCTTCTGCGTCCGCAATTCCGGCGCCACCGCCGTCGTCGAAGGCGTGGGCGATCATGGCTGCGAATACATGACCGGTGGCACCGTAGCGGTACTCGGCATGACCGGCCGCAACTTCGCCGCCGGCATGTCAGGCGGCATCGCCTATGTGCTGGACGAAGATGGCAGCTTCAAGCAGCGCTGCAATCTGGCCCAGGTTGCCCTGGAGAAGGTAATGCCGGCCGGCCGGCAGGTTGCTGGCGAGCCCCAGCATCGGGGCGAGGCCGACGAGACCCAGCTCAAGGAATTGATCACCCGTCACGCCGAATACACCGGCAGCAAGACCGCCAAGGTCATCCTGGCCAACTGGGATGCCTACCGCGAAAAATTCGTCAAAGTCTATCCGCACGAGTACAAGCGCGCCCTCACCGAGATGGCCGCTGCAGCACAGAAGGAGGCCGCATGAAACAGACCTTCCCCCATTTCCCCGGAGGGTGCGCACTGCATTGCGCACCCGCTCCGGCGGAGCGGAGCGCTGCTCCGCTGTTTTCCGCCTCCGCCCCGCGGGAGGGGGCAATTTCGGTGCCGCCGCTGGCGCGGCTCTCATGTATTGACTTGCTGCCTCCTTGGGGCGGCCCTGCGGAGGCCGCATAATGGGCAAGCCGACCGGATTCATGGAGTTCGAGCGCCTGGAAGAGGCGTACGAGCCGGTTGAACAGCGCCTGACGCACTACAAGGAGTTCGTCCAGACCCTGTCGGACGATCAGGCCAAGACCCAGGGTGCCCGCTGCATGGACTGCGGCATCCCGTTCTGCAACAGCGGCTGTCCGGTGAACAACATCATTCCCGACTGGAATGACCTCGTTTACAAAGGCAACTGGAAGCAGGCCCTGGACGTGCTGCACTCCACCAACAACTTCCCCGACTTTACTGGCCGCATCTGCCCGGCCCCCTGCGAGGCCGCCTGTACCCTGGGCATCAATGCCGCGCCGGTAGGCATCAAATCCATCGAGCACTTCATCATCGACAAGGGCTGGGAAATGGGCTGGGTGGTGCCGCAACCGGCCGCCAGCAAGACCGGGAAGAAGGTTGCCGTCGTCGGTTCCGGTCCCGCCGGCCTCGCCGCAGCCCAACAATTGGCCCGCGTCGGCCACGATGTGACGGTATTCGAAAAATCCAGCCGTATCGGTGGTCTGCTCGCCTTTGGCATTCCCGACTTCAAACTCAACAAGTCCGTAGTCGACCGTCGCGTTGCCCAGATGGAAGCCGAAGGCGTGGTCTTCAAGACCAAGGCGATCGTTGGCGACAAGGCCGTCCCGGCCGGCATCAACAACGATGCAACCGAAGTCCTTACCGCCGACCAATTGAAGAAGGATTTTGACGCTGTGATCCTCGCTGCCGGGTCGGAAGTACCGCGCGATCTGCCGGTACCGGGCCGCGAATTCAAGGGCATCCACGCCGCCCTGGAATTCCTGATTCCGCAGAACAAGGAAATCCAGCAGGGCATCAAGAACCCAATCAATGTCAAGGGCAAGCACGTCGTCGTCATCGGCGGTGGCGATACCGGCTCCGACTGCGTCGGTACCAGCTACCGTCAGGGCGCCGCTTCTGTCACCCAGTTCGAGCTCATGCCCATGCCGCCGGAAGAGGAAGACAAGCCCCTGGTTTGGCCCTACTGGCCGCTCAAGCTGCGCACCTCCTCTTCCCACAAGGAAGGCGAGACCATCCGCGAGTTTGCGGTCGCTACCAAGGCCTTCATCGACGACGGCAACGGTAACGTCAAGGCCCTCAAGGCCGTGCGCGTCGAGTGGGTTGGCGGCAAGATGACCGAGGTTGCCGGTTCCGAGTTCGAGCTCCCGTGCGATGCGGCCTTCCTGGCCATGGGTTTCACCAACCCGGTTGGGAGCCTGCTTGATGCCTTCGGCGTTGCGAGGGATACCCGCAACAACGCCAAGGCCACCACCGACGGCGCGGGCTGCTACAAGACCAACGTCGAGGGCATCTATGCCGCTGGCGACGTGCGTCGTGGCCAGTCCTTGGTCGTTTGGGCGATCCGCGAGGGGCGCCAGGCTGCCCGTGAAGTGGATGCCTTCCTGATGGGAAGCACGGCGCTGCCGCGCTGATTCCGCTTCGGCTTGCTGAATCCCCGCCGGCCCCTGGCCCGTGGGGGTTTGTTTTTTCGACTTGGCTGCCCAATCGTGTGAAAATGCCAGAAAATCACGGGGGGAGACGAGATGACCGGGGAATTGCAGGCTGCCATGCTGGTGACACCGCCTTCCGGGGCGCTGGATGGGCATATGGCTCTGATTTTCGCCATCATGTTGGTGGCGGGGGTGTTGGGGGGTATCGCCAACGGTTTCCTGGCCGATCGCCAGGGCGGCTTCGGGCGCCGGGACTGGGCCAAATACGCTGTTCTTGGCGTGGTAGCGGCGCTGACCGTGCCCCTCTTTCTCAATATGATTTCCAGCACCCTGCTCGAAGGTGCCCGTACCAAGCCCCTGGATCTCTATGTTTTCGCGGGGTTCTGCCTGTTGTACGTGGTTGCCTCCCGGCGCCTGGTGGAGAACGTGGTCCTGAAGCTCAAAGGCCAACTAGAACAGATGAAGCGCGAAGTGGGTGACTTGCGCCAGCAGAATCAGGAAATCCAGGAACTGGCCGCGGTGCGCGAGGACAAGGCTCCCGAGCCGCGCATCGAGGTCAAGCCTGAACCCAAGGAGGCGCTCACCTACAACGACGTCGAAATTCTGCGCGCCCTGGCCGAAGAGAGTTTCGTCTATGGCAACCTCGCCGCGGTCTGCGATCGCACCGGGCTGGGGCGTGACTTCGTCAGCCAGCGCCTGACCCTGATGAAGTCCCTGGGCGTGATCGAAACCCGCATCAACGACAAAAACGTCCTGCACTGGTTCGTCTCGCCTCGCGGCAAACAGGTGCTGAGCGACATCCTCGCCGGCCAGGAAGAAAAGAAAATCGCCTGAAACCTTCGCCGGATGCGCTCCGGCTTTTTTATATTGTCAAACCCCCATGAACATCGTCATTCTCGCTGCCGGCCAAGGCAAGCGTATGCATTCCAATTTGCCCAAGGTTCTGCATCCGATAGCGGGCAAGGCCCTGGCTCAGCACGTCATCGACACCGCCCGGGAGCTGGGCGCCGACCGCATCGTCGTTGTTTACGGCCACGGCGGGGAAGTGGTGCGTAACGCCCTTGCGGCACCCGATCTGGCCTGGGCCAAGCAAGAGCCTCAACTGGGCACCGGGCACGCGGTCATGCAGGCGGTGCCGGCCCTGTCGGCGGAAGGCCAGACCCTGGTGCTCTACGGCGACGTACCCCTGACCAAGGCCGGCACGCTGAAGCGCCTGCTGCAGGCGGGCAAGGATGGGTTGGCCATCCTCACCGTCGATCTCGCCGACCCCACCGGCTACGGCCGCATCGTCCGCGACGAGGCCGGCCACGTGGTGCGCATCGTCGAGGAAAAGGACGCGACTCCCGCAGAGAAGGCCATCCGCGAGGTGAACACCGGCATCATGGCCATTCCCTCGGCCCGCCTGGAGGCCTGGCTCAAGGGGCTCTCCAACCACAACGCCCAGGGCGAGTACTACCTGACCGACATCGTCGCTCTGGCCGTCGCCGAGGGCCTGCCCGTTCGCACCGCCCAGCCCGATGGCGAATGGGAGGTGCTGGGGGTCAACAGCAAGGTGCAGCTCGCCGAACTGGAGCGGGTGCACCAGCGCAACATCGCCGATGCCTTGCTGGTCCACGGCGTGCGCCTCGCCGACCCCAACCGCATCGACGTACGGGGCGAGCTCGCCTGCGGCCGTGACGTGGCCATCGACGTGGGCTGCGTCTTCGAAGGCAAGGTGGAACTGGCCGACGCCGTCGAGATCGGCCCCTACTGCGTGCTCAGGAACGTGAAGATCGCCGCCGGCACCCGGCTGGCCGCCTTCTGCCACCTGGATGATGCCGTGGTGGGGCCGGATGGCGTCATTGGCCCCTTCGCCCGCCTGCGCCCGGGCACCGAACTGGGCCCCGAGGTGCACATCGGCAACTTTGTCGAAGTCAAGAACAGCATCATCGCTGCCCAGTCCAAGGCCAACCATCTGGCCTACGTGGGCGACGCCGTCATCGGCCAGCGGGTCAACGTGGGCGCCGGCACCATCACCTGCAACTACGACGGTGCCAACAAGCACAAGACCATCATCGAGGACGACGTTTTCATTGGCTCGGATACCCAACTCGTTGCGCCGGTGACCGTGGGCCGCGGTGCCACCCTGGGGGCGGGAACCACGCTGACCAAGGATGCTCCGCCGGATGCCCTCACCGTTTCCCGCGCCCGCCAGATGACCATCCCCGGTTGGAAGCGACCCCAGAAAGCCAAGAAATAATGGATATCTGGTTCACGCTTTTCGTCGCCCTCATTGCCCTGGCGGCGGCGGCGGGGTTTTCCCTCGCCCTGGTCGGCTACATCAATGTCATCCCCGCTGCCTTTGCCGCGGGTCGGCAGTGGATTCTCGCGGTGGCCGGTGTACCCCTGGCCTTGGTCGGCATTCCCTTCGTCGTTCTGGTCATCCTGCAACCCTTCATGGCCGTTCCGGCGCCGGCGGTGGCCGCGCGCTGGATGGCGGCTCCGGCCGCTGTGATCCACGCCATCGGCCTGGTGCGCTTTTTTACTGCCCATTGGGAGGGCAATGCCAAGACCGGCAAGCAACTGGGCGGCGGCCTGCTGCTCATGGCCCTGGCCGCAGGTGTGCTATACGGCGTCGGCCCCTACTTCGCCGAGCGCCTGGTGGCCGCTGGTCTTGCGGCGCCCCAAACGGATTCCAACAAGTAACGGGAGACCACCATGTCCAGAACACCCCCAGAAGCCCTGCGTTCCGTCGCCCTGGTCGGCCACGGAGCCGCGGGCAAGACCAGCCTTGCCGAGGCTCTGCTTTTCGCCACTGGAACCATTGCTGCAAAGGGCAGCGTCGACAAGGGCAGTACCGTCTGCGACGCCGACCCGATGGAGAAGGAAGCCGGACACTCCCTCAGTTCCGCCCTGGTCAATTTCGCCTACGAGAACACCCACATTCATCTCGCAGATACCCCGGGTTATCCGGATTTTGCCGGCCAGGCCATTGCGGCCCTGGCCGGGGTCGATACCGCGCTGGTGGTGGTCAACGCTCAGACCGGCGTCGAGCTGATGACCGAGCGCATGATGCGTTACGCCGCCGAGCGCAAGCTTTGCCGCATGATCGTCATCAACAAGATCGACGCCGAGAACCTCGACCTCCCCGGCCTGGTGGCCGATATTCGCGAACGCTTCGGCAAGGCCTGCATGGTGCTCGACCTGCCCGCCCATGGCGCGGCCGACGTGGTGGAGGTGCTGGAGCACGATGCCGGCGACGCCGACTTCGAATCCGTCGCCGCCGCCCACCGTGCCCTCATCGACCAGATCGTCGAGGAAGACGAGGATTTGCTCGCCCAATACCTGGAAGACGGCGCCGATCCCAGCGCGGCCGACCTCCACGCCCCCTTCGAGAAGGCCCTTCGCGAAGGGCATCTGATCCCCATCCTGTTCACCTCGGCCAAGACTGGCGCCGGCATCAAGGAGTTGCTGCACGTCCTGGCCAGCCTGGCGCCCAATCCGGCGGAAGGCAATCCGCCGCCCTTCTACAAGGGCGAGCCGGGTGGCGCGACGGAGGCCTTCCACGCCGAACCGGACCCCGCCAAGCACGTGCTGGCCCACGTCTTCAAGGTGGTGGCCGACCCCTACATGGGCAAGATCGGCATCTTCCGCGTGCATCAGGGCACCGTGAAGAAGGACATGCAGCTCTTCGTCGGTGATGGCAAGCGGCCCTTCAAGGTGGCCCATCTCTACCAACTCCAGGGAAAGGATACGGTCGAGGTGGACGAACTGGTCCCCGGCGACATCGGTGCCATCGCCAAGGTCGAGGAAATCGACTTCGACTGCGTGCTGCACGATTCCCACGACGAGGACCATATTCACCTCATCCCCCTCGACTTTCCCCGCCCCATGGCCGGCCTGGCCGTGGAGACCAAGAAGAAGGGCGACGAGCAGCGGCTCTTCGACATTCTCGGCAAGCTGGCCATGGAAGACCCGACCTTCGTCGTCGAGCGCCACCCCCACACCAACGAAACCGTCATCCGCGGCCTGGGCGAAATCCACCTCAAGTCCAAGCTGACCAAGATGGTGGCCCAGTACAAACTGGAGGTGGACACCAAGCCGCCTCTCATCCCCTACCGGGAAACCATCACCGCCCCGGCCGAAGCCATGCACCGCCACAAGAAGCAGAGCGGCGGCGCCGGCCAGTTCGGTGAAGTGCACCTGCGAATCGAGCCCAAGGGCCGTGGCGATGGCTTTGAGTTCATCGACGCGGTGAAGGGTGGCGTCATCCCCGGTGTCTTCATGCCGGCGGTGGAGAAAGGCGTGCGCCAGGCCCTCGAAGGCGGCGTCGTCGCCGGCTTCCCGGTGGAGGATCTCAAGGTCACTGTCTTCGATGGCAAGACCCATGCTGTGGATGGCAAGGAAGTCGCCTTCGTCACCGCCGGCCGTAAGGCTGTCATCGAGGCTATCCGCGGCGCCAAGCCCATCGTGCTGGAGCCCATCGTCACCATCGAGATCGTTGTTCCGGAAACCGCCATCGGTGACCTCACCGGCGATCTCTCCAGCCGCCGCGGCCACATCACCGGCACCGACGGCCGCGGCCACGGCATGGCCGCCATCACCGGCGAAGTGCCCCTGGCCGAACTCAACGACTACCAGTCCCGGCTCAAATCCCTCACCGGCGGCCAGGGTAGCTACACCATCGAATTCGCTCGCTACGCCGCTGTGCCGCCCAATGTGCAGCAGCAACTGGCGGGCAAGTTCCAACTGCACGACGAAGACGAATAAGTCGTCTTCGCCGAGGCAGCCGCAGAGGCCGGGGCGACCCGGCCTTTTTTTGACTCAGCCCAGCCGCAGGCGGGCGGCGTCCTGTCCCGGCGGGGCGCCGAGCAGGCGGCGGTATTCGCGGCTGAACTGGGAGGGGCTTTCATAGCCGACGCGGCGGGCGACGGTCGCGGCGTCGATGGGCTCCGCCAGCAACAGGCGGCGGGCTTCCTGCAGGCGGATGTGCTTCTGGTACTGCAGGGGGCTCATGGCCGTCATGGCCTTGAAGTGGTGGTGCAGGGACGAGGGGCTCATGTTCACCCGGTCGGCCAGGGCGTCGATGGAGAGCGGCTGGTGGAAGTTGTCCTTGAGCCAGCCGATGGCCCGGGCGACGCGGTGGCCCTGGCTGTCCGCCAGCAGAGTGTGGCGCAGCCGTGCCCCCTGTTCGCCCGCCAGCAGGCGGTAGAGGATTTCCCGTTCCGCCAGGGGGGCGAGGGCCGGGATGTCCCGGGGCGACTCCACCAGGCGGGCGAGGCGCAGCATGGCGTCGGCCAGGCCTTCGTCCAGGGGCCTCACGCCCATGCCGCGGGCCATGGGGGCGGCAGGCAGTTGCTGGCCGTGTTCGCCGAGCAGTTCGCTGACCTGGCGCAGATCGATGTCGAGAACGGCACAGAGATAAGGGGCATCGGCCGATGCCTCGATGACCTGCCCTACCACCGGCAGTTCAACGGAGGTGAGCAGATACTGGGTGCGATCGTATTCGAACGCTTCCTCGCCGAGGACGATGCGCTTGGCGCCTTGGGGCGCGATGACGAGGACCGAGCGATAGACGCTGCACATCGGCCCGTGGGTCGTGGTCGTGCGAAAAAAGGCGAGACGCGGTACACCGGTTTCGTGAACCCCGTCGACACCGCCGCAATATCGTTCAATCAGGATGGCAAGTTCGCTCTGCTGCCGCTGGCAGGCAGACCTGGGGTCGGCGGTGGCATCGCTCGTATTCACGGGTGTTTGCTCGTCCATATTTGAGCGTGAGCTTACCGGGGAACGAGGCCTGTTGGGGTCGCGCCAATGAACGGTTTGCAGGATCAGGCAATAAATGCGCAGGATCGGGCAATGCCGCCGTCCTTGCCCTGGGATAGATTTGCGCAACCCGCGGTCAGATTGATGTCCCCGAACCGCCTCCCCATCCCAATGGAGTCCCCCATGATCCCTCTCAACATCAATGGTAAAGCCTATCGGGCGGATGTCGCCCCCGACACGCCCCTCCTCTGGGTGCTGCGCGACACCCTGCACCTCACCGGCACCAAGTACGGCTGCGGTCAGGCCCTGTGCGGCGCCTGCACGGTTCATGTGGATGGCGTGCCGACGCGGGCCTGCAGCGTGCCGGTGTCCTCCGTGGCCGGGCGCAAGGTGACCACCATCGAGGCGGTGGATCACGAGCATGTCGGCAAGGCGGTGCAGGAGGCCTGGCGCAAGCTTGACGTGGTCCAGTGCGGCTACTGCCAGTCCGGCCAGATCATGAGCGCGGTCGCGTTGCTCTCCACCAACCGCCGCCCTACCGATGCCGACATCGACAGTGCCATGGCCGGCAACCTGTGCCGTTGCGCGACGTATCAGCGCATCCGGGCGGCGATCCATGAAGCCGCCAAGACCCTGGCCTGAAAGCTTATGAATAAATCTACTGCGCGATCCGATCGCTTCGTTGGGGGGTGCTCGCTCGTCGCCTATCTAATTGATATGTCTCGTCGCTGCGCTCCGGCCGCCTCACGCTCGGACCGCTCGCTACGATTTCGTCACAAGCTTTGAGAGATGACCATGACCGATATCGCCATCGCCAACCTCAGCCGCCGTCGTTTCCTCCAGGGCAGCGCCGGGCTTACCCTCGGCTTCGTCCTGCCCACGGCAATCGCCGCCAATGCCGGCCCCGGCAAGGCCGGGGAGGGGCTGGCTGCCCCCGTCACCTTCGAGCCCAATGCCTTCCTGCGCATCGGCGCCGACAACACCGTGGCCGTCCTCTCCAAGCATCTGGAAATGGGCCAGGGCACCTACACCGGCCTCGCCACCCTGGTCGCCGAAGAACTGGATGCGGACTGGAAGACCGTGCGCGTCGAAGGCGCCCCGGCCGATGCCAAGAGCTACAACACCCTCTTCTGGGGCCCGGCCCAGGGCACCGGCGGCAGCACCGCCATGGCCAATTCCTGGGAGCAGATGCG
>SSTB01000201.1 GCA_009469665.1 Azonexaceae bacterium | reverse complement strand
TCGAGCACACCTGGCCCCCCGGCGCCGTCGCCGAAACCCATGCCCATCCCTTCGCCCTGCGCGCCCTGGTCGTCGCCGGGGAGATGTGGCTCGCCATAGATGACCACTGCCGCCACCTGCGCCGCGGCGATGCCTTTGCCCTGGACAAGGACTTGCCCCACAGCGAACGCTACGGCGACGAAGGGGCGACCTACTGGGTGGCGTGCCGGGACGAACCCGCCAGCCGCTCTTAGAGACGAACGCCGTATCGACGTGCCGCAACAGACGATTGCTGGCGGCCTAGCAAAGAGTGAGCGACCACTGACAGACCCGGCAAGGGTTCGCTGGAAGCTCTCCCACTGTTCCCTCACCGCTTCCCAATTGGGCGGCCACTTCCGCAAGGTTGGCGGCAGATCGCTGCAGTTCCTGCAAATGGCCTCAAAATCGCCCCGAGCCGCTTCGAGGCCACGGCCCATGTCTCCCTCTCCCAGCCCCCAGAAAGCGATCGGCGAAAAACCTGCCGATGCGCTGGGACGGCATGCGACTGCGCCCGGCAAATTTGGTGTATCGGACTTCCGGCACGTCTAAGCATGATTCCGCGCCCTGCGGACGCCACTCCCAGACGCGGATCGAGACGATTCTGCCAGAGCGCCTCTGGCGTGCTATCGTTGGCACCCCATGACATAGGCCTGACTCAGCCAACCACAAGCCTCTCCCCCCGCGCGCACCCGTGACACCGTTTGCCATTCTGCTTATCGGCTTTTCCCTTTTCAGTGCCCTTGTCTTGGCCCTCACGCATTTCGGGAGCGAGCGCTATCGGGAGCAAGCGGGGGCCAGACCCATGGGACTACTTCTGCTTTGCGCCTTGAGCGGTCTTCAAATCGCTCACTTTGCCTGGCTCGATTTCGATCGCCCCTGGATCGCAAGCCCGGTCTATCACTGTGTACTCTTCGTGGTCGCCCCGGCTTTCTACCTCTTTGCCCGCCCTCTGCTGCATCCCGAAGAGTCGACGCCCCCGGCGCTTCTGCGCGCACTCCACCTCCTGCCCGCAGCGGTTGCGCCGCTGCTCCCGGGGAATCTTGTGCTCCCCACGGCCTTCCTGATCGGTGCCACTTACCTGGTCTGGTTGGCCCGCAGTCTTTTCGCCTTGCGCGCCACGCGGGGGGCTTTTCGCCAGGAGATGCTCCTGCTGGGCGGCGTCTTCGCCATCGCCCTCGGCGTCGCTGGACTTGGGCTTGCCCAGACCCAGTTGCCTGACAAACTGTTCTACGGCCTCTACGCCACAGCCATCGGCATTGCCTTCCTGCTCGTTCAGATCGCCCTCGGTCGACGTCCGCACCTACCCGACGACGTCGGCGAAGCCGCCCGCACGAGCTATGCCGTCTCGACCCTGGGCCAGGTTGACTGCACCGTAGTCGAGGGGCGGCTGGACAGCTTGATGCGGGAAGAGCGTCTCTTCACCAACCCCGATCTGGACCTTGCCACCCTGGCCGATAGGGTCGGGCTCAGTTCCCATCAGCTTTCCGAATTACTCAACGCACGCCTGGGCAAGGGCTTCGCACGCTATCTGCGGGAATGGCGGGTCGAAGCGGCATGCGGGATGCTGCTCGCGGAGCCCTCGGCTTCGGTCCTCTCGGTCGGCCTTAGCGTGGGCTTCAGCGCCCAGTCGAATTTCTATGACGCGTTCCGGGAAATCGAAGGCATGACCCCCGGCCAGTACCGCAAGCTCCGCGGGCCAGGGAAGGGCAGCTAAGCAACTCTTCCGTTCCGGAATGATCGTTCCGGAGCAAATTTCGTCTCCGATTCGCCCAAAACGGAAGCCATCACCCCCTCGTCCAACCGAAACTGCAGTCGTCCCAATCACCGGAGACTGCCGTGTTCGACACCCTTTCCCTGTTCTTGCAATGCCTGATCTGCGTCCTCCTCAGCCTCATCATCCTGCGCGTACTGAGCGGTCCCCTCACCGGCCTTCTCGAACGCCTGTGTCCCGATAGCGCCTCTGCCGCTTTCTGGCGCTGTTACGCCCAGGTCATGCTGGTGCTGGCTCCCCTGCTCTGCGTCATGCTCGTCGATCTGATCGCGCCAAACAGCGACCCCGGCAGCCGATTTCGCCTGGGCACGATCGCCAGTCTGGGCGGCCTGCTTCTGGGGTTGTGGATCGTCGGCCGACGCCTCGGGCACTTCATCGAAGCCGAACGCGCCCCCGGAGGCCGGCCATGAACGTCCTGGTAGCCGGCGGCAGCGGCTTCGTGGGGCGTAATCTGGCAAGCGTCCTGACCGCGGCAGGGCATCGCGTCGTTTCGGCCTCGCGCCGCACCGGAGTCGATTTCCGCGCCCTGACGCGCCCTGCCGATTGGTGCCCTCATCTGGACGATATCGATGCCGTCATCAACTGCGTCGGCATCATCGGCGAGACGGGGCAGCAGCGCTTCCTCACCCTGCATCGCGACGGACCCACGGTGCTCTTCTCGGCCTGCGCCCGAGTCGGCATCCGGCGCGTCATCCAGATTTCCGCCCTGGGTGCCGACGACACCGCTTTTTCCGCCTATCACATTAGCAAGCGCGCGGCGGACGAGGCCCTGCGCGCACTCGACGTCGACGGGATCGTGCTGCGTCCCTCGCTCATCTATGGCCGGGGAGGCGCCAGCAGCGCATTGTTCCTGCGCCTTGCCATGCTGCCACGGCTCCCGCTCATCGGTGACGGACGACAGCGCTTGCAGCCCATTCATATCGCCGATGTGGCGGCCACAGTCCTGCGCTGCCTGGAGGCACCGGCCACGCAGCGCACCCTGGATATCGTCGGCCCCGAGACAGTGAGCTTCGCCGACTGGCTGGGCAGGATGCGCGCCGCTCAGGGCCTCGCGCCAGCCCGCCATCTGAAGATTCCACCCCACCTGGCGGCTGCCGCCTTCACCCTGGCCCGCCACTTTCATCCGCTTTTCCAACCCGAGAACCTGCGCATGCTCCTGACCGGCTACCACGCAGATGCGGCGCCCATCACGGCCTTTCTCGGCCGTCCGCCTCTCGCCTGGTCCCCGAAGCTCTTCTTTGCCGACGCCCTGGAGGCTCTGTCATGACCTATGCGCTGATCAAAACCCTGCACATCGTCAGCATGGTGCTCCTGTTCGGCACCGGGCTCGGCAGCGCCTTCTACAAATGGATGGCCGACCGCAGCGGCCAGCTCGCCCACATCGCGGTCACCAACCGGCATGTGGTCCTGGCGGACTGGTGGTTCACAACACCCACCGTCATCTTTCAGCCCCTCAGTGGCCTATGGCTGATCGCTCAGATCGATTTGCCCCTTACCACGCCCTGGGTCGTCGCCAGCCTGGGCCTCTACGCCCTGGCCGGCGCCTGTTGGCTGCCGGTGGTCTGGCTGCAAATCCGCATGCGCGACCTCGCCGCCACGACACAGGCCACAGGTGGCGAACTGCCCCCTGCCTACTGGCGCATGGCCCGTGCCTGGTTCTGGCTCGGCGTCCCGGCTTTCAGTGCCATGGTGCTGGTGGTCACCCTCATGGTCTACAAATCCATACCCGGAGCCCTCTGATGAACAGCCCTATGCAAACTGCCCTCGGCGAGGACTGGCAAAAACTGCCCCCCGCTCTGCGCACCCACTATCGGTGCTGCACCACGCGCGATACCGGGTATCTGGACATCGCATTCCCCGCCTGGATACGCCCCTGCTTGCGCCTGCTCTACCGCGTTGGCGCCCTGGTGCCGCGGAGTGGCCAGGGCGTCGCCACGGTGGTCGACAAGCGGGTCGCCGGGCAACGCCAATACTGGCAACGCAGCATCCGTTTCGCCGACGGGGAGACGATTGGCTTCAACAGCATCTGGGAGCCCGCCGAGGGCGGCACTTTGATCGAATACGTCAATCCAGTCCTCGGCCTGCAAATGCGACCCTACGTGGTCGGCAAGCGCTTGCACTATCAGGGTGTGCGCTTCGTTGCCCGGCTGTGGCGCTGGCGGATGCCGATTCCGGAATGGCTGGCCCTCGGCCACACGACCATTGTCGAGGAGGCGCTCGACGATACCCGTTTTGCCATGGATTTCCGACTGACCCACCCACTGTTCGGCGAGGTCTTCCGCTACAGCGGCCAGTTCGAAGCCCAAACGCTGCCGGCCTCCACTCCCCCCTCCGACTGACCCCGCCGATGGCGCCCTCTATTTCAGTGCGGCATCGCCCATGTCCATCAAGGGCCAGCGCGGCAGCACGGCGAAACTGCCGGCGGGCTTGGCCTGGGCGCCAGCCTGGAGGCGGAGGCAGCCCGCCAGGGCGATCATGGCGGCGTTGTCGGTACAGAATTGCAGTTCCGGGTAGTAGACGCGGAAGCGTTTGCGCCGAGCTTCCTCGTTCAGGGTACCGCGCAATTGCTTGTTGGCGCCAACCCCACCGGCCACGACGAGTCTATTGAGGCCGGTTTGTTTCAGTGCCTTGAGGGATTTTTTCACCAGTACCTCGACGATGGCGTCCTGGAAGGCGCGGGCGGCGTCGGCCCTGCATGCCTCGGAGAGCGGTTCACCTTGCTCGCGCACGAGAGTGAGCACCGCCGTCTTGAGGCCGGAAAAGCTAAAGTTGAGATCGCCGGAGTGGAGCATGGGACGGGGTAGCTCGTACCTGCCGGGATTCCCGCATTCAGCCAGTTGGGAGAGCAGCGCACCGCCGGGATAGGGCAATCCGAGGAGCTTGGCGCTCTTGTCGAAGGCCTCGCCGGCGGCATCGTCCAGGGTTTCTCCCAGTAGTTCGTACTGCCCCACGCCGGAGACCCGCATCAACTGGGTGTGCCCCCCGGAGACCAGCAGGGCGACGAAGGGAAAGTGCGGCGGCTCCCGGGACAGCAGGGGTGAGAGCAGATGGCCTTCCAGGTGGTGGACCGGAAGCGTTGGGCGCTCCAGGGCGAAGGCCAGGGCCTCGGCGAAGGCGCAGCCCACCAGCAGCGCGCCCGCCAGCCCAGGCCCCCGCGTGTAGGCCACGGCGTCGATGGCCGCCAGGGGCTTTCCCGCCCGGTCCAGCGTTTCGCGCAGCAGCGGCACGACCCGCCGGATATGGTCTCGCGACGCGAGTTCGGGGACCACGCCGCCGTACTCGGCGTGCATCGCCACCTGGGAATGCAAGGCGTGGGCGAGGAGCCCGGCTGCGCTGTCGTACAGCGCGACACCGGTTTCGTCGCAGGAGGATTCGACGCCGAGAATCAGCATAGGGGCGCGATTCTATCATCACTGCCAAATAACACTTGATGGATCAGGGAGTTGTCTCCTATACTGCTCGGCTTTTCCGCGAATCCGCGGAGTTGAATTGCGCGCACCGCCCCCTACTTGACCGGGCGGGCGCCTGACGGAAGGGGGTGATTTTTATGCCGAACATTCGTGTCAAGGAAAATGAGCCGTTCGAAGTGGCCATCCGCCGCTTCAAGCGCACTGTCGAAAAGACGGGTCTCCTGACCGAGCTGCGCGCCCGTGAGTTTTATGAAAAGCCCACCGCCGAGAGGAAGCGCAAGCAGGCTGCCGCCGTCAAGCGTCACCACAAGCGCATCCGCAGCATGACCCTGCCGCCGAAACTGTACTGACCCCCTTCTTCGCCACGCAGAGCAAGCCGCCCGCCTCAACCGCTGGCGGCTTTTTTGTTTGTGAAACGTGAAACGGGGAAATCCCTCCGCTGCCACGACCTCGCCACGTTTCATCTTTCACACTTCACTATTCACGCCTGGAAATGACTCTCAAAACCCGCATCACCGACGACATGAAATCGGCCATGAAGGCCAAGGAAGCCGCGCGCCTGGGCGCCATTCGCCTTCTGCTTGCCGCCATCAAGCAGAAGGAGGTGGATGAGCGGGTCGAACTCGACGACACCGGAGCGACCGCGATCATCGAAAAGCTGGTCAAGCAGCGCCGGGACAGCGTCAGCCAGTACGAAGCCGGTGGCCGCCAGGATCTGGCAGAGGCCGAGAAGGCTGAGATCGCCGTACTCTCCGCCTACCTCCCGGAAAAGATGAGCCCTGAGGAAGTCACCGCCGCCGTGGCCGCCGCCGTGGCCGAAACCGGCGCCAAGGGTCCGGCCGACATGGGCAAGTTGATGGCCATCCTGAAGCCCCGCCTGGCGGGCAAGGCTGACATGGGCGAGGTTTCGAAGCAGGTCAAGGCCGCCCTGGCCTCGTGAGCCCTCCCTTGGCGAGGAAGCGGAACGGTGCAGGGCGCCGAATCGCACCCCGCCGGGACGTCCTTCACCCTTCACCTTTCCCTCTCCCATGATCCCCGAGTCTTTCATTCAGGATTTGCTGGCGCGAGTCGACATCGTCGACCTCATCGACAGCTACGTCCCCCTGAAGAAGGCCGGGGCCAACTACGCCGCCTGCTGTCCCTTCCATAACGAAAAATCGCCTTCCTTCACCGTCAGCCCGACCAAGCAGTTCTACCACTGCTTCGGCTGTGGCGCCCACGGCACGGCCATCGGCTTCGTCATGGAGTACCAGGGCATCGGCTTCATCGACGCCGTCAAGGAACTGGCCGGCCGCACCGGCATGCAGGTACCGGAAGCCGAAGGCCGTGCCCTCCACGAGGAGAAGCCGGGCCAGACCCGCACCCTGATCGACGTCATGGCCCGGGCCGCGGCCTACTACAAGGAGCAACTGAAACGCTCCCCGCGGGCCATCGAGTATTGCAAGAAGCGCGGGCTTTCCGGCGAGGTCGCGGCGCGCTTCGGCATCGGTTACGCGCCGGAGGGCTGGCAAAACCTGCAGGCGGTCTTCCCGGACTATAACGCCGAGGCCCTGCACGCCGCCGGCCTGGTCATCGACAACGACAGTGGCCGGCGCTACGACCGCTTCCGCGATCGCCTGATGATCCCCATCGTCAACCCCAAGGGCGACATCATCGCCTTCGGCGGGCGCATCATCGACCAAGGCGAGCCCAAGTACCTCAACTCGCCGGAAACGCCGCTCTTCGAGAAGGGCCGCGAACTCTTCGGCCTGCCCCAGGCCCGCCAGGCCCTGCGGGAGACCGACATCGCCATCGTCACCGAGGGCTACATGGACGTCATCGCGTTGGCCCAGAATGGCGTCGGCAATGCCGTAGCCACCCTCGGCACCGCCACCACGGCGACCCATGTGCAGAAATTGCTGCGCCAGGTGGACCGCATCGTCTTCTGCTTCGACGGTGACAACGCCGGGCGCAAGGCGGCCTGGCGGGCCCTGGAAAATTCCCTGGAAGCCCTGGCCGACAACAAGAGTCTCGGCTTCGTCTTCCTGCCCGAAGAAGACGACCCGGACAGTTTCATCCGAAGCCGGGGCAAGGCGGCTTTCGACCGCATGGTCGCCGAGGCCATGCCCCTCTCGGATTTTCTCCTGCGCGAACTGGCCCAGCGCTGCGACCTGACCAGTTCAGAAGGCAAAGCCAAACTGGTCTACGAGGCCAAACCCCTGCTCACCCGCCTGCCCACCCCCCTGCTGCGCCTGCAACTGGTCAAGCGCCTGGCCGAGGCCAGCGGCTTCGCCCAGGCCGAGGTGGAGCGGCTGTGTGACCTCAAGTCCGTTGTCGCCGCGCCGCCCCCCCGTGTACCACGAGCAGCCCCCTCCCTAGGACGAGGGCTGCTCCGCCTGATTCTCCAACGCCCCGAGCTTGCGGCCCGCCTGCCCCTCGACCTGCTGGGCGAATTGCCCGAAAGAGATCTGCTGCGGCGCCTGGCGGCCGAGGCGAGCGACGGCGCAGACAGCTACGCCGCCCTGCGCGAGCGGCTGCGGGGCGACCCGGAAGAAAGCGCCCTCGATCAGGCGGCGGCGGAAGCCCTCGGCACCCCCTTCGATGCCGGCGAGGCCGAGACCGAATTTTCTGACGTCCTGGACAAGCTCAGTGAAGGCGCCCAGAGGCGGGCCTTCGCCGCCTTGCAAGCCAAGGTCCAGCGTCTGGGAGTGACCGGGCTATCGACGGAGGAAAAACAGGAATACCTGCGACTCCTTTCGAACCCCGGAAAAAGAGGCTAAGTTGTGGTAGAATTTGAGGTTTTCCCAATTTACGGATTGTGGTGATGGCCAAGGCAAAAACCCCCGCGAAGGATGCTCCCAAGGCACGGGCCAGCAAGGCGTCGGCCCGGGCAGCCGAGAAGGCGCTGCTCGAAGGCGCGATGACTGAAGCTCCGGCCCCGATCGACGCCGAAGCACGCAAGACCCGCCTCAAGAATCTCATCAAGCTGGGCAAGGAGCGCGGCTACCTGACCTACGCCGAGATCAATGACCATCTGCCGGACGACGTCGTCGATGCCGAGCAGATCGAGTCCATCATCTCCACCTTCAACGACATGGGCATCCAGGTCTTCGACGAGGCTCCGGCCGCCGAAGAACTACTCATGTCCGAGACCGCCCCTGCCGTCGCCGATGACGAGGAAGTCGAGGAAGAGGCCGAACAAGCCCTTTCCACCGTCGATTCCGAATTCGGCCGCACCACGGATCCGGTGCGCATGTACATGCGCGAAATGGGCTCGGTCGAACTCCTGACCCGGGAAGGCGAGATCGAAATCGCCAAGCGCATCGAGGACGGCCTGAAGCACATGATCCAGGCCATTTCCGCGTGCCCCACCACCATCGCCGAAATCCTCGACATGGCCTCCAAGGTCGAGCACGAGGAAATGCGCATCGACGAACTGGTGGACGGCCTCATCGACCCCAACGCGGTCGAAGCGGAACCCGCCGCCGAACTCGCCGAGGAAGCCGAACTGGAGGAAGAGGAAGAAGGCGACGAGGAAGGCGACGCTGGCGCCGCGGTTTCGGCCTCGCTTCTGCAACTCAAGGCCGACGCCCTGGAGCGCTTCGCCACCCTGCGCGGGCTCCACGTCAAGATGCACAAGGCCCTGGTCTCCAAGGGCCCCCAGGACAAGAACTACCTGAAGCTGCAGCAGCAGATTTCCGGCGAATTGATGAATATCCGCTTCACCTCCCGTTCCATCGAACGCCTGTGCGATTCGGTGCGCGACATGGTCGAGCGGGTGCGCCGCTCCGAGCGCAAGATTCAGCAGATTTGCGTGGACAAGGTAAAGATGCCCCGCCCGCACTTCATCAAGGTCTTCCCGGGCAATGAAACCAGTCTCGCCTGGGTGGACGCCGAAATCGAAGCCGCCCCCAAGACCTACGGCGTCGTGCTCACCCGCAACGCCCCGGCCATCAAGGAAGAGCAAAAGAAGCTCATCGCCCTGCAGGACCACATCGGCATCCCGCTCAAGGATCTCAAGGAGATCAACAAGCAGATGTCCACCGGCGAAGCCAAGGCCCGCCGCGCCAAGCGCGAGATGACCGAGGCCAACCTGCGCCTGGTCATCTCCATCGCCAAGAAGTACACCAACCGCGGCCTGCAGTTCCTCGACCTCATCCAGGAAGGCAACATCGGCCTGATGAAGGCGGTGGACAAGTTCGAATACCGCCGCGGCTACAAGTTCTCCACCTACGCCACCTGGTGGATTCGCCAGGCCATCACCCGCTCCATCGCCGATCAGGCCCGCACCATCCGCATCCCGGTGCACATGATCGAGACCATCAACAAGATGAACCGCATCAGCCGCCAGATCCTTCAGGAAACCGGCGCCGAGCCGGATCCCGCCACCCTGGCCAAGAAGATGGAAATGCCGGAGGAGAAGATCCGCAAGATCATGAAGATCTCCAAGGAGCCGATCTCCATGGAAACCCCCATCGGCGACGACGACGACTCCCATCTGGGCGACTTCATCGAAGATCAATCCACCCTCCTGCCCGCCGACGCGGCCATGTATTCCAGCCTGCGCGGCGTCACCAAGGAAATCCTGGACACCCTCACCCCGAGGGAAGCCAAGGTGCTGCGCATGCGCTTCGGCATTGAGATGAACACCGACCACACCCTGGAAGAAGTCGGCAAGCAATTCGACGTCACCCGCGAGCGCATTCGCCAAATAGAAGCCAAGGCCCTGCGCAAGCTTCGCCACCCCAGCCGTTCCGACAAGCTGCGCAGCTTCCTAGACAGCAACAGCGGCTGAAATCGCGCTGAAACAACCCGCGTAAGCCCCAAAACCGACGTTGGTCGCAAGCCCTGCGGCCCTCGTCGTCGGGATCCCCCCGGCCCTGCCGGCAGGACACCCCGGCCACACCCCCGACCGACCTTCGGTCATCGTTGCAGCAAAGACTTCCGGTGGGCCTGTAGCTCAGTCGGTTAGAGCAGAGGACTCATAATCCT
>SSTB01000200.1 GCA_009469665.1 Azonexaceae bacterium | reverse complement strand
CGGTGGCGGACCAGGACAGGTCGGAGAGGTGGACCAGGCCGTCGATGGCGCCGGAGAGGCCGATGAAGATGCCGAAGTCGGTAATCGACTTGATGGCGCCCTTCACCTTGTCGCCCTTCTTGTGGTTCTGGGCGAACTCTTCCCACGGATTGGCCTTGCACTGCTTCATGCCGAGGGAGATGCGGCGGCGGTCTTCGTCGATCTCGAGGATCATGACTTCGACTTCGTCGCCCAGCTGGACGACCTTGGAAGGATGGACGTTCTTGTTGGTCCAATCCATTTCGGAGACGTGCACCAGGCCTTCGATGCCCTGCTCGATCTCGACGAAGGAGCCGTAGTCGGTGAGGTTGGTGACCTTGCCAAAGAGACGGGTGCCGGCCGGGTAGCGGCGGGCGATGCCCACCCAGGGATCTTCGCCGAGCTGCTTCAAGCCCAGGGAGACACGGTTCTTCTCGGCGTCGAACTTGAGAATCTTGGCGGTGACTTCGTCGCCCACGGCGAGCACTTCGGAGGGATGACGGACGCGGCGCCAGGCCAGGTCGGTGATGTGCAGCAGGCCGTCGATACCACCCAGGTCCACGAAGGCGCCGTAGTCGGTGATGTTCTTGACAATGCCCTTGACGGTAGTGCCTTCCTTGAGGTTCTCGAGAAGCTTTTCGCGATCCTTGTCGGCGGTTGCTTCGAGCACGGCACGACGGGAGAGGACGACGTTGTTGCGCTTGCGGTCGAGCTTGATGACCTTGAATTCGAGGGTCTTGCCTTCGTAGGGGGTGGTGTCCTTGACCGGACGCATATCCACCAGGGAACCGGGCAGGAAGGCGCGCACGCCGTTGGACATGACGGTGAGACCACCCTTGACCTTGCCGGTGATGGTGCCGGAGACCAGGGAGCCTTCGTTGAGGGCCTGCTCCAGGAAGTTCCAGGCGGCGATGCGCTTGGCGCGATCGCGGGAGAGACGGGTTTCGCCGTAGCCGTCTTCGAGCATTTCGATGGCGACCTGGACGAATTCGCCCGGCTGCACTTCGAGTTCGCCCTGGTCGTTGAGGAATTCCTCGACCGGGACGTAGGATTCGGATTTCAGGCCGGCGTTGACCACCACGAAGTTCTGGTCGACGCGCACCACTTCGGCAGTGATGACTTCGCCTTGACGCATTTCCTGGCGAGCCAGGCTTTCTTCAAAAAGTTGTGCAAAAGATTCCATTGATGGGAGAACCTACTGGATTTGCCGCAAAGCGGCGGTTGGTTGATGAACGCCGCCGACCGGTGGTCGACGGCACCCGACCCGCCAACGGCGGGAAAGATTGGGATTCTATCAGGGAAAACGTTTTGCGATCAATCGTTTATTGACCGGACTCCGCCCTGTACCAGGCGAGAACCTGATTGACGGCGGCATCGATGCCGAGCCCCGTGGTATCCAGCAACTGCGCGCCTTCCTCCTGCCGCAGCGGCGCGACGGCCCGCCCGGTGTCGCGGGCGTCGCGGGCCTTGAGGTCGGCGACGATGGCAGCCAAATCGGCGGCGACGCCGGCGGCGAGCAACTGGCGGTGCCGGCGCTCGGCCCTGATCTCGGGCGTTGCCGTGAGAAAGACCTTGAGAACCGCCTGGGGAAAGACGACTGAAGCCATGTCCCGGCCGTCCGCCACCAGCCCGGGGAGCGTCGCGAATGCCCGCTGGCGAAAAAGAAGGGCCTCGCGCACGGCGGGCAAGGCCGCTACCTGGGACGCTCCGGAGGAAATCGCCTCGCTGCGTATCGCCTCGGTCACGTCTTCGCCCCCCAGCTTGACGACGCCTTCGGAAAAAACGACGTCCAGCGCGGCGGCGACTGTCGCGACACCGTTTTCGTCGTCCCAGGCCAGGCCGGCCCGTTGCGCCGCCAGGGCGGTCAAGCGGTAGATGGCGCCGGAATCGAGGTAGCCGCAACCGAGGGCGGCTGCCACCCGTGCGGCGACGGTACCTTTGCCCGAGGCGGAGGGGCCGTCGATGGCGATTACCGGCGCTGCCTTGGTCACCGCCAGGAAAACCGGGAAATAATCCGGAAAGGTCTTGCCGACGCATTTGGGATCGTTGATGCGCAAGGGCGTGGCCAAAGCCGCCAGGGAGAAACACATGGCCATGCGGTGGTCGTCGTAGGTATCGATGGCGGCCGGGTGAAGCTTGGCCACGGGGCTGATGCGAATGTAGTCCGCCCCCTCCTCCACCTCCGCCCCCAGCTTACGCAGCTCCGTCGCCATGGCGGCGATGCGGTCGGTTTCCTTGACCCGCCAGCTGGCGATGTTGCGCAATGTCGTCGGCCCCCGGGCAAACAGCGCCGTGGTCGCCAGGGTCATGGCGGCATCGGGAATGTGATTACAATCGAGGTCGACCCCCACCAACCCGGCCTTTGGCGCCCGCGCTTCCATCCAGTTGTCGCCCAGGTCGATGACCGCCCCCATGGCCGCAAGGGCTTCGGCAAAACGGACGTCGCCCTGAATCGAATCCCGGCCGACCCCTTCCACCCGCACCGGCCCGCCGCCGATGGCCCCGAGGGCCAGGAAGTAGGAGGCGGAGGAGGCATCGCCCTCGACGAAGACGGTACCCGGCGAGACGTAACGGCTACCAGCCGGCACCGTGAAGCGCTGCCATCCCTGGCGAATCACGTCGACACCGAAGCGGCGCATGGTGGCCAGGGTGATTTCGATGTAGGGCTTGGAAATCAACTCGCCGACGACTTCGACCGTAGTTTCTACGCCCGTGAGCGGCAGCGCCATGAGCAGGCCGGTGAGGAACTGGCTGGAGACGTCGCCGCGTACCCGCAGCACGCCGCCGGGTTTGATTGCCGCAGGCCTGAGCCGCAAAGGCGGGTAACCTTCGTTCCCCAGGTAGGTTACGTCCGCACCCAATTGGCGTAATCCATCGATCAAATCGCCAATCGGCCGCTCGTGCATGCGGGCGACCCCCTTTAAGACATAATCGCCCCCAGACAGGGCCAGGGCCGCGGTAAGGGGGCGAAAGGCGGTGCCGGCATTACCCAGGAACAGCTCGGCCTGCTTGACGGGAAACCGCCCGCCGCAGCCGGCGATCGCCCAGCTTTCGCCACCCAGGGTGGTGACGCCGACACCGAGCGCCTTCAGTGCGTCGAGCATCCGCTCCGTGTCGTCGGAGGCAAGCAAGTCCCGCACCTCGGTAACCCCCTCGGCCAGCGCCGCCAACAGTAGAACACGGTTGGAGATGCTCTTGGAACCCGGCAGGCGAACCGTTCCTGCGGCCCCCGATAACTGGGGAAGATCGATGAATTCAACTGTCACAGATTACTCCGATGGCATTGGATCCCGAGCCGGCTCACGGCAGCACGTACTCGGGTACAAAACGTTTGAGACCGGCCCGCACCTCGGCAACCTCGCGGACTCCGGGTGCCAGCCAGCTGAGAAGCTCGGTCAACTCGACCTCGCCCATGTTGTCGGCCAACCGGGCGATGCGGAGCTTGGGGTGCGGGGTCGGCAGCGTGGTCTCATCGTCGGCGAGCAATTCTTCATAGAGCTTTTCACCGGGGCGCAGTCCGGAAAAATGGATCGGGATGTCGTCCTCGGAAAAGCCGGACAGGCGAATCATATCCCGGGCCAAGTCGACGATTCGCACGGGCTCGCCCATATCGAGAACGAATATCTCGCCACCCTCCCCCATCAGCGCTGCCTGGAGAACCAGTTGGGCAGCCTCGGGGATGGTCATGAAATAGCGCACGATATCCGGATGGGTGACCGTCAGCGGTCCGCCGCGGGCGATCTGATCGCGGAACTTGGGAATGACGCTGCCGTTGCTACCCAATACATTGCCGAAACGAACCGTGATGAAGCGCGTGCCGCCAACCGCCTGGATCGCCCGGCACAGCCTTTCGGCCAGGCGCTTGGTGGCCCCCATGACGTTGGTCGGATTGACCGCCTTGTCGGTGGAAATGAGCACGAATTTGGCAACCCCGGCCCGCTGAGCGGCCCGGGCCATGGTCAGGGTTCCCAGGGCATTGTTGCGCACCGCCTGCCAGGCGTTGCCGCTTTCCATCAGAGGAACATGCTTGTAGGCCGCCGCGTGGAAGATGACCACGGGCTTTTCCGCCCGCAATATCTCGTCTGCCCGCGCCTCATCCCGCACATCGCCTGCCCAGCAACTCCGTGCCAAGGCGGGAAATGATTGCCCCAGCTCCTCGTCGATCTGGTAGAGCCCGAACTCCGACGATTCGACCAAAGCCAGCCGGGCCGGCAAAAATTTGGCGATTTGCCGGCAGAGCTCGGAGCCGATCGATCCCCCTGCTCCCGTAACCAGCACGACCCGGCCGCCCAGCAAATCGTGCAAACCGGCGTCGTCGAGCGACACTGCCTCGCGCCCCAAAAGATCCTCGAGTTCGACCCGGCGAATGCTGGAAACGGAAAGGCGCCCAGCCAGCAAATCGTCGTAGGACGGCATGGTCATGACCGTCAGGCCAGCCGCTGATGCAATCTCAGCCGCCTCACGGCGCTCGGACGCCCGGCTGTTAGGCATGGCCATGATGGCGTGCTTGACCGAGTATTTTTCAGCCAGATCTGGAATGACTGACATAGGGCCAAATACAGGCAAACCGTGCAGCCACCGCCCTTGATTAGTTACCTTGTTGCTGGCTAAAGCCACCGCGTACCAGAGGCCGCTTCGCTTCATCTCTCGCAACAGTGAATCAGCTGCCTCGCCAGCACCAAGAACAATGACTGGCTGCCCTCGCATCCTTGCCGGACCATAGAGTCTATGCTCCTTCCAGCTACGATAGGCAAAACGGCTCCCGCCCATCACTATTACTAGGAGAAGGGGATGCATAACCAAGACAGATCGGGGAATCGGCCCTAGTCCAACGAATACTACAGCCATGACCGCAAACACAGCTCCGGTCGATACCGCCGCCAGAATGTGCTGCATATCGGAGAGGCTCGCAAATCGCCACACACCCCGATAGAGACCAAATGAAAAAAAGAGCGTGCCAAAGAGAGGTATTACCCAAAACAAAGATTGCAGGGCCGCAACAAAGAATTCCGAAGGTATATCGAAATTAAAGCGCAGCCAGAAGGCCAGCATCCATGCCGCCGCAACCGCAAACAGGTCATGCAAGAAGGCGGCTAGCGTACGTGGATTCATCATGCCGCGTGGGGCATACGCCCTTGTCCATATCAGTAGAAGGGTCAGATTTTAGCCTGGATTGGTTAGTACAGACACTAACACTAGGGCCTGTTCTCATTTGAACAAAGTGAAACATGCCAAATGGAAGTTTTGCCAAGAGCCGGCCCCGGAAATTCGATTGAGTCCGTAAACTGCTGTAAATCGGGTGGTGGGTAGCCACCGCTTCGGTTCGGTAGGATGACGTTGTCGAGACGTTGATCAACCGAAGAAAGGCAGGGAAGCGATGGCTGGATATGAGGTTAGCGTAGGTCGGGATT
>SSTB01000199.1 GCA_009469665.1 Azonexaceae bacterium | reverse complement strand
GGACGGTATGGATGCGCGGGCCCTGAACCCGGCTGCGCAGGGCGTCGAGGTGGGCGAATAGGGCAGGCGCCTCGTTGCGGGTCAGGGGGCGGCCGGCGGGGTGGGGAAAACGGGCGAAGAGCAGGGTAAAGGCGGCACGCACCATGGCCCAGGCGGGCAGGACCAGGAGGATCAGGAGCTTGCCCAGCTTGGCGAGAAAGATCAGCGCCTTGCCCCCGCTGGCAAACACGGCAAACACCAGAAGCGCCAGCGCCAGGAGCGCCAGGGCGGTAAGTCCGACGGCCAGGCCGAGGATCAGGAAGCCCAGAAGGGCGACTCCGACCACGGCACGCACGTAACGGGCGGGCGCGCGGTGGGCGGTGTCTTCCAGACGGGTGATGAGGGCGTCGTAGCGGGTGATATCCATGGCTTGTCCATCGGGCAGAATGGATGCCATTGTATTCCGTTATGCCGATTGCGAAAACTCTTTGGCATCGGTGGCCGCCCAGGCCCGGATGATTCCAGGGGTTTTGCGACAGGCGGCCACTGGCCGATCGACCGCTTGTCGCGACGGCCTGTTGCGGATCGGGCGGAATCCGATCTGCGGGGGCGTCAGAGATCCCGCGTCTTGTCCCGCTCGATCAGGGCGTAGGCCGAGTGGTTGTGGATGGACTCGAAGTTTTCCGATTCCACCACGTAGGCGACGATGCGGGTTTCGGCATTGAGCCGGGCGGCGACGTCACGCACCATGTCTTCGACAAACTTGGGATTGTCGTAGGCCCGTTCGGTGACGTACTTCTCGTCGGGGCGCTTGAGGAGCCCGAAGAGTTCGCAGGAGGCCTCGGCCTCGATCAACTGGACGATTTCCTCGATCCACACGAATTCGCTGCACCTGGCGGTGACGGTGACGTGGGAGCGCTGGTTGTGGGCGCCGTACTCGGAAATCTTCTTGGAGCAGGGACACAGGCTGGTGACCGGGACCACGACCTTGACCGAGGTGGCGATCTGGCCGTGGCAGATGTCGCCGATCAATGTGACGTCGTAGTCCATCAGGCTGGGTACGCCGGAAACCGGAGCCAGCTTGTTGATGAAGTAGGGAAAATTCATCTCGATCTGGCCGGTCTGGGCTTCAAGTTTTTCAACCATCTCACGCAGCATGGCGGGGAAGTTTTCCACCGAGATTTCGCGTTCGTGGCTGTTGAGAATCTCCACGAAGCGTGACATGTGGGTGCCCTTGAAGTTGTGGGGCAGGCCGACGGTCATGTTGAATACGGCAATGGTGTGCTGGGTGCCGGCGGATTTGTCCTTGACCCGGACAGGGTGGCGTATGGCCTTGATGCCGACTTTGTCGATGGCGATCTGGCGGGTGTCGGCAGAACCCTGGACATCGGCCATGGGGGAAGGGGCTTGGGGTGCGTTCATGCTATCAGTGTCCTGCGGCCTGCCGCGCCAAGATGGCCCGGACGATGCCGTCCTTGTCGAGGCCGATTTCGGCGAGAAGCTGGCCTTGGTCGCCGTGGTCGACGAAGCGGTCCGGGAGTCCCAGGCGGAGCAGGGGGGTGGCGATCCCCTTTTCTTCCAGAACCCGCGCCACTTCCGACCCGGCACCGCCTATGGCGGCATTTTCTTCGATGCTGACCAGGAGCGAATGGTTCCCGGCCAACTCAGCCACCAGGTCGGCATCGAGGGGTTTCACGAAGCGCATGTTGACGACCGTGGCGTCGAGCGCCTCGCCGGCTGCCAGGGCAGCGGGGAGCACGCTACCGAAAGCCAGCAGAGCAAGCTTCTGGCCATGGCGGCGGATCTCCGCCTTGCCCAAGGGAAGGGTGTCCAGGTCTGTGCCGGGCACCGCGCCGGTACCGCCGCCCCGGGGGTAGCGCACGGCGGTCGGGCAGTCCAGGTGGAAGGCGGTGGATAGCATGCGGCGGCATTCCGCCTCGTCCGTCGGGGTCATGATGACCATGTTGGGGATGCAGGCGAGGTAGGAAAGGTCGAAGGTGCCGTGGTGGGTGGGGCCGTCGGCGCCCACCAGGCCGCCCCGGTCGATGGCGAAGACCACCGGCAGGTTTTGCAGGGCCACGTCATGGACCAACTGGTCGTAGGCGCGCTGCAGGAAGGTGGAGTAGATGGCCACCACTGGCTTCAGGCCCTCGCAGGCAAGGCCCGCGGCGAAAGTGACGGCGTGTTGCTCGGCGATGCCCACGTCGTGGTAACGGTCGGGGAACTGCTGGGCGAAGCGCACCAGGCCAGAACCCTCGCGCATGGCCGGGGTGATGCCCACCAGGCGTTTGTCGGCGGCCGCCATGTCGCACAGCCAGTCGCCGAAGACCTGGGTGTAGGTGAGCTTGCCGCCGCCTTTGCCGGAGGACGCCGGGATGCCTTCCACCGGGCAGAATTTCGCCACGCCGTGGTACAGGATGGGGTCCGCCTCGGCTAGTTTGTAGCCTTGGCCCTTCTTGGTGATGACGTGGAGAAACTTGGGGCCACGCATCTGGCGCAGATTGTCCAGGGTGGGGACGAGGGCGTCCAGGTCGTGGCCGTCTATCGGGCCGTAGTAGTGGAAGCCGAACTCTTCGAACAGGGTGCCCGGGGTGATCATGCCCTTGACGTGCTCCTCCGCGCGGCGCGCGAGTTCAAGGAGCGGCGGCGCGAATCCCAGCATGTGGCGGGCGCCTTGGCGGGCGGCGTTGTACGTCCTTCCCGACATCAGCCTTGTGAGGATGGTGTTGAGCGCGCCCACCGGCGGCGAAATGGACATTTCGTTGTCGTTGAGAATGACCAGCAGGTCGGCCCCGGCAACGCCGGCGTTGTTCAGAGCCTCGAAGGCCATGCCAGCGGACATGGCGCCGTCGCCGATGATAGCCACGGCCTTGCGCCCCTCGCCTTTCAGCTTGGCGGCGAGCGCCATGCCCAGGGCTGCGGAGATGGAGGTGGAGGAATGGCCGACGCCAAAGGTGTCGTAGGGACTTTCCGAGCGCTTGGGGAAGCCGGATACGCCCCCTGCCATGCGTAGCCTGTCCATGCCGGCGCGGCGGCCGGTCAGGATCTTGTGCGCGTAGCACTGGTGTCCCACGTCCCAGACCAGGCGGTCTTCAGGGGTGTCATAGACGTAATGCAGGGCGACCGTGAGCTCCACGGTGCCCAGGTTGGAAGACAGGTGGCCCCCGGTGCGGGAGACGGATTCGATGAGGAACTGGCGCAGCTCGTCGGCCAATTGGGGGAGTTGTCGACGGTCCAGGCAGCGCAGGGCGGCTGGATCGCTGACGGTGTCGAGCAGGGGAAAGGCGGGCATGGTCAGAACTGCCGGTGGCAGATGAAGTCGGCCAGTGCCTGGAGGCGGGCGGCGCGGGGGCCGCAGGGCGCGAGGGCGGCAAGAGCGTCCGCGCGCAGGAGGCTGGCATAGTCGCGGGCGCCGTCGAGTCCCAGGAGGCTGACGTAGGTGGGTTTGTCGGCCGCTTCGTCCTTGCCGGCGGTTTTGCCGAGGGTGGCGGTGCTGGCCGTGCAGTCGAGAATGTCGTCCACGACCTGGAAAAGCAGGCCGGCGCGCTTGGCAAAACGATCCAGGCCCTCGCGCTCCTCGGTGGCCAGAGGGCGGCCACAGAGGGCGCCCAGAAGCACCGCTGCGCGAATCAGGGCGCCGGTCTTCAGAGCGTGCATCAGTTCCAGTTCGGGCTGCTCCAGGGCACGGCCGACGGACTCCAGGTCGATGGCCTGGCCGCCGGCCATGCCGCGGGAACCCGAAGCGTGGGCCAGAAGGGCGATCATTTCCAGCTGGCGGCCGGGGTCGGCGAGGCCGGGATGGGCGAGAAGCTCGAACGCCAGTGTTTGCAGGCTGTCCCCAACGAGCAGGGCGGTGGCCTCGTCATATTCCACATGGCAGGTGGGACGGCCCCGGCGGAGCACATCGTCGTCCATGCAGGGCAGGTCGTCGTGGACCAGGGAGTAGGCATGAATCAGCTCTACGGCACAGGCAGCGGCGGCCAGGGGTTCCGGCGCCGCACCGCTGACCTCGCCGGCAGCGAAGACCAGGAGCGGACGTACCCGCTTGCCCCCGCCCAGCGTGGCATAGCGCATGGCGCCGTGCAGGCGGGCGGGGATGTTGGCGGCAGGGGGGAGGCTGGCCGCCAGCGCGGCCTCGACCGATTCCTGGGTGCTCGCCATCCACGCAATGAAGGCGGCCTGGGTCAAATCGGGTCTCCGGCCGGGTCAGCGGCCCTTTCCTCACCGTTCTCCACGATGCGCAACTGGGTTTCGGCGGCGTCGAGCTGCCGCTGGCAGTGTTTCATCAATTCCACGCCACGGCGGTAGGCGGCGATGGATTCCTCCAGTTCGAGGCTGCCGGCTTCCATGCTCTGGACGATGGCTTCGAGTTCGGCCAGGGCCGTCTCGAATTTCATCTCGGCGATGGGGGCTTGAGGCATGGCTGGGACTCGCGGGAAACGGCGAAAAATACCCTATGGAGGGGCTTCTGGTCAAATCGGGGCCAGGGTAGAATTGCTGGCTTTTCAATCCGTTGGAGGCGTGGAATGACCGATTTGGGCAATCAGTCCCGGTTGGTCCCCGCAGTTTCCCAACTGCCGGTGGACTGGTATTTCGACGAGAACATCTTCGCTCAGGAGAAGAAGCTCCTCTTCGATGCCGGTCCGGGCTACGTCGGGCACCAACTCATGGTTCCCGAAGCCGGCGACTACCGCACCCTGGCATGGCTGGATCACGGCCGCATGCTGGTCAACGGCGGCGACAGCGGCTCCCATGCCGGCACCTGGCTCATGTCCAATGTGTGCCGCCATCGCCAGGCCATCATGTTGCAAGGCACCGGCCATCTGGACGGGCCTCTGGTATGCCCCATCCATCGCTGGACTTACGATCAGGGCGGCCGCCTCATCGGGGCTCCCCATTTTCCCCAGAACCCCTGCCTCAACCTCGACAAGGCCAGGCTGGAAAACTGGAACGGTCTCCTCTTCCAGGGCCCCCGCTCGGCCAATGCCGACCTGGCCGGCATGCGGGTGGCGCGGGATCTCGACTTCACCGGCTACACCCTGGACCATGTCGAGATGCACACCTGCCACTACAACTGGAAGACCTTCATCGAGGTCTACCTGGAGGACTACCACGTCGCCCCCTATCACCCGGGCTTGGGGAATTTCGTCACCTGTGACGACCTTACCTGGCAGTTCGGCGACTGGTACTCGGTGCAGAAAGTCGGGATCACCTCCCTCATGAAATCCGGTTCTCCGGTCTATGCGCGCTGGCAGAAGGTGGTACGCGAGTACTATGGCGACCGCGGTGAAACCCCGCCCCAGGGCGCCATCTGGCTGACCTACTACCCCAATATCATGGTCGAGTGGTATCCCCATGTGCTGGTGGTGTCCACTTTGATTCCCCAGGGCGTCGATCGCACCCTCAACGTGGTGGAGTTCTACTACCCCGAGGAAATCGTTGCTTTCGAGCGTGAATTCATCGAGGCCGAACGCGCCGCCTACATGGAAACCGCCATCGAGGACGACGATATCGGCGAACGCATGGACCGCGGCCGCCGTGCCCTCATGAAGGCTGGCAGGAACGAAACCGGGCCCTACCAGAGCCCCATGGAAGACGGCATGCAGCACTTCCACGAGTTTTACCGCCGCATCGTTGCAGGCGGGGAGGAGTGAGGGGTGAAGGGTAAGTAGCCCTCCCTTCTCCCATTCCTCTTTCCCGCTTCCCCCATGCAATCCCTCTGGATGCTCGCTGC
>SSTB01000198.1 GCA_009469665.1 Azonexaceae bacterium | reverse complement strand
GGGGCCGGACATCGCCGGCCGCACGGTGGCGGAGATTCTGGCCGCCAAGGGCTACGTCAAGGAAACGCCGGCGCTGCTCGCCGCCTACGAAGAGGGGGCGGCCCGCTATTTCGAGTGGCGGGCCCAGTACGGCGCGCAGTTCTCGGGGTCGGGCACCGGCTGGTTTGCGGAGAACCCCACGGCGACGCACCGGGACACGGATTTCTCGCGCAAGGACCAGATCATTCTGTCATCGACCGGCAGCCCGGCCCGGCTGGTGAACGACGAGAGCATTCTCGGCGACCGCGTGCTGGCCATGGATGCCACGGGGGACATCCTGGCCAAGTTCGTGCGTCGCGTGCAGCGCAACTCGCGGCTGTCCGGCAAGGAGGAGGCGGAGGTCGAGGACGCCCAGGCCGGCATCGCCAAGGGGCTGTTCACCGAACTGCCCGTGCATTTCTTCATCCTCATGTTCCACCTGGACCTGCACCATTACGTGTGGGTCCATGTGGACGACATCGCGCCCTACGCCTACCAGCCGGAACTTAAGGACAAGCTGGTGCTGCCGCCGGAGCAGACCGACCTCATCGACATCCTGACCGCCGAGATGGACGTGCTGATGGACGATATCGTCGCCGGCAAGTCGGGCGGCACCACGGTGCTTTGCGCCGGGCCGCCGGGGGTGGGCAAGACGCTGACCGCGGAGGTGTATTCGGAGATCATCAAGCGGCCGCTCTACCGCGTGCATTCGGGCCAGCTCGGGCTCAACGTGGCGGCCATGGAGACGGCCCTCAAGGAGGTGCTGACCCGCGCCCAGCGCTGGGGCGCGGTGATGCTCATCGACGAGGCGGACGTCTATATCAAGAAGCGCGACGACAACATCACCATGAACGCGGTCGTCGGGGTGTTCCTGCGGGTGCTGGAGTATTTCAACGGACTGCTCTTCCTCACCACCAACCGGGTGGACGATATCGACGAAGCCATCGTTTCCCGCTGCATCGCGCTGATCCGCTTCCATGCGCCGGACCGGGAGGATCGACGCAAGATCTGGGGCGTCATGGCCGGCCAGTTCGGGCTGGGCATTGCGCCGGCGCTGATCGAACGCCTGCCGGATATCTTCCCCCAGGCCTCCGGGCGCGATATCAAGGGCTTGGCCAAGCTGGTGGCCAAGTACTGCAGCCAGAAGCAGGTGGCACCGACGGAGGAGGTGTTCCGCCGCTGCTCGATGTTCCGGGCGCTGGATCAGGCCGAGGTGGCGGCCTGAAGCGCGGCGGCGGCCTATGCCGCCAGCCGCGTTTCGGCGAGCAGAGCGGCGATTACCGATCCGCCGACGGCGTCGTCCGGGTCCATGGCGAGCACCCGCGCGATCATCGCCTCCGCCTTCGCCGGCTGGCCGCAGCGCAGATGGATGAAGGCCAGTCCCTTGAGGGCGGCGAGGGCGGTGCCGGGGGCGGATTGCCACAGGAGCCAGTTGTCGGGCAGGCCGGCAGCCCGGGCGGCGGCGGCGACCCAAGCCTGGGCGGCGGGCAGCGCCTTGTCGAATTGTCGACAGCGGTTGTAGTGCTTCACCAGGCAACGGTGCGCTGACAGCGCATCGGGGGCCAGGGAGAGAGCGGCGAGAAAGAGGCGTTCGGCGAGCGCCCGATCACCGAAATGGGCTGCCACGCCTTGTTGCAGCAGGGTGTCGACGGCCGGCGGCAATTGGCCGAAGTCGAGTTTTTTGTCATCATCGATTGCGTTCATTTTTTGCTTTACTTGTTGGTACGGGTTGGGAAAACCCTTTCAAGCAACAAACGTGCAACGATTCAAGGAGTTCTCATGTTTCTTGCCATGAACCGCTTTCGCATCGCCCTCGGCCGCGAGGACGACTTCGTCGCCCACTGGCGCAATCGCAACAGCTACCTGGACGAGGTGCCGGGCTTCGTCTCTTTCCGCCTGCTGCGGGGCGAGAGCAACGACCAATACACCCTGTTCGCCTCCCACTCGGTGTGGGAATCGGAGCCGGCCTTCGCCGCCTGGACCAAGTCCGAGGCCTTCCGCAAGGCCCACATGCAGGCCGGGCAATCGCCTCGGGATTTTTACCTGGGGCCGCCGCAGCTGGAGCTGTTCGAATCCGTCCTGTAACTCAGAGACTGTGAATTTTTCGGGCGCGCCCGAGAGGCGTGCCCAGGTGTGCACGATCTAGGCGCCAAGCACAGCCATGGCTCGAGCTATGGCGAGCATTGGCAACGCCGAGCGGGGGTGAATGAAATGTTCACAGGCTCTCAGTGGCGGGAGAACAAGTCCCGCAGCTTGCACAGGGTGGTGGTGAGGTCGAAGCGGGGATCGGGCAGGGCTTCGCCGGCCAGGATGCGGGTGATGGCCACCGCCGGATCGTCCTCGCCGGTGAGCAGCACCTCGGCGCCGCGCTTCTTCATGTGGCGGATGAAACCGTCGCCGGCGCTGGCGGCCACCACGATATCCACGCCGTCCAGGGGGTGGGGGCGCTCGTCCTCGAAGACGTGCAGCACTTCGTCCTTGGCGAGATCGATGCGCCGCGGGGGCGGCAGCAAGCGGTTGGAGCGGTGCTCGGATAGGTCGTAGAGCAGCCATTGGCGGGTCTGGCCGGCGTGGCCGCTGACGGCGGTGAAATCCTTGGTGGCGATGGCGATCTTCACAACTCGTATCCGTAGGATTTGATGACGGTTCGCGCCTTGTCGCCCTTCAGGTAGGCGACGAGGGCGCTCGCTGCGGCCGGAGCGGTAGTTCTGGCCAGAACCACGGCATCCTGCCGAAGCGGCTGGTGCAGATTGGCGGGGACGATCCAGGCCGAACCTCCGGTGAGCCGGCCGTCCTTCCAAACCTGGGCGAGGGCGATGAAACCGATCTCGGCATTGCCGCTGGCGACGAACTGGTAGGTCTGGGCGATGTTTTCGCCCTGCACGAATTTGGCCTGCAGAGCGGGCAGCAGACCGAGGGCGTTCATGACCTCGACGGCGGCGGCACCGTAGGGGGCCGTTTTCGGGTTGGCCAGGGCGAGGTGGGCGAAATCGCCGCGGCGCAGAAGCTCGCCCTTGGCGTCGACCCCGTCGGGACTGGGCGACCAGAGCGCCAGGCGGCCGACGGCGTAAGTCATCTGGCTGCCATTGCGGGCCAGTCCCTCCCTGACCAGGCGCGCCGGTGTTTCGTCGTCGGCGGCCAGCAGGACGTCGAAGGGAGCGCCGTGGGTGATCTGGGCGTAAAACTTGCCGGTGGCGCCGAAGGAGAGGCGCAGCCGGTGGCCGGTATCGGCCTCGAAATCTCGGGCGATGGCCTGCATGGGGGCAGAGAAGTTGGCAGCGACAGCGACCTGGATTTCGTCGGCGTGCAGGGGGCCGGCGACCAGAGCACAGAGGATGAGAACCAAATGTAGGAGGCGCATTGGCGGGAAAGATACGGCTCAGGCGTCGAAATGCAAAGCCAGACTGGAGAGCAGACGCTGCAGGGAGATGTTCTCCTCGCTTTCCAGGATGCCCGGCACCGGATGCGGGTATTCGAAAAAAACCCCGTAGGTACCGGGTTTCTGGCCGTGCAGGAAGACGTGGGCGCGCAGGCGCTCCAGTTCGGCGTGGCGCAGGGTGATCATGGCTGGGTCGCCGCTGTCGGGCACCAGGTCGCAGGCGTCGGCCAGACGTTCGTCGAAGGCGATCAGGACGCGGCGGATGGCTTTGTCCTTGGGGGCGGCCCAGGGATTGGCGTTCATGGGGTCAGCTCCGGTTTGATGGTGGCGAGCCACGCGTCGATGCGTTCTTCGGTCAGTGCCGCTTGGTGATGCTGGTCTATGGCGAGCCCCAGGAAATGATCGCCGTCGAGGGCCCGCGAGGCGCTGAATTCGTAGTCTGCGGCAGGCCACAGGCCCACCACCCGGGCTCCTCTCGTCACGAGGGCGTCGTGGAGGAGGCCGATGGCATCGACGAATTCTTCCGGATACTTCTTCTGGTCGCCAAGGCCGAAGAGGGCAATGGTCTTGCCGGAGAGATCGGTGTCGGCCAGTTGCGGCAGGAACTCCTCCCAGCTTGGCTGTGACAGGCCGCAGGATTCCCCGGGCAACATGCCGTCCCCCAGGGTAGGGCTACCGAGGATGAGGGCATCGTAGGCAAGAAATTCAGAGAGCGTCGTGCGGCCGATGTTGACGGGCGCAGCCGCCTTGTCGCCGAGCTTTCTGGCGATCTGTTTGGCGATCAGGCGGGTACGCCCGGTATCAGTGCCGAAGAAGATGCCGATCTTGGCCATGGCGCCTCACGGGAGCGTGGAGTCTTCCTGGGTGAGCTCTTCGGGCAATACGCCGACCGGATTGCCCAGGGCACCGTCGGGGCCGGTTTCAAAGCGCACCAGGTAGATTTCCCTGCTGGGGTCGATTTCGGAGTGGCCGAAATGCACCACGACGCCTCGGGCGCCGACGGGGGCGATCAGGCCTTCCTCCTCCGCGACGCCGGGCATGCCGCCGTCGTTGAGGATGTCTTCGGCGGCGAAGACGAGGTCGCCGACTTCGTATTGGACGGGGCGCATGGGGTCAGCTCCAGACGTCGGCATGCGCCTTCAGGCGCTCCACCGGCTGGTCGCGCAGGAGATGCTCGTCGATGATGGTCTCCACGTCTGCCGGTTTGATGCCCGCGTACATGACCCCTTCGGGATAGACGAGAACGCTGGGGCCCAGATGGCAAGGACCGAGGCAGCCGGTATTGGTTAACAGGAAACCCGAGGACCACAGATTGCGGGCGGTGAATGCGTCGGAAAAAGCCTGCCAGACCTGGCCGCAGCCCTTTTCCTGGCAAGAACCGCGGGGGTGGCCCTGGGGGCGACCCTGGACGCAGACGAGGAGGTGCTTTTTGGGTTT
>SSTB01000023.1 GCA_009469665.1 Azonexaceae bacterium | reverse complement strand
TCACAAGGTTGAAAACTTTGCCCCGTCGACGCCGGCCGGGTCGCCGACGGGGATTAGATGAAGCGGGTTAGAAGGTCTTGGTGACGGACAGCACGGCGATCCCGCGGCCAGCGTCCTTAGGGTTCTTATGGCCTGTTTGAATGGGGCTAACCGGATCACTCGAATTCCAACTCAGGGAATTGAAGAAGCAGTAGAACTCGGCCTTCGAGCAACTTCCGTTCGCATTGGTGCCCACATAAGCCAGGCCAAAGAGCCAGCCCTCGACGTCCTTGGTGACGCCGATTTTCCAATCGGTGTATTCGATGCTGCGGCTGCCGGTATTGATGTTGTACTTGTAGTCGTTGGCGAACAGGCGGCCGACGTGACCATTGATACCCCAGCCGTTGCCGAGATCATAGTTGGCAGACAGGTCGAGATAGCTGCTGCCGTCCGAGTCAGGCAGATCGAAGTAATCGCTCAGGGCATAGCTGTACTTGAGGGAGAGGAATTTCCAGCTCGCGCCGACATAGACCTCGGTATTGCTCACGGTCCCGTTGGCACTGGCACTGGGATGCTTGGCGTTGCTGAAGCGCAGCGGCTTCGCCGTGCTGCCCGGATAGTAGTAGTACAGAACCCCGACATCGAGACCGATATCGCCGAAGCTGGTCTTGTAACCGCCGTAGAAGTCCATTTCCAGGTTGCCTTCGGCGTAACCCGCTCCAGAACTGACATTGGAGTTCCAGTTCCCGAGGTAGAAACCACTTTCGTGGCTGTAGTCAATACCGCCCTGGAGGGCCGGCTTGCCGAAAGTCTGGTCGATACCGCGGAAGCGGTAGCTGGAGGCCAGCGTCAGATTGCCGGTAAGGGTATGGGGGCTCTTGGCTTCGGGCGCTGCGGGAGCGTCGGCGGCCTGGGCGGGAAGGGCGAAGGCGGTCGCCAGGGCGACGGCAAGCAGGGATTTCTTCATCGTTTCTCTCCTGACAATAAAATGAAAGTTATGCAGTGCAGCAATAGCATGACCTGTGCCAGTCGAGTTTATTGATGAAAATCAATTGTTTGCCAGAGACATGCGGCGACATGCCCCGAAGCGTTGCACCATGCTGGTGCGTAATTTTGCCGGTGCGCACTGTTTTGGGCAGCGGCCGCCGCCCTTTGCGGAAACCCTGATGTGCTAAACTCGGCCCCCCTCGACTCGGAGGCCGCCATGCTCGACCCCAAGCTCCTCGACGACCTCGCCGCCCGGCTCAACGCCCTTCTGGCCGCCACGCCGGCCAAAGACCTGGAAAAGAACACTCGCGCCCTGATATCCGGCTTCCTCGCTCGCCTCGATGTGGTAACGCGCGAGGAGTTCGACGTCCAGGCCCAGGTGCTCGCCCGCACCCGGGAAAAGCTCAAGGAGCTGGAAACCCGGGTGGAAGCGCTCGAGCGACAGCGCGCCGGCTCCTGAGGCAGGACGGCCATGGCCCTGGCCGTCGTCCATAGCCGCGGATTGGACGGCCTTGCCGCGCCGCCGGTGAGGGTGGAGGTCCATCTCGCCGCCGGACTGCCCAGCTTCACCCTGGTCGGCTTGCCCGACGTCGAAGTGCGCGAGGCCCGCGACCGGGTGCGCGCCGCCCTGGTCAATTCCGGCTTCGAATTTCCCTCCCGCCGCATTACGGTCAATCTCGCCCCGGCCGACCTGCCCAAGGAGTCGGGACGCTTCGACCTACCCATCGCTATCGGCATCCTGGCCGCCGCCGGGCAGATTTCCCCTCGCCTCCTGGAGCAGCACGAATTTGCCGGCGAGCTTTCCCTTTCCGGTGAATTGCGCCCGATACGAGGCGCCCTGGCCATGGCCCTGGAGGCCCTGGGCGATGGACGCCGCTTCGTCCTGCCCACGGATAGCGCTGCCGAGGCTGCCCTTTCGGGAGGGACGGATATCCTCGCCGCCCCCACCCTCCTCGCCGTCTGCGCCCATCTGTGCGAAAGGGAACCCCTTCCGGAAGCGACGGCCTCCCCACCCGAAGCGCAGGAAACCCTGGCCGATCTTGCCGAAGTGCGGGGCCAGACCCAGGCCAAGCGCGCCCTGGAGGTTGCCGCGGGGGGCGGCCACTCGCTCCTCATGCTGGGCCCCCCCGGGGCCGGCAAGTCGATGCTCGCTGCCCGGCTTCCGGGCCTCCTGCCCCCCCTGCCCCCCAACGCAGCCCGGGAATCCGCCGCCGTGCTCTCCCTGGCCGGGCAATTCCGGACCTCCGCCTTCGCCCGCCGACCCTTCCGCAGCCCCCACCACACGGCTTCCGCGGTGGCCCTGGTTGGGGGCGGCAACCCGCCCCGGCCCGGGGAGATTTCCCTCGCCCATCAGGGCGTGCTTTTCCTGGACGAATTGCCGGAATTCGACCGCAAGGTGCTGGAGACCCTGCGCGAACCGCTGGAATCGGGCCGTATCCACATCGCCCGGGCGGCGCGGCACGCCGAGTTTCCCGCCGAATTCCAGTTGATCGCCGCGATGAATCCCTGCCCTTGCGGGCACTTGGGTTCCCCCAGCGGTCGCTGCCGCTGCACCCCGGACCAGGTGGCCCGCTACCGGGGTCGCCTCTCGGGGCCCCTCCTGGACCGCATCGACCTCCAGATCGAAGTCCCGGCCGTGGCAGGCGACGTGCTGCTGACAAGACCCGAGGGAGAATCCTCTGCCGTCGTGCGCGAGCGGGTGGCCGCCGCCCTCGATCGCCAGCACCGCCGCCAGGGCAAGGCCAATGCCCGCCTGGGGGCCCAGGAGGTCGATAGCCATTGCGCGCCCGACGCAGAGGGTACCGCGCTCCTGCGCCAGGCCATGGCCCGCCTGGCGCTTTCCGCCCGGGCCTGGCACCGCATCCTCAAGGTGGCCCGCACGGTGGCCGACCTGGCCGGCAGCGAGCCGGTGCGCGCCGCCCATGTGGCGGAGGCCATCCAGTACCGACGGCTGTCGGGTATGGATGGCGTTCAAGACGACTCATGAAGGGCTTCGGCATGCCCGCCCCCCGCTCCACCGGACCCTCTTCCGCACAAGAGGCGCAGGGAGAATGCGGGCACGGGGCGCGTCCCCCGCGGGACAGGCAGGGATCACAATGAGCGAACTGACTCGCGCCGGGACGCCCGCCCCCCGCGGCATTGCCTTTCTCCTCGCGGCCCTGGCGGCCCTGGGACCCTTTGCCATCGACACCTACCTTCCATCTTTCCCGGAAATCGGTGCTCGCCTCGCGGCCAGTCCCCTGGCCGTGCAGCAGACCCTTTCGGCCTATCTGCTGCCCTTTGCCCTGATGACCCTGTGGCACGGCGCCCTGGCCGACGCCCTGGGAAGGCGGCGGGTCGTGCTGGTGGCCGTGGCTGTTTTTGGTCTGGCCTCCCTGAGCTGCGCCTTTGCCACCCGCATCGAGCACCTGTGGATCTTGCGCGCGGTGCAGGGCATCAGCGCGGGGGCCGGCATGGTGGTCAGCCGGGCCATCGTGCGCGATCTGTTCGACGGACCGCCGGCCCAGCGGCTCATGGCGCAGATCACCATGATGTTCGCCTTCGCCCCGGCCCTGGCGCCCCTGATCGGCGGTTGGCTGCAATCCTTTTTCGGCTGGCGCTCGCCCTTCGTCTTCCTGGCCCTCCTGGCGGCAAGCCTGACCCTGGCCTGCTACCGTCTGCTTCCGGAAACCCTGCCACCGGATAAGCGCCAGAGCTTGCGACCCTCCTACCTCTTGAGCACCTACCGCAGGGTATTGAGTACCCCTCGCTTTCTTTACGTCTGTGGCGCGATCGCCCTCAATTTCGCCGGCTTCTTCCTTTACGTCCTATCGGCCCCCATGTTCCTGATGACTCACCTGGGGGTTTCGGAAACGGGCTTCCTGTGGCTCTTCGGCCCTTCGATGAGCGGGCTTCTGACCGGATCCTGGATTTCCGGCCGGGTTGCCGGGCATCTCTCCCGCCCCCGCACCCTTGCCGCAGGCTATGGGTTGATGGGCTTCGCGGCCTGCGGCAATCTGCTGCTCAATGCCCTCCTGCCGCCAGGGCTGCCCTGGAGTGTGGCGCCCATTTTCTTCTACACCTGCGGCATGGCCCTCGCCGTTCCCACCCTGACGCTTTACGCCCTAGACCCCTACGGCGCCCAGCGCGGACTTGCTGCCTCGTGCCAGACCTTCCTCCAGGCCGCCCTCAACGGCATCGTCGCTGCCGCGTTGGCACCGCTGCTATGGCACTCGACCCGGCACCTGGCCGCCGGCATGGCTGGATTGCTCGCCCTGGGTGCCCTTGGCGCCCTGCTCCACCACCGGCGGGTGAGCACCGAGGCCGGCGCCCCGCCCCCACAGCCCTCCCCCCCCCCGCAGGAGACTCCATGAAGACGCCCCCCTGGCTTGCCACCGCGGCCGCTGCCATCATCGGCACCCTCCTCCCCGCCTGCGATGCGCTCAACCTGCAGGAATTGAAGCTCGGGGTGTCGACCTCCTCCGAGGTCCGCGCACGCATGGGGAATCCCAGCGCCGAATTCCTCAACGACGACGGCACGGTGACCTGGGAGTACAACCGCCAGCCCAATGGCATCGAGTGCCCCATGCTCAGCTTCGACGCCAATGGCGTGCTGGTGAGAATCGAACAGGCCCTAAGCGCCGAAAACCAGGCCCGCGTGCGGCCGGGCATGAGCCAGGACGAGATCCGCCGCCTGCTCGGCAAACCTGGCAAAGTCGAGGTCTTCCACAATTTGCAGGAAGAAATCTGGGACTGGCGGGTCGCTGGCACCATGGCCACCGAAGAAGCCCATTTCCACGTCCATTTCAACCTGGGCGACGGCCGCGTAAAGACCACCTCGCGGCGTATCCAGACCTACAACTGAGCGGCCTCCCGGCGTGCTCCCCGGGGCACTCTTGGCATGAGCCCGCCCGGCAAGTAAACTCCGGGCTCTGCCGAGGAGCGCTGCGACCCCTCACCACCCCCAGGGGGCCAGGCTCGGCAACGATCAACGGCGCTCGCAAACCTGCCGGTTTGTAGCGCCGTTTGCTTTTGCGGTGTCTCCGGTGCATCTTGATTTGCCGAGGTGATTCATGCAGCCCGATCGTACGTCCGAACTTTCCGCCCTCCTCGCCCAGCGCCTGCTCGTTCTCGACGGCGCGATGGGCACCATGATCCAGCGCCACGGCCTCGCCGAGGCCGACTACCGCGGCGAGCGCTTCAAGGACCACCCCCACGATGTCAAGGGCAACAATGACCTGCTGGTCCTGACACGGCCGGACGTCATCGGCGGCATCCACCGCGACTACCTGGAAGCCGGCGCCGACATCCTCGAAACCTGCACCTTCAATTCCACCGCCGTCTCCCAGGCCGACTACAACCTGACCGAGATCGTCTACGAGCTGAACTTCGCAGGCGCCAAACTGGCCCGCCGGCTGTGCGACGAATTCACCGCCGCCAACCCGGGCAAGCCCCGCTTCGTGGCCGGCGTCCTCGGCCCCACCAGCCGCACGGCGTCCATTTCGCCGGACGTGAACGACCCCGGCTACCGCAACGTCAGCTTCGACGAGCTGGTCGCCAACTACGTCGAGGCCGCCACCGGCCTGTGCGAGGGCGGCGCCGACATCCTCCTGGTGGAGACGGTGTTCGACACCCTCAACGCCAAGGCGGCCCTGTTCGCCATCGAGAAATACTTCGACGCCGCCGGCCGCCGCTGGCCGGTGATGATTTCCGGCACCATCACCGATGCCTCCGGCCGCACGCTTTCCGGCCAGACCGCCGAAGCCTTCTGGAATTCCCTGCGCCACATCCGGCCGCTCTCCTTCGGCCTGAATTGCGCCCTGGGCGCCAAGGAACTGCGCCAGTACGTCGAGGAGCTCTCCCGCGTCTGCGACTGCTTCGTCTCCGCCCACCCCAACGCCGGCCTGCCCAACGCCTTCGGCGGCTACGACGAGACGCCGGACATGTTGGCCGATGAGATCGAGAGTTGGGCTAAGGGCGGCATCGTCAATATCGTCGGCGGCTGCTGCGGCACGTCCCCCGACCATATCCGCGCCATCGCCCAACGGGTTGCCCCGGTCAAGCCCCGCGCCCTCCCGGCCATCGAACCGGCCCTGCGCCTCTCCGGCCTCGAGCCTTTCAACGTCACCGCCGCCTCGCTTTACGTCAACGTCGGCGAGCGCACCAACGTCACCGGCTCCCGCGCCTTCGCCCGCATGATCCTCGAAGGCCGCTTCGACGACGCCCTGGCCGTCGCCCGCCAGCAGGTGGAAAACGGCGCCCAGGTCATCGACATCAACATGGACGAGGCGATGCTCGACTCCATCGCCGCCATGGACAAGTTCTTGAAGCTGATCGCCTCGGAACCGGACATCTCCCGAGTGCCGATCATGATCGACTCCTCCAAGTGGGAGGTCATCGAGGCCGGCCTCAAGTGCATCCAGGGTAAGGGCATCGTCAATTCCATCTCGATGAAGGAAGGCGAAGCCAAGTTCCTCGAGCAGGCCAAACTCGCCCGCCGCTACGGTGCGGCGGTGATCGTCATGGCTTTCGACGAGAAGGGCCAGGCCGATACCTACGCCCGCAAGACCGAGATCTGCGGCAAGGCTTACACCCTGCTCACCGGTATGGGTTTTCCTGCCGAAGACATCATCTTCGACCCCAACATCTTTGCGATTGCGACAGGAATCCCCGAGCACGACAACTACGCCGTCGATTTCATCCAGGCTACCCGCTGGATCAAGGACAACCTGCCCCACGCCCACATCTCCGGCGGCGTGTCGAATGTGTCCTTCAGCTTCCGCGGCAACGACCCAGTGCGTGAGGCCATCCATACCGTCTTCCTCTACCACGCCATCCAGAACGGCATGACCATGGGCATCGTCAATGCCGGCATGCTGGGCGTGTACGACGACCTGGCGCCGGAGCTCCGAACCAAGGTCGAGGATGTGGTGCTCAACCGCCACCCCGGCGCCGGGGAAGCGCTGGTCGAATTCGCCCAGACCGTCAAGGAAGGCAAGGCCAAGGACAGCGGCCCCGACCTGAGCTGGCGCGAGCAGCCGGTCGAGAAGCGCCTGGAGCACGCGCTGATCAAGGGCATCACCGACTTCGTGGTAGCCGATACCGAAGAGGTTCGCGCCAAGCTGGCCGCCGCAGGGCGGCCGCCGCTGGCCGTCATCGAAGGCCCGCTGATGGCCGGCATGAACCACGTCGGTGACCTCTTCGGCGCCGGCAAGATGTTCCTGCCCCAGGTGGTGAAGTCGGCCCGCGTCATGAAGCAGGCCGTCGCTCATCTGCTGCCCTATATCGAAGCCGAGAAATCCCGCACCGGCCTCGGTTCCAAAGGCAAAATCCTGATGGCCACCGTCAAGGGCGATGTGCATGACATCGGCAAGAATATCGTCGGCGTCGTGCTCGGCTGCAACGGCTACGACGTGGTCGATCTCGGCGTCATGGTCTCCTGCGACAACATCCTGAAGGCGGCCCTCGAACACCGCGTCGACATCATCGGCCTCTCCGGCCTGATCACGCCCTCGCTGGAAGAGATGGCTCACGTCGCGGGCGAAATGAAACGCCAGGGCCTGACCCAGCCGCTGCTCATTGGTGGCGCCACCACCAGCCGCGCCCATACCGCCATCAAGATCGCTCCCAACACCGACAGCCCGGTGGTCTACGTACCCGACGCCTCCCGCGCCGTGGGCGTCGCCACCAAGCTGCTGTCCCAGGAGCAGAAAGCGGGCTATGTGGCGGAGATCGCCGCCGAATACGAGGCGGTGCGGGCCGAGCACGCCGGCCGCAAGGGTGCCACCCTGGTCACGCTGGCCGAGGCCCGGGCCAGGCGTTTCACGTGGAACGAAACGCACACACCCACCGTGCCGCGGGTCATCGGCGTCCAGGCCCTGGACATCGACCTGGAAGACCTCACCCTCTTCATCGACTGGACCCCTTTCTTCCAGTCCTGGGAGTTGGCGGGCCGCTACCCCGCCATCCTGGAAAGCGAGACGGTAGGCGAAACGGCACGTCAGCTCTACGATGACGCCCGGCGCATGCTCACCCTCATCGTCGAGGAACAGTGGCTTTCCGCCCGGGCCGTTTTTGGCCTGTGGCCAGCCGCCGGCGTGGGTGACGACATCGCCTTCTACCAGGACGAGTCCCGCAATACAGAAATCGCCCGCTGGGTCGGCTTGCGGCAGCAGCACAAGCAGCCCGCCGACCGCCCCAATCTAGCCCTGGCCGATTTCGTCGGGCCACGCGATTACTGCGGCGCCTTCGCGGTCACCGCCGGCCTGGGCATCGAGGACAAGCTGGCCGAATTCGAGGCCGCCCACGACGACTACTCCGCCATCCTGCTCAAATCCCTCGCCGACCGCCTGGCCGAAGCGGCAGCGGAATGGCTGCACCAGCGCGTACGCCGGGAATTCTGGGGCTACGCAGGCGAGGAGTCCCTGACCAGCGAGGATCTGATCGCCGAAGCCTACGCCGGAATCCGCCCGGCCCCGGGCTACCCCGCTTGCCCGGACCATACCGCCAAGCAGGGCCTCTTCGCCCTCCTCGACGCCCCGGGCAACGCCGGCATGGCGCTCACAGAATCCTGCGCCATGACCCCGGCCGCCTCGGTCGCCGGCTACTTCATCGGCCACCCCGCCGCCCGCTACTTCGCCATCCCCAAGATCGGCCGCGATCAACTGGAAGACTGGGCTTCCCGCAAGGGCATGCCCCTCCCGGAAGCCGAGCGGTGGCTGGCGCCAGTTCTGTAGATTCAGCCCAGATATTGGACCATTGCCTCGACCTCACCTCTTTCAACACCCTAGCCCTCCCCGCAAGGGCGGAGCGCTATCTGCGCGTGACCGAAGTCGCGCAGATCCACGAGGCGGCCAGCCTCGCCGGACGCCGCTTCATCCTCGGCGGCGGCAGCAATCTGGTGCTCGCCGGGGATTTCGCCGGGCTGGTTCTGCACATGGCCCTTTGCGGTCGGCGGTTGGTGGGGGAGGACGGCGACGCCTGGCTCGTGGAAGGGGGGGCCGGCGAGAACTGGCACGACTTCGTGATGTGGACCCTGGAGCAGGGCTGGCCGGGGCTGGAGAACCTAGTGCTCATTCCCGGCACCGTAGGGGCGGCACCGATCCAGAACATCGGCGCATACGGCCTGGAAGTAGGCGAACGCATCGCCCGGGTGGTGGCCTACGACTTTGCCACCGAATGCCTCGTCGCCTTCTCGCCCGAGGATTGCCGCTTTGCCTACCGCGACAGCGTGTTCAAGCAAGAGGGCTGGCATCTGTCGGGCCGCTTCGCCATCACGGCAGTGCACTTTCGCCTGCCCAAGGGCTGGCGACCCAATGTCCGCTACGGCGAACTCGCCGCGGAACTAGAGTCCCGCACGACCGCCACACCAAGCCCCCAAGACGTGGCACGAGCGGTCATGGCGGTGCGGCGCCGCAAGCTGCCCGACCCGGCGGTGCTGCCCAACGCCGGCAGCTTCTTCCACAACCCGGTGGTTGAGGCCGGGTTCGCCGCCGACCTGGGGCGCCGATTCCCCGCCCTGCCCCGCTATCCCCAGGCCGACGGGCGGGTGAAGCTCGCCGCCGGCTGGCTAATCGAGCAGGCCGGGTGGAAAGGCCGCAATCTCGGTCCGGTAGGGATGTACGACAAACAGGCCCTGGTTCTGGTCAATCGGGGGGGTGCCCGGGGAAGCGACGTCCGCGCCCTGATGCACGCGGTACAGTGGGACGTCAATGAACGCTTCGGCGTCGACCTCGTGCCGGAGCCAGTCTTCCTCGGGGAAGCACCTTTCCCGTGTGGATAGGGCGCGGCGAAATACGGTATAGTCCCCCGCCAGAACGGAGGAGAGAGGGATAACAGGATGGCAGAGGCAAACACCCCCCCGCGCGGCACTTCGGCCCATGCGCCGGACCTCAACTGGAGCCAGGTGCGGGAAACCGTGCTCATGCTGGAATTGGCAGCAGTGCAGATCGAGGCCGCCATGACCGAGAGCAATACCTCGGTGGACGTGCTGACTGGCGCCTTCACCACCATGGCAGCGTGCATGCAGACGCTGTCGGAAACCATCCGCAGCCTTCCGGACACTGCCGAAATGGGGGCCGCCAAAGCCGAACTGACGGGGATGTCCGAGCACGTCTCGGGGATGGTGCACCAGGCGGTGATCGCCTTCCAGTTCTACGACAAACTGGCCCAGCGCCTGGTCCATGTCGGCCATAGCCTCGGCTCCCTCAGCGACCTGGTGTCGAATCAGGCCAAGCTCTACAACCCCGCAGAATGGGTCGCACTGCAGGACAGGATCAAGTCCAAATACACCATGCGGGAAGAAGTGAACATGTTCGAAGCCGTGATGCAAGGTGTCCCGGTGCACGAGGCCGTGCAGCGCTACATGGCCGAAATGAAGCAAAAGGGCGACGACATCGAGCTGTTCTGAGGGGACAAGTACGGGCGGATCAGCCGGAAAAGTCCGCCGGCGCCTCCCATACGATATTCGCCCGGGAGCCCCCCCGGCCGGTCCTCTCCAGCATGTCGATGAAGGGCCAGGCCCGGCTGCCGAGGGACACCGGCGGCTCGTCCTCCTCCTCGCCCGACCCGGACGCTCCAGTGCCGGCGCCTGCCGCCCCTCCTTCCACCAGGGCCCGCAGGCGGGCTGCTGCGGCGGCCATCTCATCCACCGTGAAGGCGCCACGGGCGACGCAGGGTTTGCCCAGCGCAAGCAGCAATTGACGCGCCACTTCGGCGAACATGATGAGTTCTCCAGTTTCGCTCGATACGAATTTCACCAGCATAAGATTCCCCGTTGAAAAGTCGCCCCGATCCGCGCAAAATGCAGCAGGGGAGACTTATGAACACAGTCCATACTACAGCCAATCCATTGGCGACGGGCGCCGACGAACTGGAGCGGCTTGCACTCGAGGAGGTCGTCAAGCGGCGCCGTTTCGGCAATCCGGTGACGGCCCTGGTCGCCCCGGTGGGCGCAGCCGATCTGGCCATCGCCATGGCCAAGCTGGGCGCCCGCGTCACTCTGGGCGATGAGGCCGCCATGGCGGACCGCGCCCGGACCCTGGCCGCCGCTGCCGGCTTCGACGATGAACTCGCCTTCTCGCCCCTCGACTTTCAGCACCTCGAAGACGACCTTTCTGGCGAACCCTTCGATCTGGTCGTGATCCGCCGCGGGCTCTGCGGCGTACCCTACGAAGACGCCCGCCGTTTCGTGCATCAGATACTGCTGCGCCTCAAGATTGGCGGCAAGCTCTACGTGTCCATCCTGGGCCTGCATTCCGAACTGGGGGACGGTTATGCCGGCGCCGAGCAGGGCCTAAGCGAGCGTTTCTGCGGCCTGGCACCGGCCATGGCGAAGAAATACGACCTGCACCGTTCAGTCTGTCTCTACTCCGAGCGCAATCTGTTCACCCTCCTGCTCGAAGCCGGCGGCAGCGTGCTGCGCACCTTCACGACCACCCACGGTAACGTGAAGGGCATCGCCGTTCGCGTCTGAGCGCTCATGCCCGCCTCCCACGCCGCCCTGCGCCTGGGCATCGACCTGGGCGGCAGCAAGATCGAAATCATCGCCCTGGGGCCGCGGGGCCGTGTGATGCTGCGTCGCCGCCGGGACACCCCTCGGGGCGACTACCGCGCCACGGTGGGGGCCGTAGCCGACCTGGTGGAGGAGGCCGAAGCAGAACTCGGGCAACGGGGTAGCCTGGGGCTCGGCATTCCCGGTTCGGAGTCCCTGCTGGACGGGCGCATCCGCAACGCCAACTCCACCTGGCTGAACGGCCAGCCCCTGCGCCGTGATTTGCAGGTCCTGCTGCAAAGAGAGGTCCGGCTGGCCAACGACGCCAACTGCTTCGCGCTGTCCGAGGCTATCGACGGCGCCGGGGCCGGAGCGGCAACGGTTTTCGGCGTCATCCTCGGCACCGGCGTGGGCGGGGGCCTGGTGGTCGGCGGCCGCGTCCTGGCGGGAGCCAACGGCATCGCCGGCGAGTGGGGCCACAACCCCCTCCCCGCCCCCACCGCCGCCGACCAGCCGCCACCCCCCTGCTATTGCGGCCGGTCAGGCTGCATCGAGACCTATCTGAGCGGCCCGGCCTTGGCGGCCCATCACCGCTCCGCAGGCGGAAGCGAGTTCGACGCCGCGGCCATCGCCGCCGGTGCCGCAGCCGGCAACGCACCGTGCTGCGCAAGCCTCGATCTCTACGCCGAGCGTCTGGCCCGTTCCCTGGCGGGCGTCATCAACGTCTTCGACCCGGAAGTCATCGTCCTGGGCGGAGGTCTCTCCGGCATCGCCGCCCTCTACGACCAGGTCCCTCGGCGCTGGGGACGCCACATCTTTTCCGACAGCGTCCGCACCCGCCTGGTCCCGCCGCAGCACGGTGACTCCTCCGGCGTGCGGGGCGCGGCCTGGCTGTGGAGCCGCTCCTGACCCCCTCCCCCGTCAGCATTTTCATCGGGCAGGTGCGCCCCATGCCCGGCAGCGGCCGACCGACGGCCTTGCTGAAATCGGCCGCCTCCCTGCCCATCGCTCTTGGGCCAGAGGGGTTCGTCGGCGACCAGCAGGCCGACCGCAGCGTCCACGGAGGGCCGGAGAAGGCCGTACATTGCTTCCCCGTCGAACACTACTCCCGCCTGGCCGACCGCTTCCCGGAAGCGACCCCCCAGCTCCTGCCGGGGAGTATCGGGGAAAACCTGTCGGCCGCCGGGTTCAGCGAAGGCGACGTTTGCCTCGGCGATGTCTTCGCCCTGGGAGAAACGCGCCTCCAGATCAGCCAGCCCCGCAGCCCCTGCTGGAAAATCGACGCCCGCTACTGCCTAGAGGGCATGGCCGCCTTCATCGCCGCCGAAGGCATCGCCGGCTGGTACGCCCGGGTACTGGTTCCCGGCACGGTTCGGGCCGGCGACGGCCTGCAACTGGTCGAGCGGGACGCCTCCGCACCGAC
>SSTB01000197.1 GCA_009469665.1 Azonexaceae bacterium | reverse complement strand
AGGGTGGCGATCTTGTCATTGAGCTTGTATTCCTTGCCGGCTTCGTTGCTGAAGCTGAGTTCGCGGCGAATGGCCTTGTACAGGTTGAGCTGGCCCTGGATCTGGTTTTCCCAGTTGGGGGAGTTGGAATCCTCGAAGTCGGTCATGTAGGAATCAGCGCCGGAATTGAAGGCGTTGATGATCATCTTGGCTTCGACCGGGCCGGTGATTTCGACGCGGCGGCACTGCAGGGCGGCGGGCACCGGGGCGACCTTCCAGTCGCCTTCGCGGACGGCCTTGGTTTCCGGCAGGAAATCGGGCATCTCGCCGGCATCGATGCGGGCCTGGCGGGCGACGCGGGCCTTCAACAGCTCCTGGCGACGGGCCTCGAAGGCGCGGTGCAGCTTGGCGACCAGGGCCAGCGCTTCGGTGGACAGGATGGATTCCCATTCGGGCTTGACGGGGGCGGTGATCTGCACACCGGCGGGGAGATTGAGGGCCATGCTTGCTCCTTGGTGAAAAAATTGAAACAGGGTCAGAAATAGGTCTTGAAGAAATAGATGACGGTCAGGCTCGCGCCCACGGCCACCACCAGGCGCTTGAGCCAGAGGGCCGGCAGGCGGCGGGCGAAGGCGGCGCCGGCGTAGCCGCCGGCCATGGCGGTCACCAGCATCACTGCCGTGTGGGGCCAGCTAATGGCGCCGGCGATGATGAAAGTGGCCGACGCAACGAAATAATTGATGCCCGAAGTCAGGTTCTTCAGGGCGTTGATTTCCTGCATATCCTGGAAGCCCTGAATGGACAGCGCAGCGAGGGTCAGAATTCCCATGCCTGCGCCGAAAAATCCGCCATACACCGCCACGGCAAACTGGAACAGCGCCCCGCCGGGGCCACCCGGGTTGCGGGAATGGATATCACCGCCCAGCCGGCCTTTCACCCACTTCACGATGCGCGACACCTGGCCGGAAAAGGCGAACAGGGCCGTAGCCACCAACAGCAGCCAGGGGATCAGGCGGGAAAACGCGGCGTTGGAGGTGGCCAGCAGCAGGAGCCCGCCGGCGATGCCGCCGATCAGCGACACGATCATCAGCAGCACCGCCCAACGCCCATGGCGCAAGGCTTCCCGCCGATAGGCCCAGGCACTCACCAGGCTCGCCGGGCACAGGCCCACGGTATTGCTGGCATTGGCCATCACCGGCGGCACCCCGGCCGCCAGCAGGGCGGGGAAAGAGAAGAAGGTGCCGCCCCCGGCGATGGCATTCATGCCGCCGGCCAAAAAGGCACCGGCGCCGACCAGGGCGAAGTCGAGGGCTTCCATGGATCAGGCACTATTCCGGGCGGGCACGACAGCGGTGGATGGCATTAGCGGGCATTACGGCGATCTTGATGGACGGATTGTATTGATCTTGGTTGTGTATAGTAAGATCGCAATTGGGCAAATAATTAATTACTAAAAGTATCTATTGCAGGTGGAGTGGCCCATCTTCCTTTTTCTTGACAGTTATACGCCTAGGGCGCATAGTCGAACCATGCTGACCGTCGTCGAAACGTCGTTGTTCTAGCGGCAGTGGCCATACTATTGGACTGAGGACGAGCGCGGCGCTTTCGCCGCCTATATCGCCAAACATCCAGCGGCCGGAGACGTAGTGCCCGAATCCGGCGGCATACGAAAGGTGCGCTGGAGTCGGGCGGGTTCGGGCAAGTCGGGTGGTGTAAGAGTGATCTATTTCACCCGCAGTGCAGAAGGTGAAATTGTCTTGCTGACGCTTTACGCAAAGGCAAGTATCGACAATCTCACCGGCCAAAAACTGAAGGAGATTCGCCGTGCCCTCGAAGGGTAAACCCCTGAGCCAAGCTGAACTGGCCGCTTACGAAGAAACTCGTGACCTCGCCGCGGAGCTACTGCAGTCGGTGCGCGAAATGCAGGCAGGAAAGGTTCACGTCATCACCTCGCCGGTGATCGAAGCCCGAAAAAAGACGGGGCTTTCCCAGTCACAATTCGCAGCACTCCTGGGGGTGTCCGTGCGCACGCTTCAGGGTTGGGAGCAGGGCCGCAAACAACCCAGCGGCGCGGCGCGCACTTTGCTGGCGATTGCCAGTACCAATCCCAAAGCCTTCCTGGCGGTAGCATCAAAGTAGGTGCTACGTAGCACAGGCGGCCCCGCAACAATACGTGGCATTACGTCAGGTGGTTGATGATTCGTTTGGATCGACGCACGGTTGGATTTCCCCGGTGGAAATGTCTCCGACCCCATATCGTTCGCAGACAGGTGAATTCGCTTGAGGAGAAGGAAGATGGCCGCAATTGCACCAGCCTTGATTGAGAAGCTCCAGAAGCTGCCCCCGCAGCGGCTGGCGGAGGTGGCGGATTTTGTGGAATTCCTCGCGGCGCGCGAGGAACGCGCCGCCGCCGGCCAGTGTCTCGGCGAGTCCCTGGCCAAGCTCGATACCTTGAACCTGCCACCGCTCTCGGATGATGAGATCGAGGCGGAGATTCAGGCCGCGCGCCAGGAACGCGCCGCCCGGCGCGCCTAACCGTGCGCGTCGTCCTCGATACGAATACCCTGGTTTCGGCGCTGCTTTCTCCCCATGGCCCACCCCGGCGCCTGCTTGATGACGCCCGGGCCCAGGTTTTCGTATTGTGTAGCAGCGCTGTGCTGATGGCGGAGTTGCTCGACGTGGTATCGCGCCAGAAATTCTCCCAGCGCTTCGCGCTCGCGGGACTGACGCCGCTGGGGATTGTCGGCGAGATCCGGCGCCTCGCGACCATGGCTACACCGACCAGCGTGCCACGGGTCATCGCCGACGATGCCGACGACGATCATGTGTTGGCCTGCGCCCTGGCGGGCAACGCTGATTTGATTGTCTCCGGTGACAAGCATTTGCTCGGCCTGGGCGGCGAATACCAGGGCATTCGGATCGTGGCGCCTGCCGAGGCGGTGCAGTTGATCGGCAGATAGACGAAGGAAAATTGTGCCTGGCCCCTTTCACATGCCTGGCCCCTTTCACATGACTATTCGTCAAAATTCGACGGTTTTGATGTTTACCGCGTCTCAGTCGGCTATAGAATCCCAGACAAAACGGCTGGCGATACAGAAGTAAAATTCATGATTGGGACAGATCGCACTGGGGTTCAATACAAATTCAAAGGCACTGTCGATGTTGTTGAACGGTATACGTGGAATTACGAAGGCATGCCGAAATCAGAGACTGTTCTGGAAAAGAATTTCGGTGCGGCTTCTGGAACACTACCTATTCCGCGCGTTCCTCCCATTACGGTTGGCTTAGTTCCAGGAGTTAGGCAAAACATTAGTGGAAACGGCTCTGTTACTCCTTCATTGAATCTCGACTTCGAGATGAAAACCGTAAAAATTTTCGATGGAGTAAAACTTTCTTTTGAAGCTCGAAAGAGTGGATCGTAGCTCATCCTGAGTTTGATGATGAATTGGATCGAGTTAAGGCACAAATCTACTTTTTCCCGGCGATTGATTTGCGCCTCGAATTTCACAAATACCGATTCGATCGAATTTCTACGAGACGGCAATCTGCTTTATGTAAAAAAGGATAGAGAGGTCTGTGTATCAACCGATGGAAAATCTTATTTTGAGGTTGAGGGAAAGCGTTTCGAACGGAATCTTGGCAATCTATTCGATAGATTTTTAGCACCGGGGGACTCAGTAGAAATCGTTTGGGGGCCATTTAGGGGGGAGCGGTCGTTTTTTTCTGGGCGTTGCAATCTCATTCATGCGCATGAGTTATATAAGATCATTAACTACGCTAGGTACACCGCTATTGGTGTGACAAGGACACGAATCGAAACGGAGGGTGGGGGCGACGACAAAAATTTGATGATGGCTTGCCTAGCTTTCTTTTGGATGTGGCACGAAGATTCAAGAGTAAATATCTCATATTGAAAAGTTAATTAAAGAGGCCGTGTTCAAAAACTAATCGAAACTAATCGGGACACAAACTAAGTGAAAAGGGGCCAGGGTCAGTTTAATTGCCGATTCTGCTGCCAAGAGATATGCCTTTGACACCCTACGACCCAAGCCAAGCGCCGACGCCGGAAGAATGGCTGGCGCTGGATGAGCAGCTACGAATCCAGCGTGCGGAGGACTATCACCGTGCCGTAGGCGTCGAGGTGCCCAATCTGAAAGCCCATGCCGTTTTGCATGCGATCGTCGAGAATCAGATCGCGGAAGGCTTCGCAGCAGTCGGCCGTGCCATGGATCGCCTCATCGGGGAGGGCTTGTCGAGGCATGAGGCCATTCACGCCATCGCTTCCGTACTCGCGGAACACCTGCATGAACTGTTCAATGCCAAGGCGGGCGAGAACAAGACTGCGGCCAGCTACGGGGCGGCCGTCGACAAGCTCACGGCCAGGCGTTGGCTGGGCCATGGACGATGACGGCTGCCGGATCAGCGACGGGCTCCGGGTGGTGTGTTGCTCTACCGTGTTGCTGCTGACGCCGCGCTTCTCCTGCACCTGGCCTTCATCCTCTTCGCTACCGCAGGCGGGGCGTTGGCCTAGTGGTGGCGGTGGGTGCCGGCCGTCCAGTTGCCGGCGGCGGCCTGAGGGGCCTATGTGGAACTCGCCGGCCCGGCCTGCCCCGTTACCGACGCCGAGAACCGCCCGCGGGCGCTGGCGGGGCAGGCCGGTACGCGGGGAGTTTTGCCGAGCACTACCTGCTGGGGGTGATTGACCCGGCGGGCCTGAGCGGGGATATCCAGTTCCTGCCGGCGGGCGTGGTGCTGGGGCTGCATGGGGTCATCTACGGCTGGTTCATCCGGCGCGGAACCTGGGGGCGCCGGCCGTGATCTTTCATTTAACGCTTGTCCGCCGGCCGTAGCCGGCAAACTTCTGACCATGGATCACTTCAAGCAGATCAGCGCCTTCGTCAACGTCGCTACCCGCGGCAGCCTTTCCGCCGCCGCCAAGATGGAGGATCTCACCCCCGCCATCATCGGCCGCCGGCTGGATGCCCTGGAGGCGCGGCTCGGCGTCAAGCTGATGATCCGCACCACGCGCAAGCTGACCCTCACCTTCGAGGGCCAGGCCTTCCTGGAAGATTGCCAGCGGGTGCTGAACGACCTGGCCAATGCCGAAGCGGCGGTTTCCTTGGGGGGCGTCAAGGCCAGCGGCCAGTTGCGGGTTTCCGCCCCGGCCGGCTTCGGGCGCCGCCACGTGGCGCCCCTGGTCGGTGCCTTCATGGCGGCCAACACCGAGGTGACCGTCAATCTCGACCTGTCCGACCGCCTGGTGGACCTCATCAATGAAAATATCGATTGCGCCGTGCGCATCGGCGAGCTGACCGATTCCAGCCTGGTCAGCGTGCGCCTGGGGGAGATGCGGCGTGTGGTGGTGGCCAGCCCCGCGTACCTGGTGGCCCAGGGCGTGCCGCGCACTCCGGCGGATCTGGTCGGCCACAATTGTTTGTCCCTCGGCCAGCAGCGGGGCTGGCTGTTCCGCAACCCGGAAACCGGCGAGCAGGAAAACTGGAAGGTGGCCGGCAGCTTCGAGTGCAACGACGGCGCCGTGCTGCACGAGTGGGCCCTGGCCGGCAAGGGCCTGGCCTGGCGTTCCTTGTGGGAGGTGGGGCAGGACTTGAAGGAGGGGCGGCTCACGTCCGTGCTGGACGGCTGGCAGGCTCCGCCCATGGGCATCTACGCGGTCTTCCCCCAGCGCCGGCACCTGCCGCTGCGGGTGCGGCTGTTCATCGATCTGCTGAAAGACACCTACGGCCGGGCGAGCTACTGGGGGCTGACGTGAAGCGGGTGGCGTACAAGGGCCTGGGGATCGCCTGCGTCGGTCTGGGGGTGGTGGGGGCCTTCCTGCCGCTCCTGCCGACGACGCCCTTTCTCATTCTGGCGGCCTTTTTATTTTCCCGTTCCCATCCGGAGTGGGAGGCACGCTTGTTGGCCCATCCCCGGATCGGGCCGGCGATACGCGCCTGGCGCGACCACCGGGCCATCCCGCGGGTGGCCAAGATCGCCGCCACGGGGATGCTCTGCATCAGCGCCGTGGGCGGTGCCTTGACCCTGCCGGGTGCCTGGGCCTGGGT
>SSTB01000196.1 GCA_009469665.1 Azonexaceae bacterium | reverse complement strand
GATGCGGGCGGGAATTTCGCGCATGGGAAGCAGACTTGCTCCCTCCAGGTGGCAGAGTTCGTACTCGGCGGGTTCCCGCACGTCGAGCAGCACCGGCGCTGCCCGGGAAGCGTCGGCAAGCCAGTCTGCAAGTTGGCGCGGGGTCAGTTGCTGCATCAGAAGCTGAAGCCCGCCGGGGTGGGCGCCTTCAGGGCGGGAACGACGGTCTCGAATAGATTGACCGTGTTATAGACCCCGGTGGCCGTACAGGTCACCAACTGAGCCTCCATGACCGGCGCCTCGCCAACCACCGCCGCCAGCCGCCCGCCAACACGCAATTGCTTCAGAAGGGCCTCCGGCAGGGACGGGAGGGCACCGGAAACGACGATGACGTCGTAGGGACCGCGATGGGACCAGCCTTCGGCACCGTCCCCGGTCTCGACGGCCACGTTGCCGACGCCAGCCCGCTCCAGGTTGCGACGCGCCTGCTCGGCCAGTTCGGGAACGATCTCCACGCTCACCACATGCTCGGCGCGGGCCGCCAGCAGGGCCGCCATGTAGCCGGACCCGGTGCCGATTTCAAGCACCTTGTCGGTCTTCCTGACGCCCAGCTCCTGCAGAAGCCGTGCCTCGATCTTGGGGGCCAGCATGACCTGCCCGTGGCCGAGGGGAATCTCCAGATCAGCGAAGGCCAGCGCCCGATAGGCCCCGGGAGTGAAATCCTCACGCTTGACGACGAAGAGGAGATCGAGGACGGCCGGATCCAGGACTTCCCAGGGCCGGATTTGCTGCTCGATCATGTTGAAGCGTGCTTGTTCGATATTCATCATGGGGCGCTCCGCAGGCTATATATTAGAACAACCTAATATGGCAGGGGTGACAAAGCGCGATTATAACGCAGGAGCCACCAGGCCCCCGCGCAGCAATTCCAGGTGGACGTCGAGGTAGGCTCGCGGTTCCTGGGAGGCCATGCGGCAGTGGGCCAGGGAGTGCCGCCAGATGACGAGCATGAGCATGGGCGCGATGACCACGTCGATGCAGGCAGGGATGTCGAGGCGGCGGAATTCGCCGCAAGCCATGCCGCGCTCCAGGACCGCAGAGAACAGGCGGCGGCCGCGCAGGACCACGTTTTCGTAATAAAACTGGGCCACCTCGGGAAAATTGCGCGCCTCGGCGATCATCAGCTTGGGAATGCCCGAATACGGCGTCTCGCCCACCATGGCCCACCAGTTCTCGATCAGCAGGCGAAGGAGATCGCCGGAACTCCCCCCATGACCGGCCACCAGCCCCTCCAGTTCGGTCAGCGCGGGCACCAGGCCTTCCTGGATCACGGCCTTGAACAGGGCGTCCTTGCCTTCGAAGTACAGGTAGAGGGTGCCCTTGGAAACGCCCGCCCGGGCAGCAATATCTTCGAGCCGGGTGGCGGCGTAGCCCTTTTCGACGAACAATTCCAGCGCGGCCGCCGTCAGTTCGCCGGGACGAGCTTCCTTGCGACGCTTGCGGAGGGGGGCGGTGGCGGGCATGGCAGATAATGACCGAAGGGTCATCAACCTACCATCGCCCTTCCGCGAGGGTCAACGCCCTTCCTTGATGAGCCGCCCGCCCAGGGGTTGCACCGGCCGCGCATTGTGGCGGTAGAGCCGGGAGAAGATGGCCACCTGGTCCTGGGAGACCTGCACCGGCTGCTTGAGGACCAGCCAGAGGACGCCCTCGCTGCAGGGCGGCGTGGTGAGGGAGCCCATGTAAGTGTAGTAATTGCGGTTTTCCGGCAGCAGGGTGTTGAGGTCGATGGACTGGGCGACGCTCACCTCCTGTTGCCGCTCCAGGGGAAGGTTGTTCCATAGCGTCTGGACGAAGGCATTTTCGCTGCCTTTCTCCATGAGCACGGCCACCACCGCCAGCTTGCCGTCGTCGGAACGGTGCACCAGATGGGCCACCATGTCGAAACCCCGGCCATTGATCTTCTCTTCCGCCGGCTTGTGGAAGTGGAACTGGACCAGTTCGTAGCTCTTGCCCCCGAGACTGATCGCCCCCCCGTATTGGGCCACCTGGATGGTGTGGCCATTGTCGATGATGCGGAAGGGCGAGGGCTTGTAATCGAACTTGATGGCCTCCAGGTCGACCCGGATGCCTTCACGGATATCGATGGGCGACTGGCGCTGGCCGGTGGCGCAGAGCGTGTTCTTGGCGTCCAGCCGGGCCCAGTTTTCCGGCCCTCCCTCGCCTTCGTAGCTCCAGTGGATGTCGTGGTGCGCCCCGCCGCCATGGGTCGTCCGGGATTCCCGCACCGCCAGCACCCTGGCCGAAGGCTGGGGGACAGCGGCATGCTGGGGTTGCGGTGGCACTTTGGGCGCCGGCACGGCATGGGCCTCGGATTGAGGTGCCGCAGGCCTTTCGGCCGGCTTGGCCGCAGGACCGGCGGCCGGTTTCGCCGCGCTCTCTTCGCTCGGCCGTAAGGCCGGTTTGGGCGGAAGGATGGACGCCGGCCGGGCCGTGGGCTTCTTGGCGCTCTCTGCCGCCTCGGCCTTGGCCACTTCCTTCTTGAGCATGTCTTCGTTGGCTTTCTTCAACTGGCCGGCAGCTTCGTTGGCCTTTTCGGCCACTTCCCGGGCGTCGGGCTTGGGAGGACGGCACACGTCGCGCAGAACCTTGTCGTCCACCGTTCCGCTGCGCACGGGCAGTTCCGTGGCTTTCTGTTCCTCTTCCCGCACGATCTCGGTTTCGCTTTTGCGCAGCACCCGCTTCAGGGTTGCCGCGCTGCGGGAGGCGCAGTCGTAACGGGTGGTCGCTTCGATGATGCGGTAGGGATTACCCGAAACCGGATCGACGAGTTCCTTGTCGAGAACCACGCGACCCACAGCCGTCACCTTGCCCGCCTCATCCCGCTTAATGGTCGTGCGGTCGATTTCGATGCGCTTGCCGGCTTCGGAAGAAATCACCTGCCAGGTCGGCGCGGCGACAAGCGCCGCCGGCAACAGCACGGCCCAGGCCAGGACGAAATGGCGGCTCATACGATGGTCCCTCTTCGGT
>SSTB01000022.1 GCA_009469665.1 Azonexaceae bacterium | reverse complement strand
GATGAAGAAGCTGCAAACGGGTTTTACTCTGATCGAACTGATGATCGTCGTGGCGATCATCGGGATTCTGGCTGCAATCGCCATCCCGCAGTTCTCTGAGTACACCAAGAAAGGTGAAGACAAGGCCGCGCAAGCGGACATTCGCAACATCATCACGACTGCAATCGTCAAGTCTACCGAGTAATTGGTACGCTTTTCTGTGAATTTTCTGGAGATAGTCATGAAAAAGTTGGTTATGCTCGGTACCTTGGCCCTCGCTCCTGTAGTTGCGATGGCGGCTACTACGACGCTTTGCAACGGCGGGACCGCAACGAAGCTTGCTGGCGACACCACAGGCGCGTCCTTCGTTCGCGTAGACTTAAACCCTCAATGCTCTGCCAACACCATAGTCCAAGTCGATCAAAATGCAACGGCGCTGTGGGGTGGCGCGGGTTCAAAGAAGGGCAAGAACGCTTTCTTGGGCAGCACCAATGGAGGCTCGGTTAAAGTCCATGCGGCTTGTGCCACAAGTGGGTGTAGCACTACTGAAACGGCTGCAGCCCTTGCCGATGCTGCGAAGATTGGGGCCAGCTGAGGTTTTCTCGCCGAAAGAGCGCGTCGTATGGCGCGCTTTTTTTTTGGGGGGGCAGGGAATCGATTTGAGCATGAGGCAGTATTTTCTCTCTTCCTGGCGCTCGGGATTCCGCAATCGAACCTTTCTCGGTTTGTTTGCGCTCGGAATTGCCCTGGTGGGCGTAGCCTACCTGTCGGCTTCCTTCTCTCCGCGTCAGCCGCGAACCGTAGCGTTGGACGTCGGGTTTTCCGGGCTACGGTTCTGTCTCGTGCTGTTTGCAATTACCCTGGTTCAGGATACGGTGGGGCGTGAGATTGACCGTCGCTCGGTCGTGTTGACGTTAAGCTATCCGGCACCCCGTTCCTCCTATCTGCTTGGCCGGTACTTCGGAATTTTGGCGTTGTTGGCGGTTGCGAGCGTGATTCTGGCGCTGCTACTGTGGATGGTGGTGATTTTCTCGGGCTCGCACTACGAGCAACAATTCCGGGTTGACCTTGGATTCCCTTTTTGGGTGGCACTTCTCGGTGTCTGGCTGGATGTAGCTGTGGTGACTGCATTTTCGCTGTGGGTCGCGAGTTTATCGACGGTCGCTATGTTGCCCCTGGTCATGGGCCTGTTATTCGCGATAGCTGGCCGTGCCCTAGGGCCGGTCGCCGATTTTTTGGCAAAGGGCGCTGATGGGCAGGACGTAGTTGTGGCCCAATATGGTCCGCTGCTAGATTTGATTCGTTGGGTGCTGCCCGATCTCTCGCGCCTGGACTGGCGGGCTTGGGCAATGTATGGAGTGCCACCCGATGGGATGGCCATGGTTTTGGCCGGGTTGACGGGCGTGGCCTATAGCGGCCTGATGGTCGGTCTGGCCATCTATTCTTTCTCCCGCCGTGAGTTCTCTTAGGATGAATCGGGTTCGCCATTTCCAGGGGTTGGTATTGGCGACGGCGGGGCTCTTGGTGTTTGGATTTGCCGTACCGCCTTTGTACGAACGTCCTCGCCCCGTCGTTTCGACGGAAATGGAGGTGGCGCTGCCGCGCTTTGTCCAAGTGCTGATGGCAGCGGGAGACCGTTATTTGGCGGCAAATCTGGCTGGGTTTCGTGCGCTCGTGGTGTCGACCGAGCAGATGGTCGAGGAGAATTATCGGGTACTCGGAATCGTGCAATCCGATGTAGCCTGGTTCAACCCCGCTCACGAAGACAATTACTACATTGCCTCCGCGATATTGCCTTGGAATGGGGAAGTTGCCGTGGCCCAAGACATTCTTCGAAAGGCTACGTCGGCCAGACCTTTCGACTGGCAACCACCGTTCTACTACGCCTTTAATGCGTTGCATTTCTTAAAGAGAACGGAAGAGGGGGTCGAGTGGCTACGGATCGCGGCTCGACATACCAACGACGAGATGGAACAAATCGGATTTGAGCAGATGGCGGCCCAGTGGGTGAGCCGTGGCGAAGACAAGACCTTCGCGATCAAACTTCATCGTGCCATGGCCAAGGAAACGAAGATGCCTGCTTTCGCACGCTTCTTGGAAAAGCGGGCTGTTCGCCTGGAAAACCAGTTGCTGATCGAAACAGCGGTGCAGCGCTATACCGAGTTCATTGGGCACAGACCCAGGGACATTCACGAACTGGTCGAGGGAAAATTCATCAGAGTCGTCCCCGACGATCCGTTTGGCCAAGTCTATACCCTCGATCATAAGGGCGATGTGATTGTGGCGAGGGGAAATACGGTCGGCCCGAAGGGCATTCAATGAGCCTGGCGATCGAAATCGAAGGTGTGCACAAGTGCTATCGAGGGGGATGGCACAAGCGGCCAAGAGAGGCACTCAGAGGAATTTCACTGACCATTGCGATGGGGGAGACCTTTGGCTTTATCGGGCCCAATGGCGCCGGAAAGAGCACGCTGATCAAGATTCTGGTTGGTGCGCTGCGCCCGACCAGTGGTCT
>SSTB01000195.1 GCA_009469665.1 Azonexaceae bacterium | reverse complement strand
CCCTGGCGTTTTTCCAGGGTGGCGATGAACTGCGAGGCGTCGAGCATGGATTCATGGGTGCCGGTGTCGAGCCAGGCGTAGCCGCGCCCCATGATCTCGACCGAGAGCCCCCCCTGCTCCAGATAGAGGCGATTCAGGTCGGTGATTTCCAGTTCCCCGCGGGGAGAGGGCTTGAGGGCCTTGGCCAGGGAAACGACGCGGGTATCGTAGAAATAGAGCCCGGTGACGGCGTAATTGGACTTGGGCGCCTTGGGTTTTTCTTCCAGGCTGATGGCCCGGCCTGCGCCGTCGAATTCGACCACACCGTAGCGTTCCGGGTCATGGACGTGGTAGGCGAACACCGTGGCGCCATGGTCGCGGGCCACAGCGTTTTCCAGCAACAGATGGAAGTCGTGCCCGAAAAAGATGTTGTCGCCGAGGACGAGGGCGCTGGGATCGCCGCCGATGAATTTCTCGCCGATGATGAAGGCCTGGGCGAGACCGTCCGGCGAGGGTTGTATGGCGTAGCTCAGATTGACACCCCAGCGGCTGCCGTCCCCCAGGAGTTGCTCGAAGCGCGGCGTGTCCTGGGGCGTGGAAATGATGAGGATGTCCCGGATTCCAGCCAGCATGAGGGTGCTGAGCGGGTAGTAGATCATCGGCTTGTCGAAGATCGGCAGCAGTTGTTTGGAGACCGCCAGGGTGGCGGGATGCAGCCGGGTGCCGGCACCGCCGGCGAGGATGATGCCCTTGCGTGTCATGCCTTGCCCTCCTGATAGTGCAGCTTGGTCCATTCCAGGTAGGCGCCGCTGGTCACGTCGCTCACCCAGTCCGGGTTGTCCAGGTACCAGCGCACCGTCTTGCGAATGCCGGTTTCGAAGGTCTCGGCCGGTTTCCAGCCCAGTTCGCGCTCCAGCTTGCGGGCGTCGATGGCGTAACGCCGGTCGTGACCGGGACGATCCTTGACGAAGGTAATCTGGCTGCGATACGAGGCGCCGTCCGCCCGGGGACGCAGTTCATCCAGGATGTCGCACAGGGTATGGACCACGTCCAGATTGGGCTTCTCGTTCCAGCCGCCGACGTTGTAGGTTTCGCCCAGCCGCCCGGCCTCCAGCACACGGCGGATGGCGCTGCAATGGTCCTTGACGTAAAGCCAGTCACGCACCTGCTGGCCGTCGCCGTAGATGGGCAGGGGCTTTCCCGCCAGGGCATTGTGCAGCACCAGGGGGATGAGCTTCTCGGGGAAGTGGTAGGGGCCGTAGTTGTTGGAACAATTGGTGGTCAGGACCGGCAGACCGTAGGTGTGGCAATAAGCCCGCACCAGGTGGTCGGAAGCGGCCTTTGATGCCGAATAGGGGCTGTTGGGCTCGTAGCGGTTGCTCTCGGCAAAGGGAGGATCGTCCTTACCCAGGGAGCCATAGACCTCGTCGGTGGACACGTGCAGGAAGCGGAATGGGGTCTTCTCCGCCTGCGGGAGCCCGCCCCAGTGGGCGCGAACCGCCTCCAGCAGCCGGAAACTGCCGACGATATTGGTCTGGATGAAATCCTCCGGGCCGTGGATCGAGCGGTCCACGTGGGACTCCGCCGCAAAATTGACCACCGCCCGGGGCCGGTGCTCGGCGAGCAAGGCCGCCACGAGGGCGAAGTCGCCGATGTCGCCACGCACGAAGTGGTGGCGGGCGTCGCCCTGCAGGGATTTCAGATTGGCAAGATTGCCGGCGTAGGTGAGCTTGTCGAGGTTGAGGACGTGTTCGTCACTCCCCTCAAGCCAGTCGAGGACAAAGTTGGAGCCGATGAATCCGGCACCCCCGGTAACCAATATCATGCAAAGCCTCCTGAGATTGCGGCGCGCGCCTGACCGCTTCCCGGCCGGCATGGCACGAACGACTTGGCATTTTATCCGTTCGCGCAGGCTTCTCCGCATTGCCCCGCAGCAAAACGACGAAAATTACCGGCCCTGGAAGCCAGGAAAGCTCCCCTTCTCTCCATGGCACGAAGCGGCTGGACAGTCAGGGATTATTGGACCCCGCGCCCTGCATCATCTCGTTGCAGGTGGCACGGCTGAAGGCCTCGGCCTTCTTGGGGCTGTCGATCTGGGGTTCCTCGTAAATGCGGCGGACGATGGCATTGGTCACCCGAGGCCCCGGACTACCATCCTCGGCGAACAACTTCATCGGGCGGCCCCTTTCCCGGTCACCGAAGGCAACCATGGCGAAATCCCGCACCCTTTGGCAAAAACGAATGCGCTCGGCGTCAGGCATGGAGTCATCCACTGCCCCTGGATGACCGTGGGCGCCGGCACTCTGGGCGACCAGGAAGAGGATTAAGGCCTGCAACGTCTTCATTCGCTCGGCCCCTGCAAGGTGGTGAGATAGGCAAGCACGTCCTGGATGTCCTTTTCCTTCAAGGTGTTGAGAACACCGCCCTTGCCTTCCTCGTCGTGGGGACGCTCGCCCTTCACGTAGGCGTCGATCTGACGCTTGAGGTAATTGGTGTATTGCCCCACCAGCATGGGAAATTTGCCGCGCCCCAGACCAGTCTTGGCATGGCAGGTGACACAGAGCTTCTGGTACACCGCTCCGCCGTTCTCGATATCCCCTTCAGAGCGGGGAATGATCATCACTTTGTCCACCATCTGCAGGCGGGTCAGGGCGTCTTCGTCCCCCTTGAAGGTGGGCATCCTGGTCGGCAATTCGATGGCGGCCAGGTATTCCGCCACGTCGCGAATGTCCTCGTCTGGCAATTCTCTTTCCTGGGTATAGGGAAACATGGGAATGTTCACCCGGGTACGGGAACGAAAGCTCTTCAATTGGTCCATGATGTAGCCGGCCCGCTGGCCCGCGATGCGCGGATACTCGCCCTTCTTGCCCCCTTGACCGAACTCCCCGTGACAGGCCGCGCAGGTGCCGTTGATTTCCCTGCCTTTCTCGAGGTCCGCCGCGACCGCCGACCCGGCGGCCAGCACAAGGAGCAAGGGAAGAAAACGGAAGGCAGACATCGGCAAGCCTCGAAGAAAATCGATGCGGCGAATTGTCGCACGGGGGTTGCGGGGAAAAATTGACCCATATCACCGATAATCCGGCCATGGTCGCCACGCCCGCCCCCGACGCCGACACGCTGTCCGCAAGCCTGCGCCGGCTGTGTGCGGCCCGCTGGCTGGTACTGGGTGTCATGGCCGTGCTGGTGGTGGTGACCGACCCCCTTCTGGGCGTTCCGCTGCCCCTCCTCCCCATGCTGTTGCTGATCGCCATCGCGGCGGCGCAGAACGGCATCACCCTGGTCCGCCTCGGCCGCGGCGCTCGCGTCACGGCGAGCGAGTTCGCCCTGCAGCTCTGGCTGGATCTCGGTACGCTGGGCGCGCTCGTCTTCTTCAGCGGCGGCGCCACCAACCCCCTGGTTTCCCTGCTGCTGCCGCCGGTCGCCATCGCCGCCCTCGCTCTACCGACCGCCTGGGTGCTCACTACCGGCGCCCTGGCCATCGCACTCTATTCCCTGCTCATGGGGGTCTACCTTCCCCTGCCCCTGGCCGACGGCGAGCGGGCGACCCGCCTTCACCTTGGAGGCATGTGGATCACCTTCGCCGTGTCGTCGGGGATGATCGCATGGTTCGTGGTGCGCCTGAGCGCCCTCATCCGGCAGCGCGACGCTGCGCTCGCCGCCGCTCGGGAAGCGGCCCTGCGCGACGAACGTCTGGTCGCCCTGGGCGCCCTCGCCGCGGGCGCAGCCCACGAACTGGGCACCCCCCTGGCGACCATGGCGGTCGTGGCGGGGGAACTCGCCCGGGATGCCAATTTGCCCGGCGCCCTGCACGACGACGTGACCCTCCTGCGTCGGCAGATCAGCGTCTGCAAGGACATCATCACCGGGCTGTCGCGGCGCGCCGGCGCCGAAAGACTGGACGCCGCAGCCCCACGGCCCGTCGATCAGTGGCTCGCCGGCATCATGACCCGCTGGGAGGAACTACGCCCCGATGCCCGCCACGGGTTCACCGCCAGCGGTCCCCACCCTCCTCCCGACATCGTTGCCGACCCCACCCTGGGCCAGGCAGTGATCAACCTGCTCAACAACGCTGCCAACACATCGCCGCAACCTGTCGAAATCCTTGTTTCCTGGAGTGCCGAAAGGCTCGTGGTGGCTATCCGTGACCACGGCCCCGGCTTCCCGCCGAACGTCCTCGCGGAAGGCGGACAGCGGGCTTTCCCCGCCCACGCCGGCGGCAGCGGCATCGGGCTCCTGCTGGCCCGCTCAGCCATCGAAAGGCGCGGCGGCACCCTCGCGCTGAGCAATGACCCCGCTGGCGGAGCCATCGCCCGCCTGGAACTTCCCCTCGCCCCGCCATGAAAGACTCCATCCTCGTCATCGACGATGACTCCACCTTCAATAGCGTACTCGTGCGTGCCCTGCAGCGTCGCGATCTCGCCGCCCGCGGCGCGACCACGCCAGAGGATGCGTTGGCCCAGGCCTTGGCCGCGCCACCGCAACGGGTAGTCCTCGACCTCAACTTGGGGGGCAGTTCCGGCCTGGCCCTCATTCCACAACTTCTCGCGCTCAACCCCGAATGCCGCATCGTGGTCCTGACCGGCTATGCCAGCATCACCACGGCGGTCGACGCCATCAAGCTGGGGGCCGTGCAGTACCTGGCCAAGCCGGTTGAACTGGAGGCGATCCTGGCAGCCTTCGCCGATGCCGAGACGCCGGATATCGATTGCATCCCCTCCGACGAGCCCCTCTCGGTGGACCGACTGGAGTGGGAGCACATTCAGCGCGTCCTGCACGAAAACGACGGCAATATTTCCGCCACGGCCCGCGCCCTGAAGATGCACCGGCGCACCTTGCAGCGCAAACTGGCCAAACGCCCCGTGAAACACTGACGCCCTGAGGGCATCGGGGCGTACCCCGCCCCTTTCGCGTGGGTCAATCGGCCTAGCAACCTCAGTTGGACGAGCCCGTTAGTGCGTTCGGGCGGGTGTCTGGCGCCAAGCGACGACGCGGCAGGCACATGCCTGCGAGGAGGAGCGACAAAGCCAGGCGCCCGCCCGGATGCGCCAACGGGCTCGTAGCGATGGACCCGACGGGTGAGCGTCGCGAAGGTGCCCGGAGGTTCAAGGCACAAGGCTTTCCAGGGACTGACAAGCGGTCAACCGAGGTTTCTAGGATCAGTGATGGTGGCCGTGCTGATGTTCCTGGGCGGCGGCTCCAGGGCGCACGACCTTGGCGTCGACGGTCTTGCTGCTGCCATCGTCGAATCCCAGGGTGAGCGGCACGCTGGCCCCCTCCGTGAGGGGCGCCTTGAGATCGATGAGCATCACGTGCAGACCTCCCGGCGCCAGACTCACCTCACCCTTGGCGGGGATCTCGATGGCCTTGACCTGCCGCATGCGCATCACACCGCCGTCGTTGAGGTGGTTGTGCAATTCGGTGATCTTGGCAACGCGGTTGTCGACCTTGACCAGACGAGCCGCCTTGCCGCCGGAATTCCTGAGCACCATGAATGCGGCCGTCGCGGGCGCCCCCGGGGGCGCCATGCGGACATAGGGGCCTTCGACCGATACCTCGTCGGCGGAGCCGGCCCAGGCGGGGATGGCGGTGGCCAGGGCGGCCAACAGGCAAATCTTCTTCAACATGGTGACTTCCTCTCGATCGGGATGGTGAAAATCAGTACTCCAGCAGGCGGCGGATTTCCGCCACGATCTGGTCGGGACCGGCGCCGTGGGGCAAGCGACCGGCGGGGCGGCCCTCCGGCGCGATCAGGTGCAAGTCTGAGCTGTGATCGACGGCGTAGCCGCCGCCGGACGCCTCCGGCTGGCGGGCGTAATAGACACCATAGCGGGCGGCGATCTCGGTGATCTGGGCCTCGCTGCCGGTTACGCCAAGGATGGCCGGATGGAAAAAGGCCGCGTATTCCTTGAGGTGGCCCACCGTATCCCTGGCCGGGTCGACGGAAACGAATAGCACGCTGACCCGCGCCAATTCCTCGCGGCTGAGCCGTTCCAAGGCATCAGACACGGCCGCCAACGCAGTCGGGCAAATGTCGGGACAGTAGGTATAGCCGAAATAGATCAGGACAACCTTCCCGCGCATGGCGGAGAGGCTCACCGGCCCATCCGCGGAGGCCAAGGTGAAATCGCCCCCCGCGGGCTCCGGCGCGCGCGGCAAGGCCCGCGGCACCGGCTCCGGGTGCCAGAACAGCGCCAGGCCGATGACGGCAGCGGCAAGCAGAGCGGCGATGATTTGCAGGACGCGCAGGGACACCCTCTACCTCGGCTGAGATCCGAAACGGAACGGTATGGCAATACGCTCCCGCTCAGTTTCGAGCAGGACGGTAGCTTGCCAGTCCATGGTTCCCGTCACGCACACGGGCAAGGTCGCCTCCCCGGAAAAGCGCCCTTCTTCCCCTGCGGCCAGCCGGGGGCGGTTGAGTCCCATGTTCATGGACACCCCGGCAAAATCGACCTCGGCGGTAGAGACTCCACGACCCTGGACGACCACCTCGACCCGCAGGGGTTTGATCATGGGAATGGGCCGCGGAGCAAGTGACAACTCCACCCGCCCCCCTCCGGGAAGGGCCGCAGCGCACGGATTGCGGTGCAGATCGCAGGCGGGGTCCGGCGTCGCCGTGACATCCGCCTTGGGCAAAAGAAGCGGCGAAAGCTTGTACCCGACCACGACAATCAAGGCCATGAGGAGCAGGCCGATCGCGTCGATCAGCATCTTCTTATTCAAGACGAAACTCGCGCCAGTAGGAGAAACGGGAAGCGATTCTGCGGCAAGGAGGCCGCGAAAACTTAATGCGCGTCAATTTTTTCACAGCCTCAGCGGCATACAGTGTGCGGCAAATTGTCGCAGTGGACTGTGGATGCTGTGCCAATGGAGGGAAGAAGGTCTACAAACCCTTGATTAAATGGGAGATATCGAGATGAGAAAATTTGCAGTGAAATCCACCGCGCTGCTGGTCGCAGCCGGCCTCGGATTCGGCGCCGCCTCAGCGTGGTCCGCCGAGTCGCTGCAGGACGTGATGAAGCGTCGCAACCTGAGCCAGCAGGATCTGCTGGCCGCGGCCAAGACCTACGTTCCGACCGGCAAGCGCGATGAGTTCGTGGTGTTCAGCTCCGGGGGCCAGTCGGGCCAGATCATCGTGTATGGCATTCCGTCCATGCGCATCCTGAAGTACCTCGCCGTGTTCACCCCGGAACCCTGGCAGGGCTACGGCTACGACGAGAACTCCAAGGCTGT
>SSTB01000194.1 GCA_009469665.1 Azonexaceae bacterium | reverse complement strand
TGGAGGCGCGAGCCGGAGTCGAACCGACCTACACGGATTTGCAATCCGGTGCATAACCGCTTTGCTATCGCGCCGTGCCGAAAGACTGTATCAGGTGCAACTAAAAGGGGAAAGCCATGCTTTCCCCGAAATCCTTGGAGCGGCAGAAGAGTCTCGAACTCTCGACCTCAACCTTGGCAAGGTTGCGCTCTACCAACTGAGCTACTGCCGCATCGAACAGAGCCGGCATTATAGGCGCTGGCAGAGCGATGTCAAGGGAGGTCGCCAGCCCTGCTCGCAATCTCCGGCCAGGCTCGCCGCAGGTAATAACCCATGGACCAGAGCGTCAACAGAGCGGCGACCCAGATCAACCAGCTGCCGAAGCGGTGAATATCAATGCCGTCGATCTGGGCATGATACAGAAGCATCGGGATGGCGACCATTTGAGCCGTGGTCTTGATCTTGCCGAGCATCGACACCGCGACGCTCTTGCGCGCCCCGATGCTGGCCATCCATTCCCGCAGCGCAGAAATGGTGATCTCGCGACCGATGATGATGCCGGCAACGATCGCGTCGGTCCGATCAAGCTGCACCAGGATGATGAGGGCGGCCGCCACCATGAGCTTGTCCGCCACCGGATCGAGAAAGGCGCCAAAGGCCGATGTCTGGTTGAGCTTGCGGGCAAGGTAACCGTCCGCCCAGTCGGTGAGCGCCGCAGAAATGAAGATCAGGGTGGCAGCCAGGTTGCGTTCCTGCAGCGTCGCCCATTCGGCAGGCAGATAATAGACCCCGATCAGCAGGGGAATGGCGACGATACGCAGCCAAGTAAGAAAGATGGGTAGGTTGAATGGCATGCGTCAGTGTAATGCAGCGTAGATTTTATTCGCCAGTTCCCGGCTGATTCCCGGCACCGCCGCCAGTTGCTCAGGACTGGCGGCGAGCACCCCGGGAAGCCCACCAAACTGCGCCACCAGGGCCTTGCGCCGGGCCGGGCCAATGCCGGGCAGACTTTCAAGTTTGGAAGTATTGCGCACCTTGCCCCTCCGGGCACGATGGCCGGTGATGGCAAAGCGGTGGGCTTCGTCGCGGATTTCCTGAATCAAATGCAGAGCCGGGTGCTCGGGCGGCAATTGTAGCGGCTCGCGGCCGTCCGGGAAAATCAGGGATTCCAGGCCAGGCTTCCTGGCGTCCCCCTTGGCCACGCCTATCATCGGCAAATCGCCCAGACCCAGGTCGGCCATGGCTTCGTAGGCGACGCCCACTTGGCCCTTGCCGCCATCAATGAGGATGAGGTCTGGCGCCGTCCCTTCCCCTGCCGCCACACCGTCGTAGCGCCGGCTCACCGCCTGGCGCATGGCAGCGTAGTCATCCCCAGGCTGAATGTCGCGGATATTGAAGCGCCGGTAGTCGGACTTCTTCATGCCATTGCCCTGATAGACCACGCAGGAGGCTACTGTGGCCTCACCTTGGGTGTGGCTGATGTCGAAGCATTCGATACGGGCAACGGCCTCGGTGAGCCCCAGGGCCTCCTGCAGGGCGGCGAGGCGCTGCTCTTGCTGGGCGGCCGCCTGGTTGCGGGCGACGATGGCGAGCCTTGCGTTCTGCAAAGCCATCTCGACCCAGGTGCGGTGCACCCCCGAGCGAGGCTGCAGCACTGGCACGGCGCGACCCGCCAACTCGGCCAGCACGGCTGCGGGGTCATTGCCCTCCTCTTCCGTCGCCGGTGGCGAGACGAATATCCGCGCCGGCGCCGGATGAACGGCGTAATGCTGTTGCAGGAATGCTGCTACCGCGTCCGCAGGGGTCGAATCCCCGGCATTGGTGGCGAACTGGGGACGATCCCCCAGGTGACGCCCACCACGCACCATGGCCAGGTTGACGCATAACTGCCCCGCTTCCCGCAGTGCAACGACGATATCGACATCCTCACCCTTGGCGCTGGAGACAAACTGTTTTTCCTGAACCTGGCGCAGGGACTGGATCTGGTCCCGGTAGATGGCGGCCATCTCGAAGGCCAGACGCGCGGAAGCCACCTCCATGGACTTGGAAAGGCGCTTGATCACTTCCTGCTGCCGGCCGTGCAGGAACATCGCGGCCAGTTGCACGTCCCGGGCGTAGTCCTCGGCCGAAATGTGGCCGACGCAAGAGCCGCTGCAGCGACGGATCTGGTAGAGCAGACAAGGCCGAGAACGGTTGGCGAAAACGCTGTCTTCGCAGGTACGCAGGCGGAACATCTTCTGCAGGGTCTGCATGCCATCGCGCACCGCCCAGGCCGATGGATAGGGCCCGAAATACTCGGCTTTGCGGTCAGGATTGCCGCGGAAAAAGCCCAGCCGCGGGAATTCGTCCCGGGAGAGGATGATGTAGGGGTAGGACTTGTCGTCGCGAAACAGGATGTTGTAGCGGGGGTTCAGCGATTTGATAAGGTTGTTTTCCAGCAGCAGCGCCTCGGCCTCGGAACGGGTCGCCGTCGTTTCCACATGGGCGATCTGGCTCACCATGTGGGCGATGCGCGGACTCGGCAGGTTTTCCCGGAAGTATGACGACACCCGCTTTTTCAGGCTCTTGGCCTTGCCCACATAGAGCACGTTGCCGCCGGCGTCGAGCATGCGGTAGACCCCTGGCAGCTCGGTCAGGCTGGACAGGAAGGCTTTGGCGTCGAAGGTACCCCCCGGTTTTCCCGAGCTCATGGTTTCAGGTAGCGGCGCACCCCGTCGAACACCGCCTCGAAGCTTTCCCGGGTGAGGCGCCCGGTACGCCAGTTGTAACCGCTGCAGTGGTAGCTGTCGAAGAGCCGAGGCCCGTCCGGTAGGTCGTGCTGAACGTCGTGGCCGAACACGCGTTCCTTGCTCTTCAGCCCGTAGGCCCAGAGCACCGCCTGGTGGGCAATGGCGCCCAGGGCGACGATGGCCTTGAGGCGCGGCATGGCCGCCAGTTCTGCCTTGAGGTGGCCGTTGCACTGGCGGATTTCCGCCGTTGTCGGCTTATTGGCCGGCGGCAGGCAGCGCACGGCATTGGTGATGCGACAGTCGGCGAGGGACATGGCCGGATTGGCCCAGCCATCGGCCCCCAGGGGCCCTGCAACGCTGGCGAAGCCGAAGCGGTGCAGGGCCGGGTACAGCAATTCCCCGGCCACGTCGCCCGTAAACGGCCGACCGGTGCGGTTGGCGCCTTTTTCCCCCGGCGCAAGACCTACCACCAGCAGGCTAGCGGAGATATCTCCGAAGGCCGGCACAGGCAAGCAGTGCCATGCGGGCTCCCATTGGCGCAGGTTTTTCAGGTGGTCGGCAAGGCGCGGGCAGGCGGTACAGTCGCCAGGAGAGATGAATTCGGGCATGGCCAGGATGTTAACATGGCGCCCATGCAGGCTCCCTGGGACATCTTCTGCCGCGTCATCGATAACTACGGCGACATCGGAGTTTGCTGGCGCTTGGCGCGTCAGTTGGCGGCTGAGCACGCCCTGCCGGTGCGACTGTGGGTGGACGATCTTGCCGCCCTGGTGCCACTACAGCCCGAAGTGGTCGCCAACCTCGACGAGCAGCGCGTCAAGGGGGTCGACATACGTCGCTGGCCCGCCAAATTTCCCGCAGTAGCGCCAGCGTCTGTCGTCATCGAGGCTTTCGCCTGCGAGCTGCCCGCCAACTACCAGCGCGCCATGGCCTCCCGCAACCCTGCCCCGCGCTGGCTCAACCTGGAGTACCTGTCGGCCGAACCCTGGGTTGAATCTTGCCATGGTCTTTCCTCACCTCACCCCGCCCTGCGCCTGGTGAAGCACTTCTTTCTTCCCGGGTTCACCGCCGGAACGGGCGGACTGTTGCGCGAACGGAGTCTCTTGGCCGCAAGAGACGTCTTCCTTGCTACCCGACCTGCCCGCGCGACACTGGAGGTCAGCCTCTTCTGCTACGACACGGCCCCTGTGGCCGAATTGCTCGACGCCTGGGCAGCAGGGGAGCGCCCCGTGCTCTGCCATGTGCCGCCCGGCAAGCCCCTCGCGGCCGTTGCACGCCATCTAGGGGGCAATGGCCCCTGGTGCTGCGGCCCGCTTACGGTACAGCCGATTCCTTTCCTGCCCCAGGCGGAATACGACCGCCTGCTCTGGAACTGCGACCTCAATTTTGTCCGCGGCGAAGACTCCTTCGTACGTGCCCAATGGGCTGCACGGCCCTTCGTCTGGCACATCTACCCTCAGGACGATGCTGCCCACCTGGCCAAGCTGGACGCTTTTCTGGACCGCTATTGCCACGGCCTGCCCAAAACAGCCACGGAAACCCTCAAGGGCTTTTTTCACGCCTGGAACCAAGGCGCCAATGCAGGAGCCCGCTGGCCCGCCTTCCTCACCCATCTGCCCGCCATCGCCGCCCATAATCGTCGCTGGGCCGGCGGTCTGGCCGCCCAGCCGGATTTAGCCTCGAATCTCGTCAATTTCTGTGCCAAAGAGTTATAATTTAACGTTTCCCATTTCCCGTCCCACCGATTTTCGGAATTTCCAGTATGAAGACCGCTCAAGAACTCCGCTCCGGCAACGTCATCATGGTCGGCAGCGACCCGCTCGTGGTGCAGAAGGCCGAATACAACAAGTCCGGCCGCAACGCCGCCGTCGTCAAGATGAAGCTCAAGAACCTGCTCACCGGCGCCCCGTCGGAATCGGTCTACAAGGCCGACGACAAGTTCGAGCAAGTCATCCTCGACAAGAAGGAAGTGACCTACTCCTACTTCGCCGACCCCATGTACGTGTTCATGGACGCCGAATACAACCAGTTCGAGGTGGAAGCCGAGAACATGGTCGACGCCCTCAAGTACCTGGAAGACGGCCTGCCCTGCGAAGTCGTGTTCTACGACGGCAAGGCCATCTCCGTCGAACTGCCCAACAGTGTCGTGCGCGAAGTCGTCTACACCGAGCCCGCCGTCAAGGGCGACACCTCGGGGAAGGTCATGAAGCCTGCCCGCCTGGCTACCGGCTTCGAACTGCCGGTGCCGGCCTTCGTCGAAATCGGCGACAAGATTGAGATTGACACTCGCACCGACGAATACCGCAGCCGTACTAAGTAAGGTGCCGGCCCACACCAGCGTCGTTGCACCCCGCTTGCCGTAGGACCGCTGCTGTCGCGCGGGGTGCGCCCGTCGACAGGCTCAGTGCAACCCGCGCTGGCTCTTTGCTTCAACCTGTGAGGAAATCAATTCGGGCAGCTTCGGCTGCCCGATTGCTTTTTAGTTGGCCAGATTGGCGATGCTTGCCTTTGCCGAGAGGTAGGCCTGATCGGCCGTTAGGGCATCGCGGGAAATTGCCAGCGCCGAGGGCAGCAGCTTTTCGATACGTTTCCCGACCGCTGGATCCGCCACCGGCCGCCACTGGGCGAGCACTTCGCCCACCGCCTCCGGCGCATTGCACACCAGCAGCATGTCGCAACCGGCAGCATGAGCGGCTTCCACGCGCTTCACCATGTTACCCACCACACCGGCGCCTGCCATGGACAGATCGTCGGTGAAAACGATCCCGCTAAACTTAACGTTTTTTCTCAAATATGTTATCCATGTATTTGAAAATACTGCCGTATTGCAGTCAGTGCACTGGTAAACGACGTGGGCGGCCATGACGCCGTCCAGGGGAAGGCAGCGGTAGGGTTCCAGGTCTTCGGCCATGGCTTCCAGGGGGCGATCGTCCACGGGCAACTCCACGTGGGAATCGGGAATGACATAGCCGTGGCCGGGGTAGTGCTTGCCGCAACTGCCCATGCCGGCTTGGCGCATACCGGCGATGAGGCCACCGGCCAGATCGACGACGGCCTCGGGGCGACGGTGAAAAGCGCGGTCGCCGATGACCCGCGACGGGCCGTAATCCAGGTCGAGAACCGGGGTAAACGAATAATCGACGCCGCAGGCCCGCAATTCCGCGGCCAGGACGTAGCCGACGGACTGGGCGGCCTGATGGGCTGCGGCGGGATTCTCGTCCCACAGGCGGCCGAGGGCGGCCATGGGCGGCAGGCGGGTGAACCCGTCGCGGAAGCGCTGCACCCTACCCCCCTCGTGATCCACGGCGATGAGCAGGCGCGGCGTGCGAAGGGCGTGGATCTCCGCCGTCAGCCGCTGCAGTTGCTCCACGTCCGCGTAGTTGCGGGTGAACAGGATGATGCCGCCTACCAGGGGGTGGCAGAGGCGTTCGCGATCCAGGTCAGTGAGTTCCATCCCGGCGATGTCGATCATCAGCGGGCCCAGGGGTTGGTTCTTCATGGCTTTTCGAGAATCACGTAGGCGACGGCGTAGTCCGCTTCGTCGCTGATGGAAAGATGGGCGATCAGATCCTTTTCAGCCAGAACGGACGCCAGGGCCTCGCCCAATGCGAAGAGCGGCTTACCCAGGTCGTCGTGGATGACGCCGATGGCGGTCAGCGTCGCTGGCGCCCGCACGCCCGTCCCCAGGGCCTTGGCGAAGGCCTCCTTGGCGGCGAAACGCTTGGCCAGGAAACGCCCCTTGTCGGGGGCACGAGCGTATCCTTCGCGCTCGCAGGGGGCCAGGAGCTTGTCGACGATGCGCTCGCCATGGCGCTCCCACATGCCCCGCAGACGGGCGACGGCGACGATGTCGGTGCCGATGCCGTGGATCATTCGCCCCGGTCCGCCGCTTCCCGCATGAGTTGCTTCATCTCCCGCACCGCCTCGCGCAGACCGACGAAGGTGGCACGACTGACGATGGCGTGGCCGATGTGCAGTTCCCGCACGCCGGCAAGGCGGGCCACGGGCTGGACGTTGTAGTAATTGAGGGCGTGGCCGGCGTTGAAGCGCATGTCCAGGTCGCGGATAGCTTGGCCTGCCTGGCGGATATTGGCCAGCTCGGCGAGAACGGCCGGCGCCTCGGCGTCCCGGCCCTTGTCGTAGAAGGCATGGGCGTAGGGGCCGGTGTGGATTTCGCACACCCGGGCGCCGATGCGGGCCGCGGCCTCGACCTGGGGCAGTTCGGCGTCGATGAAAACGCTGGTGACGATCCCGGCGTCGGCCAGTCGGCTCACCACGTCCTTCAGTCGGGCTTCCTGGCCGGCCACGTCGAGGCCGCCTTCGGTGGTCACCTCGTGGCGGCCTTCCGGCACCAGCATGGCCATTTCCGGCTTAAGGGTGCAGGCGATGCCGACCATCTCGTCGGTGGCGGCCATTTCGAGGTTGAGCTTGATCTGGGTGAGATCCTTGAGGCGTCGCACATCGTCGTCCTGGATGTGGCGGCGGTCTTCCCGCAGGTGGACGGTGATGCCGTCAGCGCCGCCCAGATGGGCCTCCACCGCTGCCCAGACCGGATCCGGCTCGTAGGTACGGCGCGCCTGACGCAGTGTGGCGACGTGGTCGATATTCACGCCAAGTTCGATCATACGACCTCCCGCAGGGCCGCCCCAAGAGTGGCCGGCACCCTCCCGGGGGGGCAAAGGCGGGAATTCGCAAAGCACCGCATTGCGCCGCCGAAGCGGGCCTGCCATACAGGGCAAGCCTTCCGCGAATCTCCCGGGCGTGGGGATCGTTTCATAACTCTTGCAACTCCTTGAATATCTTGCGGGTTTCCAGTTCCTTACCGGAGAGATAATACGCCATCAGGGTGCGCATCAATTGTTTGGCCTCGGCCCGGCTGCGGGGATCGGTGAAATTCTCCGCCGCCAGATCGAGCAGGCTCCGGCCGATGACCACATCCTCAGCGGCGTCGCCGTGGGCCAGAAGTACCGGCCCCTCCTCCATGCGGTAATGGTAATGAGCATCGGCAGACACCGGGCGGCCATCGCTATCGTGGTCCAGCGTGAGGCCGTAGCCGAGCTCCTGCAGGAGTGCCTTTTCGAAGCTGCGCAGGTCGGCTTCCCGCACCTTGCCGGAGGGATCGGCAGCCAAATGACCGAGGATCTCCCGGTAGCGCTCGAAAAGCCGCTCGTGGGCATCCTCCCGGGGCAAGAGGTGCATCAGCAGCTCGTTCAGGTAGTAGCCGCAGAAGAGCGCCTCGCCGTGCAGGAGCGGCAAGCCGCCCTGCCACTCGGCTTTCATCAGGGTCAGTACCTCGCCCTTGCCGGCCCAACCCAACTCCAGGGGTTGGAACGCCATGAGCAGACCGCGCAGGGCGGAACGCGGGCGGCGGGCGCCCCGGGCCAGCAAGGCAATGCGCCCAAAGTCGCGGGTGAAGGCTTCGACGATGAGACTGGTTTCCCGGAAGGGATAACTGTGCAGGACGAAAGCCGGTTGCCCGTCGACTTTTTGCCGCTGCATGACGTTATTCGTAGCCGAGGCTCTTCAACAGGCGCTCGTCGTCGGTCCAGCCCGACTTCACCTTCACCCAGACTTCCAGGTAGACCTTGCCGTCGAAAAGGCGCTCCATGTCCTGGCGAGCTTCCATGGCGATACGCTTGAGGGATTCCCCTCCCTTGCCGATGACGATGGCCTTGTGGCTGTCGCGATCCACGACGATGGCGGCATAGATGCGGCGCAATGCGCCTTCCACCTCGAATTTCTCGATTTCCACGGTTGTCGCGTAGGGCAGTTCGTCGCCGAGCAGCCGGAACAGCTTCTCCCGGATGTATTCGGCGGCCAGGAAGCGCTCCGACTTGTCGGTCAGTTCATCCTCGGCGAAGAGCAGGCCTTCATTGGGGAGGTGCTTGCTGACTTCACCCAGCAACTGCGCGGTCTGCTTTCCCTTGGCGGCGCTGATGGGCACCACGGCGGCGAAATCCCGCTCCTGGCCAACCTGTGCCAGGAAAGGCAGGAGCGCCGCCTTATCCTTCAGGCGGTCAGTCTTGTTGATGGCTAGAATCGCCGGCCGATCGGCGGGAAGGAGCTTCATCACCGCCTTGTCCTTGGCGTCGAAGCGCCCTGCCTCGATGACGAACACGACGACATCGACGTCGGCAAGGGTTTGCGTGACGCCCCGGTTCATGGCCCGGTTGAGGGCATTGGAAAACTTGGTCTGGAACCCGGGCGTATCGACAAAAACGTACTGGGCATCGGCATCAGTACGGATGCCGGTGATGCGGTGCCGTGTCGTCTGAGCCTTGCGGGAGACGATACTGATCTTCTCCCCCACCAGATGGTTAAGGAGCGTGGATTTGCCAACATTGGGCCTGCCAACGATGGCGACGTAGCCGGAGCGTATGGGTTTCATGCGTTAAGGGCCTTCAGGGCATTTTCTGCGGCGGCCTGCTCGGCAAGCCTGCGACTGCTGCCAGCCCCCACCGTCTGCACCCCCAGGCGCTCCAGGACACAAGTGACCTCGAAACGCTGGTTATGCGCCGCTCCCGTTGTCGCCAGGGTGGCATACTTCGGCAAGGGCTGCTTGCGCCCCTGGAGCCACTCCTGCAACCTGGTTTTGGCATCCTTGCACGACTCACCCGGGTTGAGTTCATCAAGCAGTCCTTCGAACAAGCGCTTGACCATGCTCTCCGCGGACTCCAATCCCGCATCGAGAAAAACGGCCCCGATCACTGCTTCCAGGGCATCCGCAAGAATCGACGGCCGCTCGCCCCCCCCGCTGCGCAGCTCGCCTTCCCCAAGCCGAAGTTGCGACCCCAGGCTAAGGCGCCGAGCCACTTGGTGCAGTGTTTCCTGCCGCACGAGATTGGCCCGCAGGCGGGAGAGATCCCCTTCCGGCAGGTGTTCAAAACGCCGGAACAGCTCAGCAGCCACCAGACAATTTAGTACGCTATCACCCAGAAATTCCAGGCGCTCGTTATGGCAGGCCGAGAAACTCCGATGCGTCAATGCCGTCTGCAATAGCTCCCGGTTACGGAAGCGATGCCCGATGGCATCTTCAAGGGTGGTAAGGGGCATCGGGGAGGCTGTTTCGCGGGAGATGACCCGTAGCCCGTGGGATTGCCCAGGGCCCGGGCCGACGACTAATCGGCAGACGATCCGCTGGTCGTCCCGCGGTAGTTGATCAGCAGGCTGACATTGAACCCCAAAGGAATCTTTTTTTCATAGTCGAAGGAAATCACGATCTGGTTTCCCTCCTTGGAAATATCCAGATCCTGGGGGCTGAATTCCGTAATGTGATCGACTTCGGCGTACTTGGCAAAGGCCTGACGCACCTCGGGGACGGTCGCCCCCGCAGCTACCCCGGCCACCGTGGCCTTGGCGTCCTTGAGAATCTTGTAGTACTCGATCGCCGACGGCGCCACCTTGATGCCAAGCATGGCGACCAGGGCGAGGAGAATGCCCCAGAACATCACACCAGAGAGGGTCACTCCGCGTTGATATTTCATCCTTCGTCTCCCCTACTTGAACGATCCGATACGGCTGAAATCGATTCCCTTGGGCGGAATGAACGATTCCACGTGCATCCAGATGAAAAAGGCCTTGCCGACAATGTTTTCCTCAGGCACGAAGCCCCAGTACCGACTGTCCCTGCTGTTGTCGCGATTGTCACCTACCATGAAGTAATGCCCGGGAGGGACGGTACAAACGACGCCGGAGGCATTGTAGAGGCAATTTTCACGATTGGGGAAGCTTGCCACATCAGGAATATAGGCCGGCGCTTCCGTGTCATTGAGCATGCGATGTTCGACGCCGTCCATGTTTTCGACATACTGCTCGGAGTAATAAACCCGTTCCGGATGAAGATAATCACCAAGCTTCTTCACCGCCACAGGTTTTCCGTTGATGGTCAGGCGCTTGTTCTGATACTCCACCTTGTCCCCCGGGACCCCTACGACACGCTTGATGTAGTCTAGGGAGGGCTCTTCGGGGTAACGAAAGACCATGACGTCTCCGCGCTGCGGGAGGTTGATGTCGACGATCTTCTTGTTGATGACCGGTAGACGTATCCCGTAGGTGAATTTGTTCACGAGAATGAAATCGCCGACCAATAGAGTCGGAATCATTGATCCCGAGGGAATTTTGAACGGTTCGACAATGAAGGAACGGAGCACGAAAACAATGAGGATGACGGGGAAAAAACTTGCCCCCCATTCCACCCACAGCGGCTCCCCCGCGTCCTTGGCCCGCAATTTGCGGTACCTGAGGACATCCAGAGCGTAAAGCGCACCGGTGACCAGGGTCAGAACGAAAAGGATCAGGGCAAAATTCATCGTATTCCTAGTCAGTTATCCACGCGCAGCACGGCGAGGAAGGCTTCCTGCGGGATTTCCACGCTGCCCACCTGCTTCATACGCTTTTTGCCGGCCTTCTGCTTCTCCAGCAGCTTCTTCTTGCGGGTAATGTCACCACCGTAACACTTGGCCAGCACATCCTTGCGCAGCGCCTTGACGTTCTCCCGGGCGATGATGTGGGAGCCGATGGCGGACTGGATGGCCACGTCGTACATCTGGCGGGGAATCAATTCGCGCATCTTGGACGCCAACTCGCGCCCACGATACTGGGAATTGGCACGATGGACGATCAGGGACAGGGCATCCACCCGGTCGCCATTGATCAGTACGTCGAGTTTGACCACGTCCGCCGCCCGGTATTCCTTGAAATCGTAGTCAAGGGAGGCATAGCCCCGAGAACAGGATTTCAGCTTGTCGAAGAAATCCATCACCACCTCGGCCATGGGCATTTCATAGACCAACTTCACTTGGCGGCCATGGTAGTGCATGTCCACCTGGTTGCCGCGCTTCTGGTTGCACAAGGTGATGACGGCACCCAGGTAATCCTGGGGCACGAAGATGGTCGCGGTGATGATGGGCTCGCGAATTTCCTCGATCTTGCCGATCTCGGGTAGCTTGGAGGGGTTCTCCACCTGAATCTGGGTACCATCCCGCTGCACCACTTCATAGACCACGGTGGGTGCCGTGGTGATGAGATCCTGATCGAATTCCCGCTCCAGGCGCTCCTGAACGATTTCCATGTGCAGGAGGCCGAGAAAGCCGCAGCGGAAGCCGAAACCCAGCGCCTGGGAGACTTCCGGCTCGTACTGAAGGGAAGCGTCGTTGAGTTTCAGCTTTTCCAGAGATTCCCGCAGGGAGTCGTACTGGTTGGCCTCCACTGGATAGAGGCCGGCAAACACCTGGGGCTTGATTTCCTTGAAGCCCGGCAGAGGCGCTACGGCCTTGCGATCGCTGTGAGTGATGGTGTCGCCAACCTTGGCCGCCTTGAGCTCCTTGATGCCGGCGATGACAAAACCCACCTCGCCGGCCCGCAGCACGTCGCGCTGGAGAGATTTCGGCGTAAACACCCCAACCTGTTCGCACAGCTGGCTGGCGGCGGTGGCCATAAAATGGAGCTTGTCCTTGGGGCGGATCTCGCCATCGACCACGCGCACCAGCATCACCACGCCCACGTAGTTGTCGAACCAGGAGTCGATGATCAGGGCCTTCAACGGCGCGCTGGTGTCGCCCTTGGGGGCCGGCACCTTGGCGATCACGGCCTCCAGGATGCCTTCCACGCCCAGGCCCGTCTTGGCCGAAGCCAGCACGGCCTCGGAGGCATCGATGCCAATGACGTCCTCAATCTCGCTGCGGGCGTTGTCGGGATCGGCAGAAGGCAGGTCGATCTTGTTGAGCACAGGCACCACCTCGACTCCCAACTCGATGGCGGTATAGCAGTTGGCCACGGTCTGGGCCTCGACACCCTGGGAGGCATCCACCACCAGCAACGCCCCTTCGCAGGCGGAAAGAGAGCGGGAGACCTCGTAGGAAAAATCCACGTGTCCCGGAGTGTCGATCAAGTTGAGGTTATAGACTTGGCCGTCCCTGGCCTTGTACTCCAGCGCTGCAGTCTGGGCCTTGATGGTGATGCCCCGCTCGCGCTCGATGTCCATGGAATCGAGCACCTGCTCCTCCATTTCTCGGTCCGACAGTCCCCCGCACAGATGAATGATGCGGTCGGCCAAGGTCGACTTGCCATGGTCAATATGGGCAATGATGGAGAAGTTGCGGATATGGTCCATGCTACTCGAAAAAAAGGGCGCTGGCAGGCGCCCTGGGCGAATTCCGGAAACCCGCGATTCTAGCGGATTCCGGCCAAATACTCACGGACTTTGAGGCCGTCCAGGAAGTAGTGGCAGAGCTCATTCCCTCGGTGTAACAGGACAGGGACGAGTTCATCGTAGCGGGCCTCGAGTTCGGCGTCGGCGTCCACATCCAATACTTTCAGCCCGACGCCAAATTCAAGCGCCAGAGGCGCCACTGCCGCCTCCATGTCCTGACACAGGTGGCAGTAGCTTCGGCTCACCAGCACGAGGGGTTCAGCATTGTCACCCGTTGCCACCGGGACCCCCGCCACTGCCGTTGGTGGCCTTGATAGTCACGAAAGTCTGGCTCTCCCCCCGCTTGACGAGCAGTGTGATGTTCGAGTTGCGGTCGAACTGGCCAAGCAGCTTGTTGAACTGATCGACTGATCGCACTTCGGTAGTTGCCCCCTTCGCGATGACGGCCAGGACGATGTCCCCTGGGCGCAAGTCGGCACGGGCGGTACCGCCCTTGATGTCCTCGATGAGCAGCCCGCCGGATATCCGCTGTTCCTTGCGTTTTTCCTCCGAGAGTTCGCTCACCACCAGACCCAGGCGATTGGCGGCCTGCTCGGCCGGTTTAGCACTGCTCCCAACCCTGGACCGCCCCCCTTCTTCGACGAATTCGCCCACCGTGATGGCGATGTCCCGCGTCACGCCCTTGCGCCATACCTGCACGACCGACTTTGTTCCCGGCTTGGTTGCGGCGACGACCCGTGGCAGATCCGCCGAAGTATTGATCGGGCGAGCGTCGAACTTCAGGATGACGTCTCCCGCCTCCAGACCGGCCTTTTCCGCGGGGCCGCCTTTTTCCACCGCGTTCACGATGGCTCCCATGGGTTTGGCAAGCCCCAGTGATTCGGCGAGTTCCTTGCTGACTTCCTGGATCACAACCCCCAACCGACCACGGCTGACCTTCCCTTGGCTGCGCAGTTGCCCCTGAATTTCCATCGCCACGTCGATGGGGATGGCGAAGGAAAGTCCCATGTACCCCCCACTGCGGCTGTATATCTGGGAGTTGATGCCGATAACCTCGCCCTTCAAATTGAACAGCGGCCCCCCGGAATTGCCCGGATTAATGGCAACGTCGGTCTGAATGAAGGGCACGTAGTTTTCCTGGGGCAGCGAACGCCCTTTGGCGGAAACGATTCCGGCAGTCACAGAATTGTCGAAACCGAAGGGGGAACCGATCGCAACGACCCACTCCCCGACGCGGGTCAGGGCCGGATCACCCAGGCGCACCGTGGGCAGGCCTGTCGCCTCGATGCGAATCAGCGCCACATCGGTCCGCTTGTCGGCGCCGATGACCTTGGCTTTGAATTCCCGCTTGTCGGTCAGGCGCACGGTTATTTCGTCGGCGGTCTCGACGACATGCGCATTGGTCAGAATATATCCGTCAGCACTGATGATGAATCCAGAGCCCAGGGACTTGCTCTCGAATTCTCGCTGGGGCGCGCCTCCCGGCTGACGCGGAATGAACCGCCGGAAGAACTCGAACATGGGATCGTTCTCGTCCAGCGGCATCCCGAACGGGGTGCGCCCACGGACGACCTGCGTGGTGCTGATATTGACCACCGAGGGCCCCTGTTTCTCCGCCAAATCGGCAAAGTCGGGCAAGACCCGGCCCGTTGGCGCTTCCGCAAAAGCGAAGGCGCAGTAAAAGTACAGGCAGACATGGACCAAAGAACGCTTCATAACACCAAACTCCGCAACGAACGAAGAGACACAGACAAGCAATCAAGGACGGTGGCCAGAAACGGTTTTGCGCCTTTCCGGGCAATCCCATTCACGCAGGAAGCGCGCAGAACGAAAATCCGAAAATCACAGAGCGCGCCCGATGATGGTCGGCTGTGCCGGATGACGTACCGTCTGCCGGAACCCGATCCAGGCTCCTGCGAGGCCGACCAGAGAACCAAGCATGGCCGCCGCATCACCGCCGATCCAGTGTCCGACCAGTCCCCCGCCGATCAATCCCACCAATGGAAGCCCATAGGCGAGATTCGCGCCCCGGAGTAGTGCCCCGTCCGCTATGCCGACTTCGACACGCTCGCCGACACGCGCCCCCCCGGGATTGGCAACGAGGTAAACCCGCGGCGTCGAACACAACATGCGCGCGAGATTTTGTCCGCCGCAACCCCCGCTTTCGTAGCAGCGTCCACACCCTTCCTGTGTTACCTCAACCAGGGCCTCGTTCCCCTGTACCTCGCGCACGACGGCCGATACGACAGTAATCATTTTCATCATCACCAACGCCGGTCTGGAGCCGTATCCAGCAAAGGGCGAAGTTTCGCTGCAACGGCCTCCCGGGCTCTGAAGATCCGCGAGCGGACGGTCCCAATGGGGCAATTCATGATTTGCGCGATCTCCTCGTAGGACATACCTTCTATCTCCCGCAGCACGATGGCCGTGCGCAATTCGTCCGGCAAGGCTTCGACGGCACAATTGACCGTTTCGCCAATCTGTTTGGAAAGCAGAACGCTCTCGGGCGTATTGATATCCCTGAGTTGTTCTCCATCCTCAAAGGTCTCGGCCTCTTCGCTATCGAATTCAGTCGTGGTAGGGGCACGCCGCCCCTGGGAAACCAGGTAATTCTTGGCGGTATTGATGCCGATGCGGTAGAGCCAAGTATAGAAAGCGCTTTCACCGCGGAAGGCCGGCAAGGCACGGTAGGCCTTAATGAACGCCTCCTGGGCCACATCCTCAACCTCGGCGGCATCCCGGATGTAGCGCGACAGCAAACGGCCCAACTTGCGCTGGTATTTGCTCACCAAGAGGTCAAAGGCGTGCCGCTCGCCACCTTGGGCTCGCTCAACCAAGGCTTGATCAATCTCGCGCTCACTCATCGCTTGCCGCGTTCCCTGAGGGTCTAATGCTTGTTGTAGAGGGAGTATAGCGCGAAGTATTCCCACCAAACCCCAGGGACCATCCCGGTTTGTGACCGTGTGTAACCATTGGACATGGTATAGTCCCCGGCCGAATCTACCCCTTCCCTCGCAAACCGCGTGAATTCCTTCGACGTCCTAATCATTGGTAGCGGTCTCGCCGGACAATCCGCTGCCCTGCGTCTTGCAGACCGCTGCCGCGTGGCATTGGTCAGCAAGCGTGCGCTCGAAGACAGTGCCTCAGGCTGGGCCCAGGGGGGAATTGCAGCCGTCCTCGACAGCCAGGATTCCATAGATGCCCATATCCGGGATACCTTCATTGCCGGCGCATGGTTGAACGACCCGGTTGCTACACGGTTCGTGGTCGAGAACGGCCGCCGCGCCATCGATTGGCTGATCGGCCAGGGAGTCCCCTTCACCCAAGACGACTCCGGCTACCATCTAACCCGGGAAGGCGGTCACAGCGCCCGCCGCGTGATCCATGTCGCCGATGCTACCGGCCAGGCAGTCCAAGAGACCCTAACCCGCAGGGTTCGGGCCCACCCGAACATCACGGTGCTGGAACATCACATCGCTGTCGATCTGATTACGGCGGTGAAGCTGGGCGGCAGCGAAGACCGATGCCATGGTGCCTACGTGCTCGACACCCGCATGGACCGTGTCGTCACCCTTGGAGCACCGCATACCTTGATCGCGACAGGAGGAGCGGGCAAGGTATATCTCTACACGACCAACCCAGACACCTCCACCGGAGACGGCATCGCCATGGCTTGGCGAGCGGGGTGCCGTGTCGCCAATATGGAGTTCATCCAGTTCCATCCAACCTGCCTTTACCACCCCCAGGCCAAGTCCTTTCTGATCTCCGAGGCGGTACGCGGCGAAGGGGGTCTGCTGCGGCTCCCGGACGGAACCCGCTTCATGCCCGAACACGATCCGCGGGCCGAACTCGCTCCCCGGGACGTGGTCGCCCGCGCGATCGACTTCGAGATGAAGAAGCGTGGCCTGGATTGCGTCTTCCTGGACATCGCCCACAAAGGCGAAGATTTCATCCGCGGGCACTTTCCCAATATTCACGCCCGCTGCCTGGAACTGGGCATCGACATCACCCGTGACCCTATCCCGGTCGTACCGGCGGCCCACTACACCTGCGGAGGCATCGTCTGCGACCTGCGGGGGCGTACCGATCTTGCTGGTCTCTACGTGGCTGGGGAGGCCTCGTGCACCGGCCTGCACGGCGCAAATCGCCTCGCCTCCAACTCGCTCCTGGAATGCCTTGTCTTCGCCGAGGCGGCGGTCACCGACATCCTCGCCACATCCGTGGAGGCCGTCTCTGCTTTGCCCGCATGGGATGAAAGCCGGGTAACCGATGCCGACGAAGAAGTCGTCATTTCTCACAACTGGGACGAGTTGCGCCGCTTCATGTGGGATTACGTTGGCATCGTACGTACAACCAAGCGCCTAAAACGAGCCTCACACCGCATTCGTTTGCTCAAGCGCGAAATCGATGAGTTCTACGCCAATTTCCGGGTCAGTCATGACCTGATCGAACTGCGCAATCTGGTTGAGACGGCTGACCTCATCGTACGCTGTGCCATGAAGCGCCGAGAAAGCCGAGGGCTTCACTCGTCACGAGACTATCCGGAAACCCGGAAGATCCCACGCAGTACGGTTCTCAAGCGACGCGCAAAGCGGTAGTGCCTGGCTACCCAGGTACCTCACCAACGCTGCTACACGCCGGAGATTTCGATTTCGAGTGTGCTCAACGGGGCACAGTTTCCGGACCAAGCCTCGCGTCTGTGGTGGGCCGCCGTCGCCAGCCAAGCCACAGGCGCAAGCGGCGAAAATCTTCATACGTGAGACTATCCGGTGCAATGGCAAGCACACACGCGCAATCATCACTCCGTATGCGCAGGACAGTCAGCCAGGGGTGAATCCTTAACGGGGAAATCACTTCCGCCGAGCGCCAATCATGCTGCGCTGTGGCGATCTCGAGACGCCCATCGACAAACAGCTTCAGGCCGACGACGCTCGGCCGCCCTGCCCTCCAGGCCACGGTGGCGCCTAAGGCGACCATTGCCAAGGCGCCGATGAACCCCAGACCCAAGTCCAGCCCCCCAAGAGCCAAGGCCGCCGTTATATGGGCAAGGAACCCGGCACCGCGCAGAAAACGAGAAGGGTGCAGCCCGATGTTGATCGGAAACTGCACCCCGTCCTCCTCTTGGGGATCAGATACGCCGGAACGCTACTGTCCCGTTGGTTCCGCCGAACCCGAAGGAATTGGAAATTGCAGCGTCAATCTTCATCTTGCGAGCCTGATTCGCACAGTAGTCCAGGTCACAGCGCTCATCCTGATTGAAGATGTTGATCGTCGGCGGCGAAATCTGATGATGGATCGCCAGGGCGGTGAATACGGCCTCTATCCCCCCGGCGGCACCCAATAGGTGCCCGGTCATGGACTTGGTTGAATTCATGACCAGATTCTTGGTAGCCTCGCCGAAGGCACGTTTGACAGCCTGTGTTTCGGCAACATCCCCCAGGGGAGTCGAGGTCCCATGGGCATTGATGTACTGGATGTCACCCGGCGCTAGGTCGGCATTGCGCAAGGCAGCCAACATGCAGCGCCGTGCTCCGTCACCGTCTTCGGCCGGCTGTGTCATGTGGAAGGCATCGGCGCTCATGCCATAACCTGCCACCTCCGCGTAGATCTTTGCGCCACGGGCCTTGGCGTGCTTGTATTCCTCTAGCACCATCACCCCGGCACCCTCTCCAAGCACGAAGCCATCGCGATCCCGGTCCCAGGGGCGGCTGGCGGTAGCCGGGTCGTCATTCCGCGTGGACAGCGCGCGGGCCGCGCAGAATCCGCCCAGGCCCAACGGGGACACCGTCGCCTCGGCGCCGCCAGCAACCATTACATCTGCATCCCCATACTCGATGATGCGTGCGGCTTCGCCCACGGAGTGGGTTCCGGTAGTACAGGCCGTGACCAATGCAATGTTGGGGCCCTTGAATCCGAACATGATCGACAGGTTGCCAGAAATCATGTTGATGATCGAACCGGGGACAAAAAAGGGAGAAATCTTGCGGGGACCACCAGCCAGATAGTCGTCTTTGGTCGCTTCGATCAGAGGTAAACCGCCTATCCCTGACCCGATGGCAACCCCGATGCGCTCAGGATCGGCCGCATTCTCGGCAAGCCCAGCGTCGCGCACGGCCTGAATTGCAGCCGCCATGCCGAAGTGGATGAAGGTATCCATGCGCCGGGACTCCTTCGGTGCCAGATAGGCCCCGATGTCGAAACCCTTCACTTCTCCCGCGATGTGAGCGGAAAAAGCTGAGGCATCGAATTTGGTGATCGTGGCGATCCCGCTACGGCCGGCGATGAGGTTTGACCAACCCTCTTCCACGGTATTGCCGACCGGGCTAACCAAACCCAGACCGGTGATGACGACTCTGCGACGTGCCAAGGTGTGCACTCCGTATTTGAATGCGTAAAGGCCGGCCCGCGGGCCGGCCTCTGCCGCCGAAACCAGGATGGATTACTTCTTGTTGGCGAGGATGTAGTCGACCGCCTGCTGAACGGTAGTGATCTTCTCGGCCTCCTCATCGGGGATTTCGCACTCGAATTCCTCTTCCAGGGCCATGACCAGTTCGACGGTATCCAGCGAATCCGCGCCAAGATCGTCGACGAACGAAGACTCATTTTTGATGTCGGCTTCGTTCACGCCGAGTTGTTCGGCGACGATCTTCTTGACGCGCTCTACGATGTTATCCATTGAAAAAACTCCTTCCCCCTGAGGGTGTAATAAACGTTGCGAGTTTACCAAAAGCCGGCCTTGCCGGAAATCAATCCATGAACATGCCGCCGTTGACGTGGATCGTCGTTCCGGTGACATAGCCTGCAGCCGGCGACGCAAGAAAGGCGACAGCGGCAGCGACATCTTCGGGAGTCCCCGCCCGCCCGAGTGGAATGGCCGACAGCATGGCCTCCTTGTGCTTCTCGTCTAACCCGTGCGTCATATCGGTGGCGATAAATCCTGGCGCCACACAGTTAACCGTGATATTGCGGCTGCCAAGTTCCCGTGCCAAGGAACGGGCCATACCGGCTACACCCGCCTTCGCGGCACAGTAGTTGGCCTGACCGGGATTGCCCGAGTGACCGACCACCGAGGTGATGTTGATGATGCGGCCCTTACGGGCTTTCATCATCCCCCGCATAACGGCCTTGGAAAGCCGGAACACCGCCTTGAGATTGGTATCGATCACCGCGTCCCACTCGTCCTCCTTCATGCGCATGGCCAGGTTATCCCGGGTGATGCCGGCATTATTCACGAGGATAGCGATGGCACCAAAATCTGCTTCGATCGCCGCGAGGGCTCCCTCGACCTGGGCGGCATCCCGCACTTCGAGCACTCGGCCAGCCCCACCCACACAAGCCTCGGCAAGATAGGCTGAGATGATCTCCGCCCCGACTTCACTAGTCGCCGTGCCCACCACAGTAGCCCCCAGACATCCCAGTTCGAGGGCGATGGCGCGCCCGATTCCCCGGGTTGCCCCGGTCACCAAAGCAACCTGTCCATGCAGCATGCTCATCACTCCAGTCCGAGATTGGCTTCGATGGCACCAGCGTCCGCGAGGGCGATGCCATTGACGCCTTCGGCACAGCGTTTGGTGAGTCCGGCAAGTACCTTTCCGGGCCCGCATTCTGCGACCGTGGTCACGCCCATCGCCGCCATCTTCTGGATGGTCTCGACCCAGCGCACCGGGTTGTATGCCTGTCTCACGAGGGCATCCTTGATCCTGGCCAGGTCGCTCTCGACCACCACATCGACGTTATTGACGACCGGAATCCTGGGGGCACGCAAATCGAGTTGGGCAAGCCTCCCGGCGAGTTTGTCGGCCGCCGGACGCATGAGTGAAGAATGAAAGGGAGCGGAGACCGGCAAAGCTACGGCACGCTTCGCACCACGCGCCTTGCAAGTGTCCATGGCCCGTTCCACGGCGGCTTTGTGGCCAGCAATCACCGTCTGACCGGCGGCGTTGAAATTGACCGGCTCGACAACCTCGCCCAAGGCGGCTTCGGCGCAGGCTGCGCGAATACCCTCGTCGTCCAGTCCCAGAACGGCTGCCATGGCGCCAGTTCCCAGCGGAACCGCCTGCTGCATCGCGGTCGCCCGCAGGCGAACCAGGGGTACGGCATCCCTCAGATCGATCACCCCGGCCGCGACCAGCGCCGAATACTCGCCCAGGCTATGCCCGGCCAGCACGGCGGGCTGGCGCCCCCCCATTTCCAGCCACAGGCGCCAAGCAGCAATGGCGGCCGTCAGCATGACGGGTTGGGTGTTGACGGTCTGCGCCAGCAATTCCGCCGGCCCATCCGCAACCATCTGCCAGAGGTCGTCCCCGAGCGCCTGAGAAGCCTCATCGAAGGTCGCTCGCACCACCGCAGCATCGCCATAGGACGCCATCATCCCAACGCTCTGGGAGCCCTGTCCCGGAAAGACAAATGCAAACATCGCTTGCTCCTATCGGGTGTGGAAACGCAAGAGCCGCTGGCGCCAAAAATGCCGCCAACCGCGACTATGAATCATATTTGCATCAGGACGGCGCCCCAAGTGAAGCCGCCGCCGACACCTTCTACTAAAACTGTTTGTCCTTTGCGGATGCGCCCGTCCCGAATCGCTTCGTCGAGAGCCAGTGGGATGGAGGCCGCCGAAGTGTTGCCGTGGTGGTCGACCGTCACCACCACCCGCTCAGGAGCGACGCCAAGTTTCTTGCCCGTGGCCTCTATGATGCGGACATTGGCTTGATGAGGGATAAGCCAGTCCAGGGCGGCTGGTGAGAGACCAGACCTGGAGCAGACCTCCTCCGCCACATCAGCAAGAACGCGTACGGCAAACTTGAATACCGCCTGGCCATCCATGCGCAGGAAAGGATCGCCGTTCACCTGACCTCCGCAAATCCGCCCGGGAACGCTCAGAATACCGCTCTGGCTTCCATCCGCATGAAGCGCACTGGCGAGAATACCTGGAGTGTCCGAGGCCTCGAGTACCACGGCACCGGCACCGTCCCCAAAAAGTACACAAGTCCCTCGGTCGCTCCAGTCCAGGATGCGGGAGAACACCTCGGCACCGATGACCAAGGCTTTTTTATGGCTGCCGGAGGCAATGAACTTGTCAGCCACCGTCAGGGCATAGGCGAACCCAGCACATACCGCCTGAACGTCAAAAGCAGTCGCCCCGCGGTTTCCGAGTCGCCCCTGGATAAGACAGGCTGTGCTGGGGAAAACAAAATCCGGCGTGGAGGTGGCGACGATCATGAGATCGAGGTCCGCTGCCGCAACCCCGGCCATCTCGAGCGCTTTCTGCGCCGCCTCGAAGCCCAGGTCGCTTGCCATGACGCCGGGAGCGGCGAGATGACGTTGCCGGATACCCGTACGGGTAACGATCCACTCGTCGTCTGTATCGATTCCTCGTACTGCGAGATCGGCGTTGGTCACGGGAGCGCCCGGGAGCGAGCTGCCCGTTCCAATGACCCGAGAATAAATCATGCCGCTTCCTCGCGAGTCCCTTGCCCCGCAATACCGGCAAACCGTTCCGCGATGCGCTCGAGCACTCCGTTCTCGGCCGCATCCCAGGCGCGGGCGATGGCGTTGGCGAATGCAAAGGCGTCCGCCGAGCCGTGACTCTTCACCGAAATGCCCTTGAGGCCCAGGAGAATGGCGCCATTGTAGCGCCGATGATCGACACGTTGCTTGAAGCGACCAAGCACCGGCATGGCAACCAAGGCCGCAAGGCGGGTGAGCAGATTACGCTTGAACTCTTGCCGCAGGAAGGAAGCAAGCATCTGGGCGAGCCCCTCCGAAGTCTTCAACGCAACATTACCTACAAAACCGTCGCAGACCACGATGTCCGCGTCGCCTTTGTAGATACCGTCCCCTTCGACATTGCCCACGAAATTCAGCCCGGATTGCCGCAGGAGTTCCCCGGCCCTCTTGACCACTTCGTTGCCCTTGATGTCTTCCTCGCCAATGTTGAGCAGACCCACGGTGGGTCGATCGACGTGCTCCAGGGCCGAAACCAGCGACGCTCCCATGAGGCCGAACTGCAGCAGGTGTTCCGGCGTGCAATCGATGTTCGCCCCCAGATCGAGGACATGTGTATGACCGCGCAGGGTAGGCAGCGGCGCACAGATAGCGGGACGATCGATGCCCGGCAACATCTTCAGGACAAAGCGGGAAATGGCCATGAGCGCCCCGGTGTTCCCGGCCGAAACACAGGCCTGGGCCTGACCTTCCTTCACCAGGTTGATCGCTACCCGCATGGAAGAGTCTTTCTTGTTGCGAAGCGCAAGGGCTGGAGACTCGTCCATCTCGACGACTTCGGACGCACTGACGAGCCGAAGTCGCGCATCTCCGGCGGCGTTCCCGAGATGGGGACGGATCGCCCCCTCCCGACCGACCAACACCAGGCTGGCGCCCGGATGGTCGGCCAGGAAGCGCAGAGCCCCAGGAACCGTCACTGACGGCCCGTGGTCGCCCCCCATGCAATCGATGGCGATGCAGTTGGTCATGGCAAAAAGAAAGGCAGGCAGTCCGAACGAACTGCCTGCCCCTCGTGGCGCAATTACTCGCCCTTGCCCTTCAGGACCTTTTTGCCGCGATAAAACCCGGTGGGGGAAATATGGTGGCGCAGGTGAACCTCGCCCGTGGTGGGCTCGAGAGCCAGCGGGGGATTGGTCAGAAAGTCGTGAGCACGGTGCATGCCACGCTTGGACGGGGACTTCTTGTTCTGTTGAACGGCCATTTCATCACTCCAAAAAAATCAGTTCGGCCTCCCCTTCATTCCGGCGAGCCCCGCAAACGGCATCATCCGTTCACCGGCCTCGGAATCTCCGGGCAGACTACATTTTTCGTGCCGCGGCGACACAGGAAGTGCCAGGAGGACTTCGTCCTCGACCAGATTGGCCACTTCAAGCTCACCCGCCACGGGCAGAAAATCTCGACTATCGTCCTCCAACTCGTCCTGCGACAGTTCTTCGCCCTCGGGAACTAGCTCCAGAAGGCTCTCAACCTCCAGGCGAAATCCGACGACCCCAAGACAGCGCTGACAGGCAAGCGGCAGGTTTCCAGACAGGAGAAGCCTCAGCTGAGACTGCCCCCGCTCACCCCTGCCCCCTTCGAGCCGATACCGGACTTCCCCGGAAATCTCGGCCAGAAGGTCGTGCAGCCTGGTAAGCGCAGAGACATCGACAGTCCCTTCGAGGACCCTTCTGTCCCTGGCAAAAGCCATACCGTCAATCACGAGCTGTTGCGACATAAACGGCGGATGATATTATTTTTGCCCGCTTAAGTCAAAACTCGGCAAGACTTGAATTTCCCCGTGCAAGCGCTTGTCCCCGTTCGGATTTCAACTCAATGACCCGCCCCATCGTGCTTGCGTCGACCTCGCCCTATCGGCGGGAACTTCTCGGTCGCCTGCAATTGCCCTTTTCCGTCGATGACCCCGCCACCGACGAGACGCCACTCCGCGGGGAATCCGCTGAGGAAACTGCACTGCGCCTCGCACAAGCAAAGGCTCGCGCCGTTGCATCCCGGCACCCGGAGGCTCTGATCATCGGCAGCGATCAGGTCGCCGTGTGCGAGGGGCGCGTCTATGGCAAGCCGGGCAATCACGCGGGCGCGGTCCGGCAACTGACCGAACTGTCTGGCCGAACGGTCAATTTCTTCACGGGTGTCAGTCTTCTCGACAGCCAATCGGGTCGCTGCCAGGTCCGTGGCATCCCCACCCTGGTCCGCTTCAGGCACTTGGAACCGTCCGAAATCGAGCGCTACCTGGAGCGAGAACAAGCCTACAACTGTGCCGGCTCGGCCAAATCCGAAGGTTTAGGCATCTCCCTCCTCGCTGCCCTTGAAGGCAGCGACCCGACCGCCCTCATAGGCCTGCCATTGATTGGCCTATGCGACATGCTGCGGCAGGAGGGCTTGGCGCTGCCCTGACCAGGGCACTTGAATCCTCCGTGGAGGGCAAACGGTGATTCGCGCTTGCCCCCTTCATCTCCCCCTGCTTCGCGCGGGCCGGGACAGTACATCACTGAAGGTGCCAATCCAACTCATGCCCGGAACCCTTTATCTTATTCCCGTCCCTCTCGGAACCTCGGCGCCAGAGACGGTGCTTCCGCCCCCCGTCCTCGGCATCGTTCGATCCCTGCGTCACTTCGTGGCCGAAAATGCCAAATCCGCGCGGGCCTTTCTGAAGGCGGCGGCCATTCCTGTCCCCTTGCAGGAAATCTCCATCACCGAACTCAACGAGCACACCCGCGACGCGGACGCTGAAGCCCTGCTTGCGCCCCTGCTCGCGGGACACGATGTTGGTCTGGTATCGGAAGCGGGCTGCCCAGCCGTCGCCGACCCCGGATCTGCACTGGTTGCCGCGGCACAGCGATGCGAGCTCGTGGTTCGCCCGCTCATCGGGCCTTCCTCGCTGCTCTTGGCCCTGATGGCCTCGGGCCTCGAGGGACAACGCTTTGCTTTTCATGGCTATCTCGCGGCCAAGGATGTTGAGCGAACCCGCGAATTGCGTGGCTTGGAAGCGGAGTCACGCCGACTTCGCCAGACCCAGCTGTTCATCGAAACCCCCTATCGCAACCGCGCAATGTTCGACGCGATTTTGAAAACTTGCCAGCCCGCAACCCGGCTGGCGGTGGCCACAGACATCACCCTGAGCGGGGAAATGATCCGCACCCGGCCCATCGCGGAATGGAAGAGGCTGCCCCCCCCCGAGTTCGAGCGGCGTCCGACGGTTTTTCTGCTCCTGGCTTGAGCGCGGTTGCACCACACCGAGGGGAAGGCCCTCGGCCTGTGCGAACCGGCCATTACGTCCCGAAGCGAGTGCTCGTCCGTCGCGTAGCCCTCAATGATCGCTAATCATCCGCTTTGCGGGAGGGCTGTCAGGAAAAGGGGAAAAGGACGCGGATACGCACTGATTCGCCCACGACGTCCGGCTCAACCCGGACTATGCCGTTCAGCGCCAGCGCGGGCTCGCAGCCTCGGTAAACAGGCCGTTCCAGAACCCGGAAACGGCTCCGGCCCCCAAACGCTTCGCGACGCGCTCGGCAATATTGTCCTTGACCGTGTACTCGAGCAGTTTTTCGGCCTTGATGACGTCGCGGGCCACCGACTCGACTGAGCCAAAATCGTCCGCCAACCCGAGTTCCACGCTTTGCGCCCCCGTCCACACCAGGCCGGAGAACATGTCCGGTGTCTCTTTAAGGCGTTTGCCACGACCGCTGCGCACCACTTCGATGAACTGTTTGTGGATATCGTCCAGCAGGCCCTGGGCATGGGCTTTATGCCCGGGATCCTGGGGCGAGAAAGGATCGAGAAATCCCTTGTTGGCACCTGCCGTCAGCATGCGGCGTTCAACACCGACTTTGTCCATCACGCTCGTGAAGCCAAAGCCTTCCATGATGACGCCGATCGACCCGACAACACTGGCCTTATTGACGTAGATGCTGTCGGCCGCAGCAGCCACGTAATAGCCGCCGGAAGCGCAGAGATCCTCCACAACCGCATACAAGGGCTTGTCGGGATGCTTCGCCCTCAGGCGACGAATCTCATCGTTGACCATGCCTGCCTGGACCGGGCTTCCTCCAGGACTGTTGATACGCAAGACTACGCCTGCGACATTCTTTTCGTCGAAGGCACTCTGCAGTGCCGCAATGAGCCTTTCGGCGCTGGCCTCTCCCTTGGGCTCGATGACGCCGTTGAGGTGAACGAGCGCCGTATGCCTTTCCTGGTGGGCAGCATCCTCGCCCCAGTCAACGAAGGCGACCAGCGCGACAACGAGGTAAATGAACCCCAATGTCTTGAAAAAAATGCCCCAACGCCGACGGGTCTTCTGCTCTTCAAGGGCGGCGAAAGCCAATTTCTCGAGCGTTTGCCGCTCCCAATGCGGGTGATCGTTTCCTGGGGAGTTATCCATCGGGGGTATCCTGAAGCAAATAGATGGCGCCGTCCCGCTCTCTGACCCGGAGCGGCTTTAGGCCCGCTCCCTGGCAGCGGCCCCCCAGGCATTCCCCCGTATCGGGAGCGTAGAGAGCCCCATGTATGGAGCAGATCAAGTATAGCTTGGAAAAGTCGAAAAACTCGCCGGGTTGCCAGTCCAGTTCTGCGGGGACATGGCCACACTCATTGCGATAGGCATACACCCGATTGCGGAAACGAATGACAAAGGCCGGCACCTCGCGCCCCTCGATACGCACCGCGAAACGCAGACCTGTCCCGCCATCGATCACGGCCTCGGAGGAACAAATCAGGCGTTCTGTTGCAGCCATAGACTCAGCTCAGCCACCGTGTCCACACACGCCACCGGCCCATGCTCCAGCAAGAACCGGCCTGGGTGGGCACCGTAGGCCACCGCCAACCCGTCCACGCCGGCATTACGGGCCATCAGAAGATCATGGCTGGTGTCGCCGATCATCAGGGTACGCTCGGCGGGAACCCCCAATTCGGCCATCAGTTCCTCCAGCATCTGCGGATGAGGCTTTGAAAAGCACTCGTCGGCACAGCGCGAAGCGACAAAGTAAATTTCCAGGCCCGAATGCCGGAGCGCCCGATCCAGCCCGATACGACTCTTGCCCGTCGCGACCGCCAGGCTTTTCCCCGCCGAACGAAGACGGGAGAGCAATTCAGCAATCCCTTCGAACAAATCAAGTTCGTGGTCCGTCGACAAGTAGTGGCTGCGATAGCGCTCCACCATCTCCGAATAACGCTCGGGAGGCAGGGAGGGAACGGCTTGACGCAGGGCCTCACCGAGGCCAAGACCGATCACATGTCGCGCGGCAGCCTCGTCAGGTACTGGAAGATTGAGGTCACGACAGGCCGCCTGGATGGCCATGACGATGGCGCCAGCGGAATCCAGCACGGTGCCATCCCAGTCGAAAACTATGAGGTCGTACCGGTTCATGAGCGTTCAGAGCGCCCCGCCGAGGATTTGTTCCAGTTCCGACACGGCAAATTCCGGTACCGTAAGTGCCAAATGCTTCGCGACAAACGTGGCTATCGACTCCGGCAGCGGAGCGACCAACGCCATGGGCACAGCTGTAAGGGGATGGCGAAAATCGATATGCCAGGCGTGCAGGGCCATGCGGCGCAGACCAATCTTGGGCAAACCCTTGTTGAGGGCGAAATCGCCGTATTTCTCGTCACCCAGGATGGGAAATCCAAGGTGCGCAAGGTGAACTCGGATCTGGTGGGTGCGCCCCGTCTTCAACTGGGCCTCCAGAAGGCTGAAATCCCGCCAGCGGGCCAACAGGCGGAATATGGTGTGGGCCGATTTACCCTCTTGCTCCACGCGCACCCTTCGGTCGCCATGTTCAGTCAGGTACTTGTGCAGCGGAAAACGCGCATGCTGGACAAGGTTCATCCAAGGCCCCCGCACCAGGGCCAGATAGCGCTTGTCGGCACCCTGGCCGTGCTCGCGGAACATGTCGTGCAGCGCGGTGAGGGCGATGCGCTTCTTCCCCACCAGAAGAATTCCCGAGGTTTCGCGGTCCAAGCGATGGGCGAGTTCGAGAAAACGAGCCTCGGGACGCTGACGTCGTAACGCCTCGATTACCCCGAAGCTGACCCCACTGCCCCCATGGACTGCAACCCCGGCTGGCTTGTCGACGGCGAGCAGTGCATCGTCTTCAAAAATTACCGGCAGTTCGACCCGAACCTTGGCAGCATCCTCGATTTCCGAGCATTCCCGCTGGGCGAGCCGCAGGGGCGGCAGCCGGACGACATCGCCGGATACCAACCGGTAGGCCGCCTCGGCGCGGCGGCTGTTTACCCGCACTTCGCCACTGCGCAGGATGCGATAGACATGGCTCTTGGGCACGCCCTTGCAGCGGGCGATCAAGAAGTTATCCAGGCGCTGGCCTTCCGCCTCTTCGCCGATGAGCAGATGGCTGACGGCCGAATTGTTCCCTGCTGCGGGCATTTTGCAATATACTGATTAAGATTCGTGTCCCGGTTTGCAAGAAGAACAGCACCGTCAGACCCTCGGCCGCCAAGCGTCGCTTTCACGTCGTTCTGGGGCCTCCCGGCAGGTTACCTGTTTTTCACCTGCGCGACCTGCGCAGGCCAAGCCAACGCGGATCGACTGGTTAAGTTCGCTCACCAAAAGTAGCGATGTTAATGGATTAGCCCACGTAAAGCACCCCGGAAGCACCCCGTAGCAGGATAAGAAGAGCCGCCTTGTCATAACAATTACGCGGCAAACACACACCAGCGAAAACCCGTACAACCCTCGTTGCCACTGAATCGACTCATGACGCAACCCGATCACTGAACGTGTCGCTGCCTGCCCGGGCGCTTCCATCTCGCGTGTTTTCGTGCGCTGGAGCCCCAAGCTGATGAAACGCATGCTCTTCAATGCGACACAGGCGGAAGAACTCCGTGTCGCCATTGTCGATGGTCAGAAACTCATAGACCTCGACATTGAGTCCGCCGCCAAGGAACAACGCAAAAGCAACATTTACAAGGGTGTCATCACCCGCATCGAGCCTTCTCTCGAGGCTTGTTTCGTCGATTATGGCGCCGAGCGGCACGGATTT
>SSTB01000021.1 GCA_009469665.1 Azonexaceae bacterium | reverse complement strand
TTGGAATTGCGGTCGCAATAGTGTTGCTGAATGGTTATCGCTATGCCCTCGGTGTACTGATTGGCACATTCATCGGCTTCCTGATTCGCGACCTAGGCTGGGAGGCAGCGCTGGGTGGGGCAATTCGATCTACTGCGGCTATTGTCCTGAGTGTCTGGCTATTTCAGAAAATCCGGCGCCTCAATACGGAACTGGATTCGCTGGCTTCATTTGCCCAGATAGTTCTTGTGGCGGTGATCTTCTCAATTATCAATGTATCGCTAGTGCAGGTTCAGGTTTGGCTGGGCTTTCCGACTCCCGGAACTTTCACCCTGTCGCAGCGCTTTGCAGGCAACTCGTTAGGAATTCTGATCGGCGTTCCCATTTTTCTCATCTGGCGACAATTACCAGACGATTTGGGTTCTGCATGGGAAAAGCTGGAGGCCATGCTTATCCTCGGCTTGTCGTTCCTTTTCGGCCAGGTTGTCTTCCTCGACTGGCTGCATGACACACTGGGCCAGGTCGCTCGAGGTTATTGGATGTTCCTGTTTGTGACCTGGGCAGCGGTACGGATGGGCCCGCACGGAGCGGTGACGGTCGTCGCCATGACGGCCATTCAGGGGTTATTAGGTGCGCAGCATGGGCTTGGCTTTTTCTCCAACGATATTGCCAAGACCCATCTGTCCAATTATTACTACTACATGCTTTGTCTCACGACAGTCGGTGTGGCTCTGGCAACTTACTTCACCGGAAAACAGCAGTCGCTGAAGGCATTGGAGGACTACCAACACCACTTGGAAGAACTGGTGTCCGAACGCACGCGCGAACTGACTGTTGCGAAGGAGTCGGCTGAGCACGCCAACAAGGCGAAGAGCGTTTTTCTGGCCAACATGTCCCACGAAATACGGACACCGCTGAATGCCATCCTCGGGTTGACCCATCTGCTGCGCGGGCAGGCAATTACAGGACAGTATGAACGGCTGGACAAGATCAATGGCGCGGGCCAGCACCTCCTGTCGATCATCAACGACATCCTTGATATTTCGAAGATCGAGGCCGGCAAGCTCAAGCTGAGTTTGGACAATTTTCCACTGGGATCTGTCCTTGACCATGTGAAGTCCCTCATCGCGGATGCTGCGAAGGCAAAGGGGCTGACTATTGAGGTGGATGGCGATAACGTTCCGCAATGGCTTTACGGTGATTCGATGCGGCTGCGTCAGGCCCTGCTGAACTATGCCGGCAATGCCATCAAGTTCACAGAGAATGGAAAGATCATCCTACGTGCCAAACTGCTTGAAGAACACGACGATCAACTAATGGTTCGCTTCGAGGTGTCAGATACCGGCATAGGTATCGCTGCCGACAAACTGGACAAGTTGTTTCACGCCTTTGAGCAGCTTGATGCCTCGACGACGCGCAAATATGGCGGCACCGGCATCGGTCTGGTGATTACACAACGTGTCGTAGAGCTCATGGGTGGCGAGATCGGTGTCGAAAGCGAACTCGGCAAGGGCAGCAAATTCTGGTTTGCCGTTCCCCTGCAACGCGGCCATGGCATTATGCCTGCAACTGAAACACCGGGGACATCGCATGCCGAAGAGCGGCTACGCAAGCAAAGTACAGGTGTGAGATTGTTGCTGGCCGAAGACAATGCGATCAACAGCGAAGTCGCCATGGAGTTGTTGCATGGGGTGGGTCTGGAAGTGGATCATGCCCGCGACGGACTCGAAGCCGTCGAGAAGGCCAAGGACAATACTTACGACCTGGTTTTGATGGACATGCAGATGCCCAACATGGATGGGCTGGAGGCAACTCGCGTCATTCGCACATTGTCTGGATGGAACAACATCCCCATTCTCGCCATGACAGCCAACGCGTTTGATGATGACCGGCAGGCTTGCCAAGCCGTAGGCATGAATGATTTTGTCGCCAAGCCTGTCGATCCGGTTGTCCTGTATGCCACCCTACTCAAATGGGTTCCATTGCGTTCGGGTGATGAGCGGAAATCCGGCGACCTGCGCGAAGATGCTGTCTTCGATAAGACTCCAGTTTCTCCTACTGTAGCCGCCATGGCTTCCAGGGAGGCCACCCTGACGCGGTTGGCAGCATTGCCCGGTATGGACATCACCCACGGGTTGAATATGCTCCGCGGCAAAACAGACAAGTACTTGACGCTTCTTGGGCAGTTCATTACTACCCATCGCGATGACATGGAGCAGTTGGAAGCCAAGTTCAATGAAGGCGATTTCAACGGTGCGCAGATGGTTGCTCACAGTTTGAAAGGGGCCTCGGCTACGCTGGGTGCCGTTCGTCTTGCTGAACTCGCGCAGCACATCGAATTGGTCATGAAAACTAGCCGGAATTCTGATGAGGTACGTGCAGACATCGCTGCGATTCGTGAAGGGTTCTCTGCACTGGCCGCCTCGATTGAATCTCCCATGGTACACAACGGAAAGCAGACTTCGGCACCATCATGACCATGGATCCGCAATGGAGCTGATTGAGCAGATCGGTTTTCTGACGTTGCGTAGTCGTTTGCCGTCAGATGTCAGCACAATTCGCGAAGTTTCTCTGGGCGAGGTTGAACTGACTTCCGATACAGGCTTATACACCGTAATCGGTGCATCAGTGGTTGTCTGTCTGTTCGACGTGGGCAGCGGGTGGGCCGGGATGTGCCACGTCATGCTGCCTGCTCAGTTCGGACACCATCGTGACGATGCCATGCTGAAGGCTGACAGTACGCTAGAGACGCTAAACAATCGATTGCGCGATGCGGTTGAGGCGAACGGCCATGTTGCTGTCATCAAGAGCAAGATATTTGGGGGAGCCGAGCCGCCGCAGGTTGGGCTATCTTTTTCGGATGGAAGACAGAGTGTCATCTTTACACGGACCTGGCTGCGATCCCGCAACGTTCCCATTCTGGCCGAGTGGGTTGGTGGTGAACAGCGTCGGGAGGTCGTTCTTGTTCCAAGCGGCGGACAAGTCTTTTGTAAGCGGGTATCAATGACATCGGATTTCATCGAACTTGAGCGTTCTGGTCTACTTACGGAGACTGCGCCGTTGAACAAAATCGAACTCTTTTAGCACGCTGCTATTGAGGTTCATTGGCCGAATTCTGATCAAAACAGTTCGATTCATCTGACTGGCGGCTGAACGACAGATGACTGGCT
>SSTB01000193.1 GCA_009469665.1 Azonexaceae bacterium | reverse complement strand
GGCAGCCCTGATCTTGTCGGCGGTCAGTTCGACCTCCTGAATCAGATACTCCGCGACCCCGAAGTCCCGCACCACCGAGGCGAGCCCCGAGAGCGCCGCGGCAACCGAGAAGATCCCCACCTCGGACGGACTGAGAATCCGCGCGAGAACCATGGAGGTGACCAACTGGGTGACGAGAACCAGGTAATTCTGGGTCAGCGAATAGAGAATCGATTTCCGGACCGAACTCAAGGGCGGAATGAGGCTTGTATGAAGGGATTCGTGAAAGGGGCCACGGCGGGCAAAGTGCGCCGGATGGTAACATAGGCCGGTTTCCGTTACCGCCAAGGATTTTGCACATGCTGCTGCGCCAGACCGTCTGGATACTGTGCTTTGCATTGCTGCTCCCCACCTCGGCCACGGCCGGTAAACCCGACGAGTGGACCGACGCCGAAGTGAATATGGCTGCGCCCTACTGTATCGACACCATGGGGTTCCGGTACGGCGATGCCTACCACAACACCTCCCCCCGGGCCTCCCATTGGGTCTCGATCATGGGCAAGTCGTTCTGGGCCATGCACCACTATTGCTGGGCTCTGGTCAATCTGAACCGGGCCCAGAGGGCTTCCATGCCGAGCAGCCAGCGACGTGCCCTCAGGGAATCCGCGGTCAACGACATGCGCTACGTCATCCATAACTCCAACCCGGACTTCATCATGCTCCCGGAGGTCTTTACGACCCTCGGCAATACCTACCTGCTGCTGCGGAACGAACGATTTGCTGAGAAAGCTTTCAAGTCTGCAATTGCGGCGCGGGCAGACTATTGGCCGCCCTATGCCCGCTGGGCCGAGCACCTGATCATCCGCGGAAATTCTCGCGAGGAGGCCCGCACCGTGGTCCGCGACGGCCTCACCCATGCACCCGGCTCGAAAACCTTGCTTGCCCTCTGGAAGGAGCTGGGCGGAGGTCCTCTCCCCACCCCGGTGGAAAAACCGGCTCCCCCTGCCGAGGCCCAGCAGGAATCGCCGGAACCCCCCGCCGATCCGCAACCCGCCGCGGGCCAATGACTCATGGTGACGTAACGCTGCCTCGAATTGGCCCGCGGGAAAGCGATCTCCCCGGCAGAGGCCAAGTTTCCCCCGTCGCCGGGTAACCCGGCTCAAGATTATTCACGTACGCGAGATTCCCCGATGAAGGACAAGCTCTCGGTCACTCTAAATCTGAACGATTTTTTCGCTGACCGTCATGGGCCGCCCGGCCCGTATCCGGCTGAAGTCCGCGGCCCCTCGGTTTGTCGCCGTGGCGATCTGGCCTGTGCGGTGATCGGTCGCCCCAGAGTCGGGAACTGCGCCCTGGCTGGCGAAGATCCGGCCTCGGAAATATTGGCACTGTGGGCGAAGCTGGGCACCCGGATGATGACCCAGGTTGGGGGAAGCTATGCTTTGGCGATCGTCGATGGCACGAACCGACAGGTCTTCGCCGCAACCGACCGGTTCGCTTCGGAAACCCTGTGCTTTTCCCTCGAAAAGGGCATTCTGCGACTTTCTGATCGCGCCGACTGTTGCGTCCCGGAGGATGGCGGCCTGGATCGGCAGGCGATCTACGACTACCTGTTCTTCCACATGATTCCGGCACCGCGCACCATTTTTTCCGCGGTCAAGCGAATCCCGGCGGCATCCGCCTGGCTCTTTTCTGCCGGCGGGAATCAGGAAATTCGGCATTGGCCGCTCAAGTTTGAAGAAGACAGACGGATGGCCTTCGACGCCGCCCGCAACGATTTCCGCGGAATCGTCCGCAGCGCGGTCGCCGATCAAGTCAGCGACCACGCACAGGTTGGCGCCTTTCTTTCCGGTGGAACCGACAGTTCGACGGTGGCCGGAATGCTCTGTGACGTTCTCGGCAAACCCGCGGAGACCTATTCCATCGGTTTTGCGGCCGAAGGCTACGACGAGATGGAGTATGCCCGCCTCGCCGCGCGGCATTTCGGCTGCAACCACCACGAGTACTACGTCACCCCCCAGGATCTGCTGACCAGCATCGGCGACATTGCCCGCTATCACGATCAGCCCTTCGGCAATTCTTCGGCGCTCCCGTCCTACTACTGCGCCAAGATGGCCAGGAACGACGGATGTACGCGGATGCTGGCCGGCGACGGCGGCGACGAGTTGTTCGGCGGGAACTCCCGTTACGCCACCCAGAGGGTCTTTGAAGCTTACCAGTCAGTACCCGGCGCCCTCCGGGGTCTCGTCGAGCCGCTTTGCGGGGATGGCAGCCTACTACGCAAGCTTCCCCTGGCGCGCCAGGCGACCGGCTATGTCCGCCACTCCCGAATTCCGATGCCGGACCGCCTGCAAAGCTTCAATCTCTTCATTCGCCTCGACCCCACCCAAGTGATGACCGCAGAATTTCTTGATGGCGTCGAAGGCGATGAGCCCTACCGCCACATGCGGTCGACCTGGAACGCATGCAAGGACGCTGCCTTCATCAACCGCATGCTGGCCTACGACTGGCGCTATACCCTTGCCGACAGCGACCTCCCCAAGGTTCGCGCCGCCACGGCCATGGCCGGTATCGAAGTCGGCTATCCGCTGCTCGACGACCGGCTGGTCGATTTTTCCATGGCCTTGGAACCCGAGTGGAAGCTGCGTCGCCTCAAGCTGCGTTGGTTCTTCAAGGAGGCCCTGCGCGGTTTCCTTCCCGACGAGATCATCACCAAGAAGAAGCACGGTTTCGGACTGCCCTACGGTCCCTGGATGGCCAAGGACCCGGCGCTGCGAGACCTCGCCCGCGACAGCCTGCACGGCCTGGTCGAGCGCAGACTGGTCAGAGCCGAATTTGTCGACACGCTGCTCAATCGACATCTGGGCGAACACCCGGGCTACTACGGAGAGATGGTCTGGATCATGATGATGCTCGAACAATGGCTCCGCGGTCAGGAGAAGTCTTTCTCGCTCTGAACCATGAACCCGGCCACCCGTCCTGGCGCCGAGACCTCTCCGGCGAAACCGGCGCTGATCGATCGCGCGCAGACGCCAGCCCGTCCTCGGGACTGCGGGCAAACCCCGTGCGTAGGTGCGCAGTGAGAGCCTTGGGTGCCTTCAGTGCAATCCGGCAGGCCTCCCGGGAAAGCGGGCGTCCGGTCCGCGAGCTCTTCGCAGAAGCAATCGGGCTCCGCCTCGGGATCGGAAGATTGGGCTTGTTGGAGTACCTGGATTATCGACTGTATTTGAACGACCTGGATGCGGAACAGAAGTCCGCCTTTGGAGGCTGGCGCGCACAGCAACTGCTTGAACGACTCCTGGTCGATGATTACTCCCGCTTCCTCAGCCTCGACAAGCTCACGATGTACGCATTGATGCGCGGCCTGGGTTTTCCCATCCCAGAATTGCGCGCGGTCTATGGCCTGACCAGGCCTCAGTCCTTTACCAATCTGGGATCTCCAGAAGCTTTGGCCGACTACCTCCAGGACGGAAGGAACTTACCGGTTTATCTGAAGCCCGCCTTCGGCGCCTACGGCCGCGGGAACACTCTGATCCTCGGCGTCGAGGGCGACCAGTTGAGGCTTGGGGATGGAAGCTCGGTATCCGTCCGATCGTTCTGCGAATCCTTGAACTCCAGAGCCTCCCTGGGGTGGCTACTCCAGCAACCGCTTTGCTCCCATCCAGACCTGGCAGAGGTCTGCGGCGACAAGATTTCCAGCGTCCGGATCCATACCTTCCTTGGCGCAGGGGGTCCGGAAGTGGTCAGCGCCCTCCTGAAGGTCAATGCCGGGGCTCAGGATTGCGACAATTTCCGGCATGGGGAGAGTGGCAATCTGTTGGGCGCCCTGGATATTGCGACGGGCCGAGTCACGCGCGTCGTCTCCGGCACCGGTTCCACACAGAAGCTCGTCGAGCAGCACCCCAGATCTGGAAAGTGTCTGATCGATTTGCAACTGCCCGCATGGCAAGCGGTGGTTGCCCTTGCCCTGGACGCGCAGCTTGCCTTTCCAGGCTATCTTTGCCCGGGTTGGGACATCGCGATCTGTCCGGATGGGCCGAAGATTCTTGAGGTCAATTATTTCGGCGACATCGATCTTCCCCAGCACGCCTATCGGCGTGGCTTTCTTGATGACAAACTCATCGCCCTGATGAAATCCCGAGGGCTGGACCTCGCGAGTTCCGGCGAATCAGCTTGTTCCAGATTCCTGCGACTGAATGGGCGCTCGCGTTTGCGGGTCTGGCCCTGGTGAACTCCGCGATAATCTGATTCGGCGTTCCTGAGCAGGCAGCCCGGCAGGAGGGCCTACGCAAATGCAAGGCTGGTCCTGCCCTCTCCGTGCCGAAACGGCGACTCCCGTCGGCAGGCTGGCTAGCCGGCTTTACCGAGCATCTGGCGAATCTCGTTGACCACTTCTGGATTCGCGAGGCGATAGTTGTCCTTGGACTCTCTCAGGCGGGCAAGATGCTGCTCGACGTTCCGGCTCGTCAAGGCCGCTCCGAAAGTCCCTACCGCATCGTCAGACCCCCGACCGAGGATGGGCTCCAGCATCACATCGCCGAGGGACTTCTTGAAATGCCCGGCTTCCCAGTACCAACGTGTGGAAGACTGCTTGTCGTTCCGGGCCGGAACCGCTTCCGTGGAAAATTCCGAAAAGCCGCTGAAATCCAGGACGCTGACGCCCGCTCCGCCGGCCGGGCTCTCTTCCTCGGCGATGCGGACGAGTTGCCGTTTCCAGTCCTCGAAGAGAGGCCAGAATCCCAGCTCATCCATCAAGACCAAGAGCTGTGCGTGGTAGGGATAGACCACCAGTCGAAGTTCCGCCTTGCTCTCCCTGGCCCGGTGAACGAGTCCACGTAGGTCATCGAAGCTCGGCGAAGTCCGAGTCCCCGCGAGGAAGATATTTCTTGGCTTGCGGGCGTGGTTCTTGGCATTCTCCTCCGCTCGTTGACGAAAGAGGACCCAATAGCCTTCGGCCTTGGTGACATCCAAGTATTCAAGCAGAGGATTGTGGCCCCGGAGGGTCAACTGCTCCGGGTTGTGCTGGAATTGCCGTCGTAGCGTCGTCGCAGAATCGAGCAAGGCCTGCATGGTCAGCGTCGCCCGCAAGCGCCACAGCGTGTCCGCCCAACGCGGGTTTCCCGATGCCGGAACGATTTCACGGGAATTTGCGGCGACTGGAAAATCGAAAAAATCGACCCCGAGCAGGATGAAACGTGGCGACTTCGCAGAATGGAGCGCGCGATCCAGCAATCTGGCTGCCGTAGTCGGCCCAGCCCCGGCCACGGCAGCGTTATAGACCGATTCGTAGCCGGCAGCCCGCCAGACCGGGTGCAGCGGATCGAATCCGACCTCGGCACGCGAGTTGCCAAGAATAATCGCGTCCGGACCGACATGGCGAAGCGCATGATCCTTGATGGTCTCCAGATCGTGATCCGGATACGGCTTGATCCGATTGAACCGCGGGAGATCGACCAACCGGAAGGTACCGTAAGGATCGATGACCAGATTGATCACCGCCGTCGCCAGCAGGGCACCGACGATGGTCAGGATCGTTGCCAGAAAAATGCGGCGGCGGAGTCTTCGAATCGAGGGTGCCATCAGAACTGGAAGTACAGGAATTCGCTCGGGCGGGTCAGCGAGAGGAGTCCGGCCGCCCCCAGCAGGCCGATGGCGAGCGCCCAACTGGTGACGGGCCGCCAGCGAAACGAGAGGAGCGCGAAATCAGGCTGGGCCGGTTGCCTGGGATCCGGTAGCGCGGGCGAGTAGCGGCGAAGCAATTCCTGGGTATTGGGGAAGGCAAACGTGATGAATGCCGCGGCGGCAACCCAAAGATAATTGCCGACGAACTGGCCGCCTCCCCCCAGGAATGTGCCGATATGCAAAGCCTGGACGACCGGCTGGAGAACATCCAATCGGGAAAGAATTGCAGCAGGCAAGGCGGCCCCGTGCGCGCCAAAGAGGCCCCCGAGCACGCTCATGGCCGTCTGGAGGTCGGGTGAGCGGAAGAACACCCAGGCAACATTGACGCACAGGAAGGTGAGCAGAACGCCCAAGACAGTCGCCAGCCGGCCTCCATTCCCCCAACCCATGCGGCTCTTGAAGTCCTGCCAGGCGTGGTTGGCGACCAGATAAAGACCATGCAAGCCACCCCAGATGACGAAATTCCACCCAGCACCATGCCATAGCCCCCCAAGCAGCATGGTGACCGCCAGGTTGAATTGGCGCCGCCACCGACCCTGGCGGTTTCCACCCAAAGGGATGTAAAGATAGTCGCGCAGGAAGCGCGACAGGGTCATATGCCAGCGCCGCCAGAATTCGGTGATATTGGCGGCCTTGTAGGGTGAATTGAAATTGAGCGGCAGCTTGACGCCGAACATGCGGGAAAGTCCGATCGCCATGTCGGAATAACCCGAAAAATCGAAATACAGCTGAAAACTGTAGGCGAGCAGGCCTCCCCAGGCAGTAAATAGCCCGGGGGTACTGCCTAGAGCAAAAACCGGCGCCGCGTATCCGGCCAGGGAATCGGCGATCAGCACCTTCTTGGCCAGGCCGATGATGAAGATCACCAGACCGATCTGAAAGTTGGCCAACCGGGGCCGATAATTCCGGTCGATATCGAACTGCGGCATCATCTCCTTGTGATGCAGCACCGGCCCCGCGATCAGGTGCGGAAAGTAGGTAACGAACAGCACATAGTAGGTAAAGCGGAACTCCCGCGCTTTACCCTGATAGGCATCGACGAGGAAGGCAATCTGGGTGAAGGTGAAGAAGGAAATGCCGATGGGCAGAACGATATTGAGCAAGGGTAGCGCCGATCCCGCCAGGCTGTTGAAGCTCAGGACGAAGAAGTCCGCATACTTGTAATAGCCCAGGAGCACGAGGTTGGCGCCGATAGCCCCGGCAAGAACACGCTTTGCCGACTGGGTGCCGGGGCGCCCCGTAATCCAACGCCCGGCGCTGAAATTGCCGACGATCGATATCCCGAGCAGGAGCACGTAGCGATAATCCCACCAGGCATAGAAGAAGATCGAGCACAGCGCCAGCCAGCCAGCTCCCCACAGCTTGCCGACCCTGCCAAGCAGAAAGTATCCCGCCAGAGTCACTGGCAGGAACAGCAGCAGGAATTCGTAGGAATTGAATAACATGCTCTTGTTTCGTGGCTCTGCCCGGGCGTGCGCCCCGGACTATCCGCCTCAAACCCTGGCGAAATCCCGCACCCTCAGATTATCGAAGAGCCTGGCCGACCAGGCGCCAAGCGAACTCGCCCAAGGGGTGTAGCGGGGAATCTGAAAGACATCGTCGCCGGCGGCGGCAACTCCTGGCGCCGTCGTCACCGCCCCTCGGAAGCCGAGGCGACGAACGATTTCGACATGCTCGGCCCGGTAATCGCGCCCGGGCTTACCATTGGGATAGGCGAAGACATCGACGGCCTGTCCCACGATCTCCTGCAAGCGCGCACGCCCATCGCGAATTTCCTGCTCGGCGACTTCCACCGGAACGCTGGCCAGGATCGGGTGCCTGACCGTGTGGGCGCCAATTTCCATGCCGGATTCGTGCAGGCTTCGCACCTGGGCGGAAGTCATCATCAGATTGTCTGGAAGCCGCTCGACTTGGGCCGCCCGCTGCAATAGCCCGATGGCCGCCTCGCGCTCCTCGAGCCCCAGATACTTCAACTTCGGGAGGATGAGATCGATCGCCTTCTTCTTCTCCTCCGCGGTTCGCAGAGAGATGCGCCCACAGCCCGGGATTTCAAGATGAAGCTCGGTCAAGGCGCACAGGCGGATGCACTCGATCACCGTGTCGTTCCACATCCGCCCACCATCGAGGAATCCGGTCGATACGAAGAAGGTTCCCGGTACGCCGACTTTCCTCATGATGGGCATGGCGATCTCGGCGTTATCGGCGTAGCCGTCGTCGAAAGTGATCACCAAGGCCCGGGTCGGCAGAGTGCCGCCTTCCAGGGCACGCAAGGCATCGCCCAAGGTCATCACGCGAAAGGTCGAGGCGACGAATTCCATCAGGCGCGTAAACCGTTCGGCATCCGGCTCACCGGGGAAGAGCGGATCAGCCGCGGGATGCACCCGATGAAAAATCAGGGTGGACAGGACAGACCCAGCGGCCAACCCATGAACCGAGAAAGCACCGCGGGCCAGCGCAGACAGCGCCATGCTAGGCGGCCTTGCGCAGTGTGACGAGAATCCACCCACGCAGGAAGCGGAGGCAGTCGAAGCGGCTGGTCAGGCGCTCGTAACCGACCCCGAGATAGAACAAGGCACCGTTGAACATCAGGTAGTTGGGGTATTGATTGAGGTATTCGAACGCCTCCACGCCAAGTCCGGCCCGGGCCGCGAGCCGATCGACGTCACCCCGGGTGTTGGTCTTGTAGGCGGTCGGAAAAGTATCCTCCTCGGCTCGCCCTTCGACGGCTTTGACGATCGAGGCGTGAAAGCGGTTGGGCACGAGGCGGGCGACGATGGTCCCGTAGTCCCATAGATTGGCAGTGAGGAAAACGAGCCTTCCTCCCGGCTTGAGCACCCGCGAAAATTCCCGGTAGACAGAATCCGGATCGATCAGGTGCTCAAAGACGCTTCGCGACATGATCAGATCCACGCTGGCATCGGCCAGAGGCAATCGCGCCAGATCCGAATTGTGCGTCTCGATTCCGGGAGGCACATCGGTGAAATCGACCAATTCCACGCCGATCAAGCGCGCCGCGCGGCCCTGGAATTTCCGCAAAACGGGGACGGTGCGTCCGCAGCCCGCATCCAGCAGGACGGAGTCAGGGCGCAGCAATTGCCCCACCCGCTCCTCGAACAGACTATAGGGGTGCTCCGAGTCTCGGTAATACTTCCGCAGCAGTTTTTCCGCAAGCGCCGTCATGATTGTCGTGAAGGAGTGGTCAATTGGAGGGGTCTGGGTGCGCTTCGTGGCGCCCGCGCCTGAGGCTGCGCGGGCTCGGCAAGTTTCTGCCGTTCCCGCAAGGTCGCATCCACGAGCACGACGATGCCCGCGATGTAGTAGGGCAGATCGAAATGCACCAGTGTCAGAAAGGCGCCGCCGACCGCAAATCCGGCGAGACTCACTTGTATCATGCGCATCAGGAGAGGCACCCAGGTCATGAATTCGGGATCTTCCTTGGTTACCCGGGCAATCTTCCCGGCCTTGCGCCAAGTCGCCACGCCCAGCATCACATACAAGAAGAGTCCCGGAAATCCGTGTTCGCCCAGGGCCTGAAAATAGATGCTGTGGGCCACGAAGACGGCATGGCCGTAAAAATTCTCGAATCCTTCAAGCGGCGCATACTTGGAAAAAACCCGGATGTTGTCGGTGGCAAAACCGGCGCCGACGAAAGGCCGGTCGAGCGCAAGATTCCAGAGTGTCTTCCAGGTATAGATGCGGGACATCGCCGAGCCATCATGCTCGTAGGACTGGATCGTCGACATGCGCCCAGTCCAGGTATCGGGCATGAACGTAATCGCCACCGCCAGCACCGCGGCGATGATCAGGGTACCGCGGATGGGATGTCCGCCCTTGAGCGACAGCACCAGCGCCATGGTAACCAGGGCCAAAAGAGCTCCCCGGGACTGGGTGCCGAGGATGGCAAAACAGATGCACACGCCGCTCGCGGCGAGACCGATCCGTACCCAGCGGTGATCGGCTGTCTTGAGGAGGTAATAGAGCAAGGGAACGAGCATCGTCAGCGCAAGGCCCAATTCGTTGTTGCCCATGATGACCCCGCCGGAAGGGCCCCAGACCCGTCCGCCACCCCCGGTCAGCACGGTCCAGATTCCGCCCTTGACCCCGTAGAAGCCAACCGAGACCACCATGATCCAGATGAGGTATTCGATGTACTTGCGCTCACGGATCAACATGAAGGTGACCATCAGCATCAAATGGATCTTGAAAACCATCAACCAGCGATCGATCACAATATCCTGGCTGTTGATGGCGAAAAATGAGGTGACCGTCATCCAGCAGACAAAAAGCAGCTGAATGACGGTAATGCTATTGACCGGGAAAGGTCTGCGCTCCTTCGAGAAGAGGAAACCGATGAGAAGCGAAAGCGCGATGACGTGGGAGAAGGGCATGGTGCGTGCGAACCCGTACGCCATGCGGTGGGGAATCATCATCGCCAGCCAGACCCAGACATAGGCGCCCAGGCGCGGGCTGCGCAGGACGAAGGGAACCAGCCCGAAGATGATCGCCGTAACGAGAATATCGCGCATGGCCGCCCCTTAAGCTCCAACCGGGTTGGCAGCGTGGCTGACCACGTATCGGAATTTCCCTGATTTTTCCGGGGGAATTTCGTCCACCTGGGTCACGACGATCTCGACCGAACCTCCCAGGCGAGCCTTATAGTCGCGAATCAGTCTGGCTTCGGCATCGGGCCCGTAGGGCGGGCGCGCCACGACCAGGATCTCGGTCCGGGTCCGGCTGTGCTGAATGATCTTGAAGCGTTCGATTCCCGGTATGTCGCGGGCGGTATAGATGAGCGCCAGACCATGCATGATCGTCCCGTCGGCGGCCACAACGAAGTCCGTCGTACGCCCCTGGATTTCCTTGATGAGGGGAAGCGTTCTTCCGCACCGGCAGGGGTCTGGCGAGAGAATGGCCACGTCGCCGGTCCGGTAGCGGACAAAGGGAAAATCCTTGGTCGCGGTGTGGGTGACCACGATTTCGCCGGCTTCTCCGGCGGGCAGGACCCGTCCCTCCGAATCGACGATTTCGACGATGATGTCTTCGGCCTGGAGGTGCATCCCGCCCGCCGGACACTCATGGGCAATGAAGCCGGCATCGCGGGCGCCGTAGCCGTTGGCGACCGGACAGCCGAAGACCGAGCCTATGGTGGCCCGCTGCTCATCGTAGAGCCGCTCGCTGGTCACGAAGGCAACCCTGATCCCAAGATCATCCATGCGCTGCCCCCGGTTCCGGGCATGATTGGCGATCAGGGAAAGGGAAGACGGGTAACCGAAGAGCATGCGGGGCCGGCATTGGCGTATCCGGGCCACGTAGCGGTCGAGATTGGCCTCCGACATCTCGAAGGCAGGCAACAGTTCAGTGCGCAACAGACGATCGCGTACTTGGCGTACACGATCCTGGGCGCCGAGTTCGATCGGACTTCCCCAGACCACCATTTCCGGATCGCCGATGTCCACACCCCACCAGCGTGTTACTCGCCACTTGGCCCCCACATCGTGGCTCTTGCGACCCTTGCCGATGTAGAAGATGAGCGGCTCTCCTGAGGACCCGCCGGTGTTGTAGCGGCTGAGGGCCAGGGCACCGTCCGCCTTGAGCGCTTCGCCCGCCTTGCGCATCGTCGGCTTGTCGGTCAGCGGAAGGCGTTGCAGATCGGCGACGCTGGTGACACCGGCGGGGTTGAATCGCAACTGCGCAAACAGGTCGCGATAGTAGGGAACGGTTTTTCCGATGCTGACCAAGAACTCACGAAGGCGGCCGACCCGCCAGGCATCAAGAAATCCGGGCGGCAGACGCTCCTGTTGCTCCAGTCTTCGGCGAACTGCCACCGAGTCGTGGTGCTTCAGGCGTTCGTGCAGGGGAAAGATCACGTTGGCGCACAGGGCCGTATAAAGACTCATGCCAGCCCCTCCTCGACCGTACCCATCGGCACCGCGACGCGGCGATAGACCGCCAGCCACCGTTCGCGAATCTCCGACCAGGCGTACCGCCTGGCCTCCGCCAAGCCCCCATTCACCAAGCGCTGGGCGAAGGGACGGTCCGCAATGAGACGTCCGATGGCAACCGCCATGGCTTCGGGCTGCCCGGGCGGGACCAGGAGCGCCGTCTTTTCGTGGAAGGCAATATAGGGAATTCCGCCGACATCGGTACTGACCACGGGAACCCCGCTGGCGTAAGCCTCGAGGATGGAAATCGGCATGTTATCGACCGTACTCGGATTGATCGCCACATCGGCACTCGCGTAGAGGGCAGCCATGTTGTCATTGTCGATTCTGCCGACGAAGCTGACTCCATCGGAGATCCCGAGTTCGCCGACCAGGCGCTCGCAGGAGGCCAGGTCCGGACCCGTACCGGCAATGGTCAAGGTCGCTGCGGGCCAGCGCTTACGCACGAGAGCATACGCCCGGATCGCGGTGGGGATGTCGTAGATTGGTTCCAGGTTGCGGGTCACGATGCAGTGGGGCGCGCCGATCTCTCCCGCCCAAGGCCGCGGGCTGAAACGATTCAGATCGATAATGTTGGAAATGATCGAAGCCTGAAGGTGATACTTGGAGAAAACGTCCTTCAGGAAGCCTGACGGGGTGATCAACGCTTCGGCCGAGCGCAAGAGGGAGACCGCAAAAGGTGGCCGCGAGGCGAGGAATTCGTCGGCCTGCCCGCCTCGATAGTTCACGATCACCGACCTTCCCCGCAGATGGGCAATCACGATCGCCGGCGCAGCGCACAGATGCCAAGCCCAGCCGGAATTGGCGAAGATGTGGAATACCTGATTGCGGCCGGCGGCCCGCCAGAGGGAAAAAAGGTAGGGCAGCAACCGAAAGCCGGCCCGAAGCAACGGAATCCTGCCGGCCCAGGCCGGGCGGTAGGGTGCGTTTGTCTGCACCAGTTCGACGGGCACGCCCTCGTTCGTGAGCAGCCGAACCAGCTGCCGGCACTGGTTCGCCATGCCTCCGGAAGGCGGGGGCAAAGGCCCGACGACGACAACCCGGGGGAGGGCCGCTGCGCCCTGCCGGATCGCCTCCGCATCGCGCTTCGCCCCCCGCGACCAAAGGCGCCAGGAGAGCCCCAGGGCGACGACGACGAGGACGCCCGCGGCCAGCGCAGCCAGCCTCAGCCGATTGCCCAATTCGGCCAGGGCACGTTGACTCTCTTCACTACCGGCCGTCTCCACCAGGCGAATTCCCGGATGGATGCCGACGGCGATGGCAGCCAATTGCTCGAGATGGCGGGAGAGATGACCCGCAGCCCGAACGATGGGACTGGCATCCACCGTTCCGACATTGTTGCCCCAGAACAAGTACCACTGGGCGGAGCCGCGGCGATAGTAGTCTTCCGCCTTTTCCGGGACGGCATATCCCGGCCGCGCCGCGGGATTGAGGACCGCGATCCGCGCTGCCTGCCGCTCGCCGCGTAGCGCCGCACGGAACTCGAGGGCCGAGAGCGGCTCTCCGCTCTCGGCATCGAGAAAGAGATAGTTGTTGAAGACGTCGATCGCCCGCCAGCGCCCCGCCTGATCATCCCATACCTCATTGAAGATATGGCCATGGCCTCCGTAACCGTCGAAGGAAAAGCTCCAGCGACGGTTGGGAATTCCTGCAGCGGTCGCCAAGGCGGCGAAGACATCCGCGAAATCGCCGCAGTAGCCCGCGCCCTCCTCGACGATGCGCCTGTAGGTTTCCTCCAACCCGGCCATGATCGGCCCTCGGTCGGAAAGCCTGGCCTGCAGGTGCTCGGCAATCAGCCCCGCCTTCTTCCAGTTGCCGGAAACGCGACTCAAGGTCTCCGATCCGGAATAACTGACGAGGGGCTCCGGCGGTGGAGCACCGTCCTGAAGATAATCCGCCGGGGGAGCCGCCGGAGACCAGTCCAAGGCCGAGACGGAAACAACCCCTTGATAGAGCAGGGCATTCCGCAGTCGAACCGCCTCGCTGCTTGGAATGGCCTGGGCCACAACCCAGACCAGCAGCGCCGCCAGCAAGCCGAGATCCCACGCCAATAGGCGGGCCATCCGGCGCCCGGCGAGATCGTTTCTCACCAGCAAAGGCCCTCGATCTTGCCTTTCAGGGCTGATCCGTTCGGAAGACCCACCAGGTCAAGCACGAAGTGCCGATCGGTGACGTGCTGCTCCAGGGCGGCAAAAATCTCCCGGGTCGCGAGGCCTACGACGAGAACATCGCATTCCGCCGCCACTTCCGCAAGTTCTTCGCGCATCAATTCGCCAAGGTGCGGCACATGCTGATCGATGAATCGCCGATTGGCACCCAGAAGACGCGAAAGATGCACCTCGGGGTCGTAGACGCGCAACTGGACGCCCTTCCCGACCAATTGCTCGGCCAAGGTCACCAGGGGCGATTCCCGCAGGTCGTCGGTCCCGGTCTTGAACGAAAGACCGACGAAACCGACCTTGCGGGAACCGGTCGCCAAGACCTTGTTCAGCGCGTGCTCGACATGGAACTTATTGGACGACATGATCCCCGCGTGCATCGGCAATTCGACGTCGCGCTGCTTGCCGAGATAGAGCGTTGCCCGCAGGTCTTTCGGCAGACAGGATCCACCGAAGGCGTAACCGGGTTTCAAGTAAGCCTTGGAGATGTTGAGCTGCGTATCGCGACAGACCAAATCCATCACCTCGAAGGGATCGACGCCCAACGCCTCGCAAAGGCGGGCGGTTTCATTGGCGAAGGTGATCTTGAGGGCGTGGAAATTGTTGCAGCAGTATTTGACCATTTCGGCTGAGCGCACGCTGGTGCGATAGAACTCGCAGGGCAGATGGCCGAAAAGCGAACGCAGGCGGTCGGCCGGATAGTCATGGTTGCAGCCGACGATGGTGAAGGGAGGCTTGTCGTAATCGCGGATCGAACTGCCCTCGCGCAGAAATTCGGGCTGGAAGCAGCAGAAGAAATCGACACCCTCCTTCTTGCCGGAAGCTTCCTCGATGATGGGCCGAATCACGTCCTCGACGGTGCCGGGCACCAGCGTCGAACGGAAGACGAAGACATGGGGCGCAGACTTGCTGCGCATCGCCTGACCGACTTGCTGCGCAAGCCGCAGCATCGCTCCCTGGTCCTGGCTTCCGTTGGAGGCCGAGGGCGTTCCGACACAGACGAGGGAGATATCTGATTCGGCCACCGCCCGGGAAGCGTCCTGGGTGACCGCAACGAGACCGGAG
>SSTB01000192.1 GCA_009469665.1 Azonexaceae bacterium | reverse complement strand
AGAAATTACAGGCATTATTTGACATCTATCTTTCTAATTTGTCTTGCAGTAACTGTTTGGGTACTCCAGGCAAAGGCAGCCGAACCTCAAAAATTGATTGGTGAACAAATTTCTATGATCGAAAAACGTCATGGTGGCCGCCTCGGTATTGCTGCGCTCAATACTGCGACTGGCATGCGTATCGAGTACCGTTCAGCAGAGCGGTTTGCAATGTGCAGCACATTCAAATTCATACTAGTGGCGGCAGTTCTCAAGCAAGTTGATGAAAAGAAGATCTCCCTGGATCGTGGAATTCCATATACTACAGCCGATCTTCTCGATTGGGCACCTATCACAAAAAAGCACGTATCTGATGGGGCAATGACTGTAGAGCGACTCTGTGCAGCGGCCATCGAATACAGTGACAACACGGCAGCGAATCTCCTTCTCGACTTGCTTGGTGGGCCTAAGGCTGTTACTGCCTATGCGCGATCTCTGGGCGATTCAGTGACTCGCCTGGATCGAAACGAACCATCATTAAACGACAACTTACCGAATGATGATCGCGATACCACCAGCCCTTCATCGATGGTGGAAACGATGAACAAGGTTCTCTCGGGCCATGCCCTTTCTCCATCTTCTCGCAAGATTCTCGAAAATTATCTACTCGCTAATACTACGGGTGCAAACAGGCTACGCGCCGGTATCCCTTTGGATTGGCGTGTAGGGGACAAAACGGGCACCGGCAGTAACGGAGCCGTCAACGACATTGCTGTCATGTGGCCACCAGATAGGTCACCGATTTTCGTAGCAGTCTATTATTCCGGTTCCCCATCTCCCAACTCTGATCGAGAAGCAGTGCTCGCTGAGGTGGGCAAACTTATCGCTATCGAATTCAACAAACGCAGTCACTAGAATAGCAGGGAAATATGAGGGGTCTCAACTCTATATAAATGATTTGAAGTGATGATCCCAACCAGCCGGTTGCACGCCGCCCCGCCCGGAAAACCGACCGGGCGATGCGGGTGAACCGGGCAACCCGTTGAACAGAGAGGTAAAAATGGTACAGCAGACGATGATCGAGAGTTTCCGCGAGAGGTGTCATCAGGACAATCGTGTTGTTTCCGCGCTGATGTTCGGATCATTTGCGACTGGTGAAGGGGATCGATTTTCTGATATTGAATTCGCAGTATTTATCAGCGACGAGTCATTCGATGAGTTTGAACAGCGCACGTGGCTTAATACGGTCAGTCCAGTAGCGGCTTACTTCCAGGACGATTTCGGCCACCACACAGCACTTTTCTCAAACGGAGTACGTGGCGAGTTCCACTTTATGCGAGCCTCAGAGCAGTCAGTTGTTGCCGGCTGGCAGGGTTACGGGTGGTTTCCTACGCTTGACGCTGGTGTTGTGCTGGATCGAGCGGGCGAACTGTCCAAATATGCGCGGGTTCTGGTGGGAGGACCCCCCAAACGTGAAGGGGCTGAACTGGTGGAGGGGCTGGGCCTTAACCTTATAAACCTGACGCTGTTTGGTGCAAATCTTCTTAATAGAGGCGAATATGCTCGTGCATGGGCCTTGTTGGGTAAGGCTCACGAAAGCCTCCTAAAGCTAGCTCGACTTTACGAGGGGAAAACCGACCATTGGCCCACCCCTTCGCGGGGACTGGAGACCGATCTTTCCGGTAGTGCATATCATCGCTACCTGACTTGTACGGCCAGCGCTGAATGTGTTCCTTTGTACAGGGCCTATCGTGAGTCGTGGGCGTGGAGTAGAGAACTCGTGGATGCTGTTGCCAAACCACATAACATCGAACTCCCACAATCTGTCATGGCACAGGTGGACATTCTGCTTGCTAACGTAGCAGCAGATCCTGGTGGGTGAGTCCTCTTTGGCAACAGACGCAAAATGCTCAACCAGGAAGATGCACCGGCCCAAAAAGGACCGGCCGGTGATCTCCCGGCCCGTTATGCTCTGTGAGCCTGGTTATTGGCGAAGCGAAAGTATGACGATTTCAGCAATAAACGCAAAAGGATAAAAAAATGACATGGAGAACGACCAGAACACTTTTACAGCCTCAAAAGCTGGAGTTCAATGAGTTTGAGATTCTTAATCCCGTAGTTGAGGGCGCCCGAATTGTCGGCATTGGCGAGGGTGCTCACTTTGTCGCGGAGTTCTCACTGGCTAGAGCTAGTCTTATTCGCTATTTTGTCGAGAGGCATGATTTTAATGCGATTGGTTTGGAATGTGGGGCGATTCAGGCATCCCGGCTATCTGAATGGCTCAACTCAACAGCCGGTGCTCATGAACTTGAGCGATTTTCGGATACCCTGACCTTTTCTTTGTATGGCTCAGTGCTGATTTGGGTTAAATCATATCTACGCGAATCAGGAAGAAAACTGCAGTTAGTCGGAATCGATTTACCCAACACCTTGAATCCAAGGGACGACCTAGCGCAATTGGCCGAAATTATCCAGGTCATCGACCACCTCATGAAACCCCACGTTGATGCGCTGACTCAGTTGTTGACGTCCATTGATGGCCAGTCGGCGGTTATTTCATCGGCAAAATGGGGGGAGTTGGAAACGGCTCAGCAGGAGAAAGCTATCTCAGGGGTAACCAGATTGAAGCTCCGTTTGGCGTCGCTTGCCCCTGTCCTGAAAAATCACGTCAACAGCGATTTTTTCCGAAAAGCCTCTGATCGAATAGAGTCGATAGAGTATACGTTGGAAACCTTGCGTGTAATGAAAGCTTTCTTCGATGGTACCTCTCTTGAGGGAGATACTTCCGTACGTGACTCGTATATGGCGGGCGTGGTGGATGGAATGGTTCGAGCGAATCCGGATGTAAGGATAATTCTGCTGGCGCACAACAATCATTTACAAAAAACTCCAGTTTCCTTTTCAGGCGAGCTTACGGCTGTTCCCATGGGACAGCATCTCGCAGAGAGGGAGGAGGGGGATTACCGTGCGATTGCATTCACCCATCTTGGACTCACCGTGCCGGAAATGCATTTCCCATCGCCCGACAGTCCTCTTGGATTCTCTGTTGTGACCACGCCTGCCGATGCAATCCGTGAGGATAGTGTGGAACAGTATGTCATCGATGCCTGTGGTAAGGAGGATTCATGCCTGACATTGACAGATGACCCCATGGAAGCAAAGCGAATGCGGTCCCAAAGCGCCTCTGTAGAAACGAATTTGAGCGAGGCATTTGATGCCATCGTCTGCGTTCCCAGCGCCGGCAAGGACAGCCTGGTTGCCCTATAGGAAACCAGAAATGAAATGAAGGAGCATAACCTGCCAATCCACCGGACGGTTTTCAACCGCCGGTGATCAGCGCGTT
>SSTB01000191.1 GCA_009469665.1 Azonexaceae bacterium | reverse complement strand
TCGCTCGACATGGAGCCGGATTCGACATCGTTTCCGGTGGCGAACTCGCCCGCGTTCTGGCGGCCGGAGCCGACCCCAACAAGGTCGTCTTCTCCGGCGTCGGCAAGACCACTGAAGAAATGCGCCTCGCCTTGGCGGCGGGAATTTTCTGTTTCAACGTGGAAAGTGCCTCAGAACTCGAACGGCTCAATGGCGTTGCCGGCAGTCTCGGGCGGAGAGCTCCCGTGAGTCTACGCGTCAACCCCGATGTAGACCCTAAGACTCACCCCTATATTTCCACCGGACTCAAGGAAGCCAAATTCGGCGTCGCCTATGACCAAGCGCGGTCCCTCTACCACCGGGCTGCCGCCCTCCCCAACCTCAGCATTGCCGGCATCGATTGCCACATCGGTTCTCAGCTCCTGGACCCCGCCCCCTTTACCGAAGCCCTGGACCGCATCCTGGTGCTGATCGATCAACTGGCCGCCGACGGCATCGCCATTCATCACCTGGACATGGGCGGTGGCCTTGGTATCCGCTACCGGGACGAACAGGAGCAGCCTACGGTGGCCGGTTACCTGACCCCGCTCCTTGACCGCCTGATCGGCCGCGACCTGAAGGTCGTCCTTGAACCCGGCCGCAGATTGGTAGGAAATGCCGGCGTTCTGCTCACCCAGGTCGAATACCTGAAACCTGGAGAAGAAAAGAATTTCGCCATTGTGGACGCGGCCATGAACGATTTGATGCGCCCAGCCCTCTACGAGGCCTGGCACGACATTCTGCCCGTGACGCCGCATTCCGGCGAAATCCGGTCGTATGACATCGTCGGGCCGGTGTGCGAATCCGGGGATTTCCTCGGCCAGGATCGTCCCCTGGCCATCGCCGCGGGGGACCTGCTCGCCGTCATGTCGGCAGGAGCCTATGGCATGGCGATGAGCTCCAATTACAATACCCGACCGCGAGCCGCCGAGGTGATGGTCGATGGCGACCAGACCCATTTGGTTCGCCGCCGCGAATCGATCGCCGAGCTGTTCGCCGGCGAATCGACCCTGCCTCGATGAAGCTTCGGCCCGCTCTGGTCGCCGCGATTCTGGCCATCGCCGGGTGTTCCGAGAAGGCGCCGGAGAAGAAGGGCGCTCCACCGACGCTCATCACCGTCGTCCAGGTGCAGCCGACCCGCCTCGATCTGGTTGAACGCACCCTGGGCAACCTGGAAGCGGTGCTGGACCCGAAGGTCGGCGCCGAAATCGCCGGCCGCATCATCGCGGTCCATGTTCATGGGGGGCAACCGGTCAAGAAGGGCCAGGTCATGGCCCGTATCGACCCGTTGGACGCCAGTCAGCAAGTGGCCGCCGACCGGGCCGAGATCGCCAGGCTCGACGCCCTGCTCGGCCAGCAGGAGCGCCTTGTCGCCCGGCAGAAGGAACTGGTTGAGCGTAACTTCATCTCCCGAAACGCCCTTGACGACGTCACCGCACAGCGGGACGCTCTGCGTAGCCAACTGGTCGCCGCCAAGGCGAGAAGCGAAATCTCCCGCCACGGACTCGGCCGGACCGATGTCGTCGCGCCCTTCGACGGTTACGTCGAGGTCCAGATTGTCAGTGTCGGCGATTACGTCAAGGTGGGCGACCCGGTCTTCCGCCTCATCTCCAACGCCCGCCTGCGGGCCAATCTGCCCTTTCCCGAGAGCGTCGGGCCCCGCCTCAAAATCGGCCTGCCGGTCCGCCTCACCAGCCCCCTCGCTCCCGACACACCGGTCGATGGCGAAATCGAGGACATCCGCCCCACCGTCCTCGAGGGTAGCCGTGCCATCGAGGTCATCGCGCGCATTAACAATCCCGGCCAGCTTCGCGGCGGTGGATCGGTGGACGCGGCCGTCGTAACCGGTTCCCGCGAAGGCGCTCTGGTCGTCCCCGAGCAATCCGTCGTCCTGCGTCCAGCAGGCAAGGTGGTCTACGTGGTTGAAGACGGCAAGGTCCGCCAGCAGTTGGTGGAAACCGGGAACAAACAGGGCGGGATGGTCGAGATCGTCAAAGGACTACAGGGCGGCGAAACCGTCGCGCTCGATGGTGCCGGATTTCTGAGCCAGGGCGCTGCGATCACCATCAAGAGCGCCTCGCCCCCCGCCGGCACCGGAGCTAACCGACCCCAATGACCCTTCCGGAAATTTCCATCAAGCGCCACGTCCTGGCGTGGATGGTCAATGCCGTTCTGGTGCTGTTCGGAATCATCAGTTACGGCCGGATCGGGATGGACCGCTTCCCCTACATCGAATTTCCGGTGGTATCGGTCACCACGACCCTGAAAGGCGCCAATCCGGACATCGTGGACGCGTCGATTACCAATATCATTGAAAGCGCAGTCAATTCGACGCCGGGAATCGAGCACATCCAATCGACCTCGTCGCCGGGAGTTTCGGTCATCGGCATCACCTTCGGCCTGGAGAAGAAGGTCGATGTGGCCTTCAACGAGGTCCAGGCCAAGGTTAACCAAGTCCTCCGGCGCCTCCCCGACGATGTCGATCCACCTGTGGTCGCCAAGGTCGAAACCAATGCCCAGCCGATCATGTGGCTGGCGCTACAGGGCGACCGCACCCAGCAGCAGCTGAATCAGTACGCAGTCAATATCCTCAAAAAGCGCCTCGAAACCATCGACGGGGTCGGCGAGATCCGCCTCGGAGGGCGGCGGGACCGCACCATTCGGGTGGAATTGCGTCCCGACCGAATGGCGGCCCTGGGCGTGACGGCCCAGGACATCTCCGATGCCTTCGAGAAGGAACACGTCCAGATGGCGGGCGGCTTCGTCGTCGGCCAGAAGACCGAAAGCCTGGTCAAGCTCGACCTCGAATCCCACAGCGTGGATGGCCTGGGAACCCTGGTGGTGGCATGGAAGGGCGGCGCCCCCGTGCGCCTCGCCGACGTCGCCGATCTGGTCGACGGCCTCTCCGACTACCGTCAGTTGGCGCGATTCAACGGCGAGCCGACCATCGGGCTGGGTATCGTCAAGATCACCAACACCAACACCGTCGCCATCATCGAGCGGGTCAAGGAAAAGCTGGAGCAGGAGCTACGCCCGCAACTGCCCCCAGGATTGCAGTTGCACATCGTGTCCAACGACGCCATTTTCATCATGGAGATCATCAACGCGCTCAAAGAACACTTGCTCGAGGGCACCCTGCTCGCCTCCCTCGTCGTCTGGTTCTTCCTCCTCTCGGTGCGCTCGACGCTGATCGTCGCCATTGCCATCCCGGTCTCGCTGATGGGCGCCGTCGCCGTCATCTATTTCGCCGGCTATACGCTGAATTCCCTCACCCTGCTCGGCCTGCTGCTGCTTATCGGGGTGGTGGTGGACGACGCCATCGTGGTTCTGGAGAACATATTCCGCCATCGCGAGGAACTCGATGCCGATCCGGTGTCGGCGGCGATCAACGGTGCCAACGAAGTCTTCTTCGCAGTGCTTGCGGCCACCCTCTCGCTGGTGTCGATCTTCGCTCCGGTGATCTTCCTGAGCGGCATCATCGGCCAGTTCTTCCGATCGTTCGCGGTCGTGGTGACCTTTGGGGTCCTCGTTTCGCTCTTCGTTTCCCTGACGCTGACCCCCATGTTGTGCTCCCGCTTCCTCACCGTCCGGGAAAAGGGCCATGTCCGCAGTGGCTTCCAGGCGTGGATCGCCCGCGGTTTCGAGCGCCTGGAGGCGTTTTATCGCCGATTACTGGCCTGGGGCCTCAAGCATCGCTGGAAGGTCGTGGGATTGACCGTCCTGACCGTCGCATCGAGCGCATTCTTCTTCGCCGCGGTCGGCAAGACCTTTGCCCCCGATCAGGACGAGGGCCGTTTCCTGGTCTACCTGCGCACCCCCCTGGGTTCGTCCATCGACTATACCGACTCCCGCCTGCGTGAAGTCGAGGGCGTGCTCCGTAGCCACCCTGAAATCTTCACCGAATTCGCCCTGATCGGCCTCGGAACGGCTGGTCAGGTCAATCAAGGCCTGGTCGTCGCCCGCATGGTTTCCCGGGATCAGCGCACCATCACGCAACAGGAGATGCTTCCCCGGCTACGGCGAGAACTCGCCGAAATCCCGGGGGCCCGCGCCTTTGCCGCCCCCTATCCGATGGTTCAGGGACAGCGCGGCGAGCCCCTGCAATTCGTCCTCGCCGGCGAAAATCTCCAGGAAGTCGGACGCCTTTCACGGGAGTTGCAGCAAAAGCTCGCGGCCGATCCTGGACTGGGACGCATCGATACCGACCTCCAGCTCGACTTGCCCCAGCTCGTCTTCCAGCCCGACCGCCTCCGCATCGCGTCCGCCGGCCTCACCACCCGCGATGTGGCCCAAGCCATCAACATGCTGACTGGCGGGGTCGACCTCGCCAAGTACAACGACGAACCCGGCGATGGCCAGCGCTACGACATCCGGGTGAAGGCCCGGGACGGCGAATTCACGCAGCCCGGCGATCTCGCCAAGATCTGGTTGCGCAACCGCGACGGCAAAATGATCCGCCTCGATGCGGTCGCCAGTTTTCAGGAGACACTTGGTCCCGCAGTCATCGGCCGTTTCGACCTGCAGTACGCGGCCACCTTCTTCGCAACGCCCACCATCCCCCTGGGCGAAGCGGTGACTCGGGTCCGGGAAGCCGCGTCTGAACTCCCTCCTGGTTATCAGGTAAAGCTGATCGGCCAGGCCGAAGAATTCTCCAAGACGGTCAAGTACATGACCTTCGCTTTCTCGCTGGCCCTGATCCTCCTCTACATGGTTCTGGCCAGCCAGTTCAATTCCTTCCTCCAGCCGCTGATCGTCATGCTGGCCCAGCCCCTGGCCATCATCGGCGGCGTGGCAGCGCTCTGGGCCACCGGCCAGACCCTGAACATCTACTCGATGATCGGCCTCGTCCTGCTGATCGGGCTGGTCGCCAAGAACTCCATTCTGCTGGTGGACCTCACCAATCAGCGGCGGGCGAGCGGCATGGCAGTCGACGACGCCCTGACCGACGCGTGCCCGATCCGCATGCGACCGGTGCTCATGACCTCGGCCACCGTCATCCTCGCGCTGGCACCGGCAGCACTTGGATTTGGCGCCGGCTCGGAAACCAATCAGCCGCTCGCGATCGCGGTGATCGGCGGCATGGTCTCTTCGACCCTGCTCACCTTGGTGGTGGTCCCCGCCGTGTATTCCCTGATCGAGGGCGCCCTTGCCCGGCGCCGGCTGCGCCTCGGCGCAGCTCAAGGCAATGGGTGACAATGGAGCGTTTGCGGGTCGACAAATGGCTTTGGGCGGCACGCTTTTTCAAGACGCGTAGTCTGGCTGCCGCTGCCGTCGAGGGCGGCAAGGTCCACGTCAATGGTCAGCGGGCGAAACCGGCCCGCGAGGTTCGAATCGGCGACCGGATTGCCATCTCCGCCGCCGAGCAATGGGAAGTGACCGTACGAAACCTCTCCGACCAGCGCGGGCCGGCACCGGAGGCGCGGCAACTCTACGAAGAGGCTCCGGCCAGCCAAGCGGCGCGGGAGGCCAAGCGCGAAGCCCGCCGCTTCGTCGCTGATCCGGCTGCCGATCGCCAGGGCCGCCCTACCAAACGAGACCGCCGCCAACTGGGACGCCTCAACGGCTCATAGCACCAGAGCCAGCGCCAGAGGCAGGAAGAGCAGTGCCGCCAGATTGCCGACCAAAACGATGGAGGCCACCCGCTGGGGTTCCTGCTGATAGCGTTCAGCAAAAAGAAAATTCAGAACGGCCGGGGGAAGCGCACCAAAAACGAGCAGCATCGCTGCCTGCTGACCCTGCAACCCAAGAACCAGAACAAGTCCCCAGGCGATGCCCATGCCGAGCAGCGGACGCCCAAGAGCGCTGACCAGGGAGATATTCCAATCCCCAAGAGATACGTCGGTCATTCGGACGCCAAGAGAAAAGAGCAAGAGAGGGACCGACACGTCCCCCAACATCTTGACGGCCATCAGTGCCGGCGCCCAAAGGGGAATCTTGCCCACGGCCACCACCAATCCGGCCATGGCCGCCGCCACCACGGGGACGCGCCAGAGGCTCAGGAACCGCGCACGGGGATCGAGCAGACGAGCACCGAGGGAAAAATGCAAAGTGTTTTCGACCATGAACAGGATCACCGCGGACGGTAGCGCGGCCTCGCCCCATGCCAACACCGCAAGCGGCAGGCCGATGTTGCCGGAGTTATTGAACAGCATGGGGGGAACGAAGGTCTTTGCCGGTACGCCGAGCAGGCGTGCGACGGGCCAGGCCACGAGACCGCAGCTCAGAAGCAGGAGCAGCGCCCCCAGGGCCAAGGGGCCAAAGGCGGAGAGTTCGAAGGCCTTGCCGGCCATGGCGGCGAAAACCAGGGCCGGTACGAAGACATCCATATTGAGGCGATTCGCCACCGCCATCTCCGGCCGATGGCGTCGGCCATAAAAGAATCCCGCCGCGACGATGGCAAATATCGG
>SSTB01000190.1 GCA_009469665.1 Azonexaceae bacterium | reverse complement strand
GCCTTGGGGCTTCCCGGTCGAAAGGGCTCTGCCGGCCCTGCCCGCTTAGCCGCAGCTCCCCACCGCCCCGCAGGCGGTGCAGAAGTCGCAGCCGTCCTTGCGGATCATGGTGTGGTTGCCGCATTCGCCGCACAGCTTCCCCTGGGTGGGCAGGACGCTGTTGCTGGCGTCTTCCGGAGCCTTGAGGATGCCCATCTGCTGGAGCGGGAAACCTTCCTCGTCCAGGATGCCGAGCATGGCGTAACGGTGGATGATGAGGCGGGCGATGTAGGCCACCGTGGAGGGGAAGGTCTGCTGCTTGCGGGTTCCCGGGATGAAGGCCATGAAATGGCCCAGGGGCTCAGGGTAGTCCAGGAGCTTTCTGAGCTTCATGCCGATCCAGGCCGGGTCCAGGACGCGCATGTCCATGGAGAGCAGTTTGCACAGGCCGTCCAGGGCGCGCGGGTAATTGCCCGCCAGCCACATCGAGTAGGGGCGGGTGACGCCGTCGGGTAGGGTGATTTCCTTGAGGCCCAGGACGAAGTCTTCCTGGGTGGAGGCATTGCTGACGTCCACCGTCCAGGACAGGGTGCCATCGGTGCCGGTCTTCGGTTCCTTGATGCTGAACAGGGCATCCTTAACCGGCGTGGGGCCATCGTGCTTCAGGGAGCCCAACTGCTCGACCCGCCACTGGATGACCTGGGCCATGGCGGAAACCACCGAGGGCACGCGCTTACGCTCGCCGTAGGGGGGCATGGGCAGTTCGAAGGAATCGCCCGGGGTCTTGGCCAGGGCTTCCAGTTTCATTTCCAGCCAGCCGTGGTCGTTGGCGCGCATGTCCATGGACAGGGTCTTGGCGACGGCGCCTAGGCCGCGAGGTTCGGCGGGGCCGTTGGCCCATACCTCGAAGGGCCAGGTGCGGTCTTCCGATTCCACATGGCCGACGAAGAGGGCGAACTTGCCGATGGGCGAGTCGATCATGTAGGTCCAGCACAGGTTGCCTTCAGGAAGGCTGGGGCGACCCGGCCAGCGCAGGCTGGCGAGGACCGGAGCCGGCAGATCCTTGATCATCAGACGACGGTTGGCGTCGGTGGTGACGAAATCCTGGGGTGCCTTGGCGTCCGGGGCGGGAGCGGCCTCGGCCTTGGCAGGCTCGACGGAAAGCACCGAGCCCAGCACGCTGTTGGGCCGGTAGGTGGCCAGGCCCTTCAGGCCCGCTTTCCAGGCCTGCATGTAGAGGTCCTGGAAGTCGCTGTAGGGGTAGTCGGCGGGGACATTCACCGTCTTGGAAATGGAGGTGTCGATGAAGGGCGCCACGGCGGCGACCATGTCGGCATGGGCCTTGGCGGAAATCTCCAGGGCGGTGACGAAATAATCGGGCAGTTTGCTCACGTCGCCGCCGATGTGCTTGTAGTAGCGCCAGGCGTAGTCCTCGACGGAATACTCCTTGAGGGTGCCGTCCTGCATGCGCTTCTTGCGGCTGTAGGTCCAGGAGAAGGGCGGTTCGATGCCGTTGGAGGCGTTGTCGGCGAAGGCCAGCGAAATGGTGCCGGTGGGGGCGATGGACAGCAGATGGCTGTTGCGCAGGCCGTGTTTTCTGACTTCGGTCTTGATGTCGTTGGGCAGGCGGGAAGCGAAATTGCCGCCGGAGAGGTACAACTCGGCATTGAAGAGGGGGAAGGCGCCCCGCTCTTTGGCCAGATCGACGGAATACAGATAGGCGGTGTCGCGCATGTATTCGGAAATGCGCGCCGCCATGGCACGGGCTTCAGGCTTGTCGTAGCGCAGGCGCAGCATGGCCAGAGCATCGCCCAGGCCGGTGTAGCCGAGGCCGACGCGGCGCTTGTTGGCGGCTTCTTGGGCCTGACGCTCCAGGGGCCAGTGGGTGGCGTCCAGGACGTTGTCCAGCATGCGGGTGGAGACGCGTACCACTTCGCCGAAGGCGTCGAAATCGAAACTGGCCTTGTCGGAGAAGGCGTCCTTGACGAACAAGGTCAGGTTGATGGACCCAAGGCAGCAGCAGCCGTAGGGGGGCAGGGGCTGCTCGGCGCAGGGGTTGGTGGCCTCGATCACTTCGCAGTAATTGAGGTTATTGTCCTTGTTCATGCGGTCCAGGAAGAGGATGCCTGGCTCGGCGTGGTCGTAGGTGGATTTCATCACCTGGTCCCACAGGTCGCGGGCCTTGACCTTGCGGTAGACCCACAGGCCGTCGTCCCGCTGGTAGGCCCCGGAGGACTTCATTTCCGCATTGGGCTCGGCGCGGTGCAGCAGTTCCACGTCGGCATCGCCGTCCACCGCCTGCATGAAGGCGTCGGAAACGCCGATGGAGATGTTGAAATTGGTCAGGTCGCCCTTGTCCTTGGCGTGGATGAAATCCTCGATGTCGGGGTGGTCGCAGCGCAGCACGCCCATCTGGGCACCGCGGCGGGCACCGGCGGACTCCACGGTCTCGCAGGAGCGGTCGAAGACGCGCATGTAGGAGACGGGGCCGGAGGCGCGGGACTGAGTGCCTTTCACGTGGGCGCCCTGGGGGCGGATGCTGGAAAAATCGTAGCCGACGCCGCCGCCGCGGCGCATGGTTTCTGCGGCCTGGGCGAGGGCGGTGTAGATGCCGGGCTTGCCATCGGTGGTTTCGACGATGGAATCGCCCACCGGCTGCACGAAGCAGTTGATGAGGGTGGCCTGCAGGTCGGTGCCGGCGGCGGAATTGATGCGGCCGGCAGGGACGAAGCCGTTTTCCTGAGCCCAGAGGAACTTGGCTTCCCACTGGGCCTGGTCCTTCTCCGCCTCGACCTGGGCCAGCGCCCAGGCGACCCGCTTGCGCACGTCGTGTACGTTGGTTTCCTTACCCTTGGCGTACTTCTCGATCAGCACCTCGCCGGAAATTTCCTGCTCCTGGAGGGGAGGAATCGCCGGCGCGGCGGGGATGTCGGTGAGGGAAAGTTGTTCGGCAACAGGACTCATGGTCACTCCTCCAGGTTGTTTATCGGATGACGGACTCATGGCGGCCCGTTTTTTCTAAGCTACTATATCTAGTAGGTCGATGCAAGACGTTGACTAGATGTTGCGCTTTTGGCAGGCGGAGGGGCGAGGGGCTTGTACGAAAAAAAGGCCACAAAAACAAAGCCCCCCATCCTGGGGACGGGAGGCTTTGGAGGGCGGGGAGGGTCAGAAACGCTGGGTATAGCCCAGTACCGCAGACCAGTCTGCGGTGAGTTGGATTCCGTTCACGTGACGGTAGAGGGGGGCCTGGAGGTAGCCGTAGAGGCGGCTTGCCGGGCTGAGGTTGACGCCGATGCCCGGGCTTAGGAAAAGATAGCGGCCGCCGCTCAGCTCCGGCTCGGCCTGGGCGCCGGAGTCCCGCCCCTTGACGAGGCCGTTGGCCTGGAGCAGGAAGGACACCCGCTCCCCAAGAGGAGCGGAAAACCCCAGGGAGGCCGAGAACTGGTTGCCGGGGCGGTAATGGTCCCGGGTGGCGACCGCCGCCTGGAACTGGGCCTGGGCGAACCAGCTCAGGCCGACGAACTTTGGCCGGTAGGTGTAATACACCCCCAGGACGGCGTCGGTGCTACCGGTGCCCGGTTGCAGGGTGCGCTCGGCCCGGTCGCCGTCGCCGTTGGCAAGGTGGGTGCTGCCGGTCGGGAGCTTGAAGCCGAACTGGATGCCACCGTTGTTGTTCTCCCCCAGGGGCGCCTGGTAGCGGCCGAGGATGCGAGCATCGCCCAGGCGCGAGAAATCCCAGGATTCGCGATGGGGGTCCAGGTCCGGTTCCGCCACATGGCTATGGGAACGGCTCACCAGCGGCAGGGTGAGCATCATGCCCCAGTTGGCGGTAAGGGCGTAGTCGAGGGAAGCGGAAAAATTGCGGTTCAGGGTGCGCGTCTCGACCGCTTCCTCATCGACCACCGAAGCTCTTGAAATCCGCGAACTCCCCGAGTAGAGCGCCTGCTGCGGGACGAACTCGAAGCGTAGATCGACGCTGGCGTGACCCGGTGTGGTCTGGGCGGCCACCACGTCCCAGTCGGTGTTGAGCACGCAGAAGGCGGACCCGCAGGAGGCGTGGGCATTGGCGGCCAGGGCAAGGCTGCCCAAGACGAGGGGGAGGGCGAGGCGAGGGCAGGGCATGGGCGAACGAAAGGCGAAAGGGTGCGATTTTAAGCGGGGAGGCTGCGCGGCTCCTGCGGCAAATCGTCGCGCCCCCGGCGCCGCCCGTTACAGACTCAAAAGTTCCCGCGTATGGTCGGCGATCATCCATTCCTCGTTGGTGGGGATGACCAGCACCTCGGTGGGGCCGCGCCCGATGCGGGTGGCGTGGCGGGCGTTGGCCTCTTCGTCGAGGGCGATGCCCAGCCAGGCGCATCGTTCGCAGACGCGGCGGCGGACTTCGGCGGCGTGTTCGCCGATGCCGCCGGTGAAGACCAGGACGTCCAGCCCGCCGGCGGCAGCGGCCAGAGATCCGAGTTCGCGCACGATGCGGTAGCAGAAGAGGTCCACCGCCTCGCGGGCTTCTGGGCGGTCGGAGGCGAGCAGGGTGCGCATGTCCTGGGAAATGCCGGAAACGCCCAGCAGCCCCGATTCCTTGTAGAGCAGTCGGGTCAGTTCCTTGGCTCCCAGGCCCTTGTTGTCCATCAGGTAGAGCATTACACCGGGGTCGAGAGCACCGCTGCGGGTGCCCATCAGGAGGCCGTCCACGGCGGTGAAGCCCATGGTCGATGCGACTCCCTGGCGTCCGACCAAGGCGGCCATGCTGGCGCCGTTGCCCAGGTGGGCGACGACGACGCGGCCGTCGGCGCGCTCAGTGACACGGGGGAGCACCGAGGCGATGTATTCATAGGACAGGCCGTGGAAGCCGTAGCGGCGCACTCCCTCCTCGGTGAGGGCTCGGGGCAGGCCGAAGGTCTGGGCCACGAGAGGGTTGCTGCGGTGAAAGGCGGTATCGAAACAGGCCACCTGAGCGACGCCCGGAAGCAGGGTCTGGAGCGCCCGGATACCGGCCAGATTGTGGGGCTGGTGGAGGGGAGCGAGGGTGATGAAGCCGGCCAGGCGTTCGAGGATCGCCGTGTCGATCACCGTGGGCTGGGAGAAGGCTTCGCCGCCATGAACGACCCGATGCCCGACGGCGGCGATCTGCCAGGCGGCCTCGTGATCGGTGAACCACTTGAGGAGAAAGTCGAAGGCTTGAGCGTGGTCGAGTTTTCCGCCGGGAATGGCGGTGTCGGCAAGCGATGCGCGGGTGGCATCGCGCGCCTCGAAGCGGGCCTCGGCGGTCCCCAGGCCGTCGATCTGCCCGGAGACTTCGGGCTTGGCGGACAGCTCTCCGGCCAGCGGGAAGAGGGCGAACTTGATCGACGACGAACCGGCGTTGATGGTGAGGATGCCACGGTTCATTGGCCGGTCTTCCTCCGCGAATGAGCGATGAGGGCGGCGATGGCGCAGGAGGCGGTGCGGGTTTCGGCAGTGTCGGCGCGGCTGGTGAGAACGATGGGTACTGTGGTGCCGAGGACGATGCCGGCGGTGAGGGCATTGGCCAGGTATTCGAGCTGCTTGGCCACCATATTTCCCGATTCCAGGTCGGGAACCACCAGGATTTCCGCGTGGCCGGCCACCGCCGAGCGGATGCCCTTGGTCTTGGCGGCGACGATGGACACCGCGTTGTCGAAGGCCAGCGGGCCGTCCAGAATGCCGCCCTTGATCTGACCCCGGTCGGCCATCTTGCACAGGGCGGCGGCGTCCAGAGTCGACTGGATTTTGGGATTGACAGTCTCCACCGCCGAGAGGATGGCTACCTTGGGCTCGGGAATGCCGATGATGTGGGCGAGGTCGATGGCGTTCTGGATGATGTCCACCTTCTCTTCCAGGGTCGGCGCGATGTTGATCGCCGCGTCGGTGATCAGCAGCGGCCGGTGGTAGGTGGGCACGTCCATGAGGAAGACGTGGCTGATGCGCCGCGCCGTCCTGAGTCCGTTGGCGCGGGAGACCACTTCCCCCATCAGTTCGTCGGTGTGCAGGCTGCCCTTCATGAGGGCTTCGGCATCTCCGTTGCGTACCAGGGATACGGCGATGGCGGCCGAATCGTGGCTGTGCCTGGAATTGACGATGCGGATACCCGAGAGGTCCAGGCCGTTCTCCTCCGCCACGGCACGTATCTTGGCTTCCGGGCCGACCAGGATGGGTTCGATGATGCCTTCCTGGTAGGCGATGACCGGCCCCTTGAGGGATTCTGCGTCGCAGGGGTGGGCGACGGCGGTGGGCACGGGCTCCAGCCCCTTGACCCGGGCCAGCATGTGTTCGTAGCGCTCGTGTTTGTCGTCGATCCGCACTTCGGGAAGATGGACTTCCTGGAACCGGGAAATCTTTTCGCTGGGGGCAAGCACCTCGGCGGTGCCCTTCACCACCTGCAGATTCTCCTGATTGGTGCAGACGCAGTCGAAGAGAACGTGCTCGTTGTGGGCGAATTTCTGGCGCACCGTAATGGTGATGGTGATGGTGTCGCCGATGGTGACCGGCCGAGCGAAGTGCAGGGTCTGATCGACCAGGATGGTTCCCGGCCCCGGGAACTGGGTGCCCAGGACGGTGGAAATCAGCGAACCGCTCCACATGCCGTGGGCGATGACCTCGCGGAACATGCCGCTTTCGGCGTATTCAGGGTCGACCACCGCCGGATTCACGTCCCCGGTCATTACCGCAAAGAGCTTGACGTCCTCCGGCCGCAAGGTACGTTGCAGGGTGGCGTGGTCGCCGATATTGATCTCGTCGAAAGTCTTGTTGACGAGGTAGCGTCGTTCCGTGGTGCTCTGGCTCATGGCCTTCTCCCTGGTTGGTGGCGCTCGAGGCGCCTCTCTGCTTCAAGTATAGGGTGCTGCGATGCAGCAAACAACGGCCGGAGGCAGAATACCGGCGCGGGGTTTCATCGGTGTGTCATCGGCACGTCTTCAATGTTTCTTCAAACGGCGGGCTAGGCTGTTGCACAATACATGCCGAGAGCAAGACGGGCCGGCGAAGAGGTGCTGGCTAGGGTTCTGGCCCGGAAACTGCTAATTTTTCGTACTCAAGAACTGATTCCCAGGGAGGTTGGTATGGCATGGCCCGAACTCCACGGCGCTGCGGTCGCCGGTATCGTCGACCGCGTTGCCCAGCGATACCGGCGGGATCCCAGCTGCATGGTCCAGATATTGCGCGAAGTGCAAGAGGCCTGTGACTGGATACCGCCCGAAGCCATCGACCGGATGCAGACGGTCCTTGGCGTTCCGCGCACCAAGATCGAGGGCGTCGCCGGCTTTTATTCCTTCTTCTATACGCGCCCCCGGGGCCGCTACCGCATCCTCTTCTCGGACAACATCACCGACCGCATGGGGGGCAACATCGCCCTCATGGAGCGCCTCTGCGCCGCCCTCTGGATCGAGCCCGGCAAAGTGTCCGAAGACGGCCTGGTGAGCGTGGACAAGACTTCCTGCACCGGCATGTGCGATCAGGGGCCGGCCATGCTGGTCAATAACCTGGCCATCACGTGCCTTTCCGAGGCGCGCATCGACGCCATCGCCGATCTGGTGCGCAGCGCCGTCCCCCTGGCCCAGTGGCCGGCGGAATTCTTCCGGGTCCAGGACAACGTGCAGCGGGCCGATTCTCTCCTTGGTTCCACCCTGGCCCCCGGCGAGGCCCTCCAGGCCATGCTGGCGCGAGGGGCGGACCGCAAGGAGGGCGGGGCCGCCGCTATGCTGGACGAAATCAAGCGCGCCAATCTACGCGGCCGCGGCGGCGCCGGCTTCACCACCGGGCTCAAGTGGGAGGCCTGTCGCAACGCGCCCCTCAAGGCCGGCCAACAGCGCTTCGTCGTCTGCAACGCCGACGAGGGCGAGCCCGGCACCTTCAAGGACCGCGTACTCCTCACCGCCCATGCCGATCTCGTGTTCGAGGGCATGACCGTCGCCGCCTACACCGTGGGCGCCCGCCGGGGCTTCCTCTACCTGCGCGGAGAGTACCGCTACCTGCTCGATCCCCTCAATGCCGCGCTGGAGAGGCGGCGCGCGGCCAAACTGCTGGGCAGCGACATCCTGGGTATTCCCGGTGCCGATTTCGACATCGAAATCCACCTCGGTGCCGGTGCCTACGTCTGCGGCGAAGAATCGGCCCTCATCGAATCCCTGGAAGGTAAGCGGGGCACGCCCCGCAACCGTCCGCCCTTCCCGGTGACCAACGGCTATCTGGACCAGCCGACCATCGTCAATAACGTCGAAACCTTCGCGGCGGCCGCCCTCATCGCCCTCAAGGGCGGCGACTGGTATGCCGGCATCGGCACCGAGCAGTCGGCGGGGACCAAGATCCTGTCCGTGTCCGGCGATTGCGCCCGGCCCGGCATCTACGAGTACCCCTTTGGCGTCAGCGTGCGCCAGGTGCTGGCCGACTGCGGCGCTGAAGACGTCCAGGCCGTGCAGATCAGCGGTCCCTCCGGCATCTGTGTCAGTGCCGAGGAGTTCGACCGCCGCATCGGCTTCGAGGACCTGCCCACCGCCGGCGCCTTCATGGTCTTCGACCACAGCCGGGACATGTTCGAGGTGGCGCGCAACTTCGTGCATTTCTTCCAGCACGAGAGCTGCGGCTTCTGCACCCCCTGCCGGGTGGGCACCTCGCTCCTCAAGAACCTCATGGACAAACTGCACAACGGCCACGGCTCGCCCTACGACTTCACCGAGATCGAAAGGCTCAACCAGATTCTGCTCTCCATGAGCCACTGCGGCCTAGGTCACACCGCCTGCAACCCGGTGCTGGACACCATCGCCAAGTTCCGCCCTGCCTACGAGCGGCGCCTGGAGCACACCGACTTCACGCCGGCCTTTGACCTCGATCGGGCCCTGGCCGCGGCCCGCCAGATGACGGGCCGCGATGACCCTGGCGCCCACATCGTTCCCGAAGAATTCGGCGAGGAAAAAACATCATGAGCCAGACCTTCACCCTCGACGACAAGGCCGTTCCCTTCGAGGACGGCGAAACCATCCTCCAGGCCGCCAGCAAGGCCGGGGTGTTCATTCCCCATCTCTGCTACCACCCGGAGTTCAAGCCCCACGGTTCCTGCAAGCTGTGCACGGTCAAGGTCAATGGCCGCCAGACGGCTTCCTGCACCATGCGCGCCGCCGCCGGCATGGTGGTGGAAAGCGAGACCGAAGAGCTCAACGCCGAGCGCCGGGCCCTGACCCAGATGCTCTTCGTGGAAGGCAATCACTTCTGCCCCTCCTGTGAAAAGAGCGGCGACTGCAAGCTGCAGGCCACCGCCTACCACCTGGGCATGATGTCGCCCCATTTCGACCACTTCTTTCCCGACCGGCCGGTGGACGCCTCACACCCCGAGGTGCTGCTCGACTTCAACCGGTGCATCCTCTGCTCCCTCTGCGTGCGTGCCAGCCGGGACGTGGATGGCAAGAACGTCTTCGCCCTCTCGGGCCGGGGCATCAAGACCCACCTCATCGTCAATGCCAAGTCCGGGCGCCTGGCGGACACCGATTTCGCCCTCGCCGACAAGGCCGCCCACGTTTGCCCGGTGGGGGTCATTCTCAAGAAGCGCCGGGGCTTCGCCGTGCCTATCGGCGAGCGCACTTTCGACAAGGCGCCCATCGGCGAAGTGCTGGTGAAGGAGGAAGGCTGATGAATACTCCCGCGAAGAAAAAGCTGCGCGTCGCCACTACTTCGTTGGCCGGGTGCTTCGGCTGCCACATGTCCTTCCTCGATATCGACGAGCGGCTGTTTACCTTGATCGAGCACATCGAATTCGACCGCTCGCCGCTGACCGATATCAAGAGCGTCGGGGATGGCGTCGATATCGGCCTCATCGAAGGCGGCCTCTGCAATGCAGAAAACGTTCATGTGTTGCGCGAATTCCGCAAACAGTGCAAGGTGCTCATCGCCCTCGGCGCCTGCGCCATCAACGGCGGCCTGCCCGCCCAGCGCAATCACCTGCCGCTGACCGTGATTCTGGAAGAGGTCTATCACAGCAGCCCCGGGCTCGCGAACGGGCTCATCCCCAACGATCCCGAGTTGCCCCTGCCGCTCAACAAGGTGCACCCCATCCACGAGGTGGTGAAGGTCGACTACTTCATCCCCGGCTGCCCGCCTTCGGGCGACGCCATCTGGAAGGTGCTGACCGACCTCTTGGCCGGCAAGGAACCCGAACTGGGCCACGGCTTGATGCACTATGACTGAAGCCATGCCGCCTTCGCCCCAGGGCCTTCTCGACGTCGCCTCGCCGTGCAATGCCCACTGTCTTCGTCTCGTCATCGCGCCCTGGGACCCAGGCGCCATGGTTAGGGAGAGCTAGAACATGAGCTACCAACTCGAAACCGCCCAGAACCCCGAAAAGCTTCGCCGCGTGGCCATCGATCCCGTGTCCCGCGTCGAAGGCCACGGCAAGGTGACCCTGCTGCTGGACGACCAGAACAAGGTGCACCAGGTGCGCCTCCACATCGTCGAATTCCGGGGCTTCGAAAAGTTCATCCAGGGTCGCCCCTACTGGGAAGTGCCGGTGATGGTGCAGCGCCTGTGCGGCATCTGCCCGGTGTCCCACCACATTGCCGCCTCCAAGGCCATGGACGTGATCGTCGGCGCGCGCAAGCTCACGCCCACCGCCGAGAAGATTCGCCGTCTCATGCACTACGGCCAGATGATGCAGTCCCACGCCCTGCACTTCTTCCACCTGTGCTCCCCGGATTTGCTCTTCGGCTTCGATTCCGACCTCACCCGCCGCAACATCGTCGGCGTCGCCCAGGAGCACCCGGAGATCGCCCGTCAGGGCGTACTGCTCAGGAAGTTCGGCCAGGAGGTGATCCGCGTCACCGCCGGAAAACGCATTCACGGTACGGGTTCGGTACCGGGCGGGGTCAATAAGTCCCTTACCGTCGCCGAGCGGGACGGCCTGCTCAAAGACATCTACCCCATCATCGGCTGGGCGCGGGATGCGGTGCATCTCATCCAGAAGGTCCATATGCAGGATCCGGGGCTCTACAACAGCTTCGGCATCTTCCGCTCCAACTTCATGTCCCTGGTCGGCCATGACGGCAACCTGGACTTCTACCACGGCACCCTGCGCACCCGGGACGACAACGGCGCCCTCATCTTCGACGGCGTCGATTACCAGGACTACGGCAAGTACATCGAAGAAGAAGTGAAGCCCTGGAGCTACATGAAATTTCCCTACCTGCGCGCCATCGGCAAGGAGCACGGCTGGTACAAGGTGGGGCCGCTTTCCCGGGTGCAGAACTGCGACCAGATTCCCACCCCCTTTGCCGAGCACGAGCGCAAGGAATTCGTCGATTACGCCGGGGGCACCCCCATGCACGCGCCCCTGGCCTACCACTGGACGCGCATGATCGAAATGCTGCACGCGGTCGAAGTCATCAAGGAACTGCTCCACGACGACGACATCCTGGGCGACGATCTGATGACCCAGGGCGAGCGCCAGCTTGAAGGGGTGGGGGTCATCGAGGCTCCACGCGGTACGCTCTTCCACCACTACCGGGTGGACGAGAATGACGTGGTCACCATGGCCAACCTCATCGTCTCCACCACCAACAACAACCAGGCCATGAACGAAGCCGTGCGTCACGTGGCCCGCCGCTACCTGCACGGGCGCGAAGTGACCGAAGGCTTGCTCAACCACATCGAGGTCGCCATCCGCGCCTTCGACCCCTGCCTCTCCTGCGCCACCCACGCCCTGGGCAAAATGCCGCTTGAGGTGGAACTGGTCGATGCGGAGGGCAAGCAGCTGCACGCCCTGACTCGCGGATGACGGCCCCCGTCGTCGTCATCGCCGTCGGCAACCCCAGCCGCGGCGACGACGCCCTCGGCCCCTTGCTGCTGGAGCGCCTCGAAACCTGGCTCCAAGCTAGCGGCCAGGCTGGTGAGATCGAATTGATCGAGGACTTCCAACTCAACATCGAGCACGCCCTCGACCTGGAAGGACGCCGCCTCGCCCTCTTCATCGACGCCGGCACTGGCACCCCGGCTCCCTATACCTTCACCCGCCTGCAAGCCGCACCAGACATCGGCTCCAGCACTCACGCCCTGGAACCCGGCGCCGTCTTGCGCGTCTTCGCCCGGACCTGCCAGGGGCCGGCGCCGGAATGCTTTGTCCTCTGCGTGCGGGGGGAACGCTTCGAGTTGGGAGAGGGGCTGCGCGAAGCGGCTGCGGGGTATGCGGACGAGGCTTGGCGCTTGCTTCAGACGCTGATGTCAAAGCCCGAGTCTGCGACATGGATCGAGGCTTGCGAATTGCTCGGCGGCTGAGGGCTGTCGTGGTGTTATTGCGTCCGTAGCATCGTCAGCGTCTTCATCCGGCGCGGCCTGCTGGACAAGGCCGATGGATACGCCCCGCATCCCTGCGGGCGCGGCGGGGGTTTTCCGACGCGACGCGGGCCAATCAGGACGATGGCGCGATGCACGCCCAATTCGCTCACCAGCCTCCGGAAGGACCGAAAGTAGGCACGGCGCAGGCAATTACGACGGTCCGGATCGATGCCGTAACCGGCAATCCACCATGGATTTCCCGGCGACAGGCGCTCTTGCTCCTGCGCTGTCGCGGATCAGCCGGTCCCGAGTTGCTGCTTCACATAGGCCGCCCCGGCGCCATTGGGCGCCAGTTCCAGGTAGGTCTGGTAGGCTTTCCTGGCCTTGTCCGCTTCGCCGGCCTTGCTTTGTGCGTCTCCCAGGTTGAGGTAGGCGACGGCCCGCGACGGGTCCATCTTGAGCGTGTTTTCGAACCAACGGGCGGCTTCCTTGTATTTTTCCTGTTTGTAATACACGAAGCCGAGGTTGTTGGCGGCCAGGGCGAAGTCCGGGCGTAGCTTGAGGGCCTCGGTAAATTGGGCTTCGGCCTCGGCGTACTGCTTCTCGCGATAGAGCTGCAGCCCACGGTCGTTGGCGCGCTGCGCCAATTGCCGGGCGCTGGAAGGCACAGCCGTGGGGGGCGTGAGCTTCTGGTCGCCACCCTGCAGGTCCTTCACGAGCACGGGAGCGGGCGGCGGCGCTGCCGCGGTCCCGACGGTCGCAGGCATTGCCTGGCGGGTGGCGTCCAGCTTGCCGTTGAGCGCAATGGCCTCGCTGGGCAATTGTTTGGATTCGGCGCTGAGGAATTCGGTATCGGTCGGCAATTCAAAGACGAAATCCCCGCCTTCGGAACCGGGCAGGCTGCCGAAGGCCGGCGTCTGGCGGGAAGCCGCGGCGACCGCCGGGGCGACGTAGGCGGCCAGTTCTGTGGCGGTGATGAGACCGTCGCCGTTGAGGTCGCCCTTGCCGCCCAGGCCTTGCAGGAGCGCCCAGGTAAAGACCGAGTGGCCGTTGGGGCCACCGTCGGCGACCAATTGGTCGCCGCCCCCGGCAGTGAGCATCTGGCGGCCGAGGCGCTTGGCGTTGTCGCGCAAGAAGTTGGCGTTGCCGGCCCCGCGGGTGAGGCCGAGGCCGCTGTAGCAGGCGTCCATGATGAAGAGTGCGTGCTTGGCGGTGATGGCTTCGGCAATGTTCTGCAACTCGGTCATGGGAATGGCGTCGGTGGCGAGCTGGGCAGGGTCGGATTCGACGGGCACGATATAGCCAAGGTCGCGGCCCGAGCTGAGCTGGCGGGTGGCGCCATGGCCGGCGAAGAAGACAAAGAGGCGATCGTTCTTCTTCACGCCGGCGTGGGCCAGCTTGTCGTGGAAGGCGGCGAGGATGCCGGCCCGCGTGGCGGCACCGTTTTCCAGGCTCACCACGTGGTCGGCGGCGAAGCCGAAGCGACCGACGAGCATCTCCCTCACCGCCTGGGCATCGCGCACGGCGTATTGGAGCTTGGGCCAGCGGGCGTAATCATCGATGCCGATGACGATGGCCCAGGATTCCGCATAGCCGGCGACGCTGGCGGCGGTGGCCGCGGCGGCCGGCGCCGCCCCTTTGGCCACGGAAAACCCTTCGCCGTCCCAGCCGGCGAATTGGTAGCCCTCGGCCACCAGACGATCGAGGATGGCAGGTAGCGCCTTGACGGTGCGCTCATGGATGTCGTGGAAGAGGATGATGCCGTGGCCTTCCCTGGCCACTTCCTTGAGCACGCGGTCGGCGATGGAGGCCGGCACCGGGTCGGCCCAATCGAGGGAATCGATGTTCCACATGATGGAGCGCAGATGCGCGCTCTCGAGGAGCTTCAGGCCCTCTGCGTTGCGAGCACCGTAGGGAAAGCGGAAGAGGATGGAACGGCGGGCGTCCACGGCCTTGAGCAACTCGTCCGTGCTGAGCACCTCGGCCTTCAGGGCGTCGCCGCTTTTCTTGGAAAGCTGGGCGTGGGTCAGGCTGTGATTGGCCAGGGTGTAGCCGGCCGCCAGCAGCCTGCGGCTCACCTCGGCCCGAGGCACGAGTTTGGGCTTGCCGTCCGCACCGACGGCGCCAAGGTTGCTGCCCACCTGAAAGAAGATGGCCGGCGCGCCATACTGTTTCAGGATGGCGGCAATCTCGCCGGTATACGTGGCGTGAGGGCCGTCGTCGAAGGTGAGCACCAGGGTCTTGGGTGGGAGCGAGGCGCCGAAGACCTCCCCTTCCCGCTCATCCTTCGCCGGCCTGGCCTTGCCGCGCATTCCCGGCTCGGTGGCCTCGGGGGCTGCCGCATAGGGCAGGACCACGCCATGATCCTTGAGAATCTGGTCGCGGTTGTAGCGGATCTTCAGCTTGGCGACGTAGTCCTCCCAGCGCTCCCGCTTCAACTCGATGGCGCGGTTCTCGAAGCGCCCGAAAACCTGGCGGATTTCCTTTTCGTAATTGCGCTCGATCTCGGCGAGCGCATCGAGGTCTTCGCCGATGCGCCGGTGCAGCTTGATGGCGGGCAAGGAGCCATCCCGAGCCAAGGTCTCCTGCAAGCTGCGCAATAGCTCGCGGAAGGCAAGGCGGTCGGCGTCGTAAAGATCGGGATCGCTTTCCACGTAATCGAGCAACCGGGAAACAATCGCGAAACGCCCTTGGCCACTGGCACCTAGCGTATCGAAGGCGGCCTCCAAAGCGGCAATGCGCTCGCGGTTTTCGTGGAACAGGGCCTGGCCCACCTGGTTGGCAATGTCGCGCTCCGAGGCGGAGAGCGCCTTTTCGTCGGCAAAGAGGACAATGATCTGGCGGTAGGCGGCCAGGACATCCTTGGCCCCCCTCTGCAGGGCAGTATCGGCCAAAGGATCCGCTGACACCCCGGCAGTCGCTGGCACATGCGCACCCTTCCCCAGCCAGGCGCCGATGCCAAGACCCAGGCCAAGCATAGCCACGACGCCTACAGCGATAACCGTCCGATTCATTTCCGTCCGTGCCGACCCCATTCTCTCAGCGCCGGATTCTGAGGTCATGGCTGGGGAAACGCAATTTTTTGGCATAGCGAGCCGACGCCACGCCGTTACGGATGCCGGAATAGGGCGGTCGAGGCCGGATCGCGGGATGCCGAGGATTTCTCTAAGCGCAGGGTAGCGGGGAAGGCGCCGCCCATGGAGAAGTACTTCAAGACGTTAAGCAGACGCATGATTGTCCTGATCGGCTAATGCGGTCGGCACTGTCGAGGGGAAAAGGGAAGAGTCACCGGCCTTTCGTCGGCGCCTGAGCAGCGGCCCGCCCTTCAGCGATCAGCGATCGGTGCCCTGCGCTTTTTTCAATCAACGGTGCGAGTGGCACAGGGATCGATTGCACCAGGTTCCCGATTGACGGGGGTTTGCCTGAGCGAAGACACTCTCTCCGTGGCGCTTGCACGCCTAACTTTGCGAGGGACTCCGCCTCCCGGTCGCGGTCCCCGCACCCCGATCTTGTCCAATTGAAGAACAGGAAACCAAACATGCACGAACTGAAATTGCTGGGTATTTGCGGCAGCCTGCGCCGCCAGTCCACCAACGCGGGTCTATTGCGGGCGGCGATGGCGGAGTTGCCGGAGGGCGTCACGCTGGAAATCGCCGACCTCTCGGCGGTGCCCTTCTACAACGTCGATCTGTCCGAGCGGCCGGTCGCGGTGCAGCGGCTGATGGACCAGGCCCGCGCCGCCGACGCGCTGGTCTTCGCCTGCCCGGAATACAACTACTCGATAGCGCCGGCGCTCAAGAACGCGCTCGACTGGCTGTCGCGCGAGCCGGACAACGCGCTGCTCGCGGGCAAGGCTGCGGCGATCATGGGGGCCGGCGGGGGCATGGGGACGTCGCGGGCGCAGTACCACCTGCGCCAGGTTTGCGTGTACCTCGACCTGCATGTGGTCAATAAGCCGGAAGTCTTCGCCAGCGCCTTTGCCGGCGGCTTCGATGCCGACGGTAACCTGATCGACCCCAAGCTGATCGGCCAGGTAGCCGCCCAGATGCGGGCACTGGCCGATCTGAGCCGAAAGTTGCGGGGCTGAGAGAGAAAGCCGACGGAGAACGGGTCCGGCTTCCCGCCGATCAAGGGCCCGCCGGGCCGGATCGCCCCCCGCTTCCGGCGGACAGCCAGTGCAGCAGGATGCGGTACATCGCGTCGGGATCGACCGGTTTGCCGATGTGGTCGTTCATGCCGGCGTCCAGGCACTCCTGACGATCTTCGCTGAAGGCGTTGGCGGTCATGGCGAGAATGGGAACGCCCTGGTACCCGGGCAGGGCGCGAATTTCGCGGGCTGCGTCGTTGCCGCTCATGAGCGGCATTTGCACATCGAGAATGATCAGGGCGTAGGGTTTTGCGCGAGCCCGCTCAACGGCCTGCAGGCCATTTTCGGCCACGTCGACGTGGAGCCCCACGCCGGTGAGCAGCTCGGCCGCCACTTCCTGATTGAGGGGTTCGTCTTCGGCCAGAAGGATGGGTGTTCCGGCGTAGCGGGCGCTGAGTTCGGCCGCCGCGTCGTCGTCCGGGAGAGCATGCTCGACTGATGGGGCGCAGACTCCCAAGCGTGCCGTGAGCCAGAATGTGCTGCCCTGGCCCGGCGTGCTGCGCACGCCGATCTGCCCGCCCATCAACTGGACCAGGCGCTTGCAGATGGCGAGTCCGAGGCCGGTACCGCCGTACTTGCGGGTCGTCGTGCTGTCGGCCTGCTCGAAAGCGTTGAACAGCCGCGGCAGGATGTCCTCGGGAATGCCGATGCCGGTGTCGCTGACCTCCATCCGGTAAAGCGCTTCAGCGGCGTTGCGTTCTAGACACTCGATGCGCAGAGTGATCGATCCGCCGGATTCGGTAAATTTGATGGCGTTGCCAAGCAGGTTGAGCAGGATTTGCCGCAGCCTTGCCGCGTCCCCGATCAAGGTTTCCGCAGCGCAGTCCGCGGCAGGCGCGAAGCATAGCTCGATGCTTTTTTCGTCGGCTTTTTCGCGAACCAGAATGTCGAGTTCGTCGACAAGGCCGCGCATGGTGAAGGGGCTTCGGTCGAGCACCATCTTCTCGGCCTCGATCTTGGAAAGATCGAGGATGTCGTTGATGACCGTCAGTAGGTGTTTTGACGCCCGGATGACCTTGTCTAGCCGGGATTGAATCTCCGGGTCCGTGCTGCGCCGCAGGGCGCTCGCCGTCATACCCATGATGGCGTTCATCGGCGTGCGCAGTTCATGGCTCATGTTGGCGAGGAAGGTGCTCTTGGCGCGGCTGCCGGATTCGGCCACCTCCTTGGCCAGGACCAGTTCCGAGGTCCGCTCGGCGACCAGGGCCTCGAGGTGCTGCCGGTGATTGGCCAGGAGGTTTTCCTGGCGTTTGCGCTCCGAAATGTCGCGGATGATGGCCCACATGCCCACGGGCTGTTCATGTTCGTCGCGCAGCAGGTAGGTCCGTATTTCGATCGGGATGAGATGACCATCCTTGTGCACGTATTCCTTCTCGTAGACGTTCGAAGCCCCTGAAACCATGACTTCGTCCCGCAGGATGCCTTCTTCGGATTCGTGCCAGCGTGGCGACGTGATCTGGCGAAAATTGAGGCCCAAGAGTTCGGACTCGTCGTAGCCGAGCAGATCGAGAAAGGCGTGGTTGCACTCGACGATGCGGCCGGCGAGATCGCAGCGGGCGAAGGCATCGCGCAGGCTTTCGTGCAGATTGCGATAACGCTGTTCGCTTTGCTGGAGCAGCAATTCGCTCCGTTTGCGCTCCGTGATGTCGTGCCCGATACCGAGCACGCCGATCAGCCTGCCCTGGGGATCGTGAACCGGGGCCTTGGTCGTCTCCACCAGTTCCCGGTGGCCGTCGCTGGCGAAGGTGATCCATTCCTCATTGACCGCCGGTCCCCCTTTGGCCATGGCCCGGCGGTCGTTCTCGCGGAAGAAATCAGCCAGTTCCCGGTCGACGAAATCGTAGTCGGTCCGTCCGAGAATGTCCGCCGCGCAGGCCCCGAAGAACTGCTCGAAGCGCGAATTGCAGGCCAGGTAGATGCCGTCGGCGTCCTTCATCCAGAGGAGGTCGGGCAGGTTTTCGATCAGCGTCATAAGTTGGGCATTCACCTCGGCCAGGCGAATCGCATACGCGTCGGCGATCTGGTGTTCCCTCGCCAGGTCATCCGTCTTCTGGCGCAACATCGCTTCGCGCTTGCGGGCCGTATCGAGGAGTCCATTGAAGCCGGCGACCAGTTCGCCAATTTCGTCGGCGCAGACGATGGGGAGTTCTTTCGGCAGGGATTGGTGCTCGGAGGGCGCCTCGAGTTGACGGGCTGCCGCCAGGATGGGCTTGAGCCTTTTGCGCAGCAGCAGCGCCGTGACCCACCAGGTCAGCGCGCAGGCGATCAACGACTGAAGCAGGGTGGCCAGCGAGATCTGGCGCCTGTGGTCATGAATGGGGGCAAAGGCTTCCTCCGTGGGGAGAACGCTGACGACGAACCAACCGGTGGTGGCCACCCGTTGTGCCGCCGAGAGTTCCTCCACCCCACGGGAATTGACTGCGACGCCGTAGCCCTGATAGCCGCTCATGTAGCGGTCATGCATGGCGTTGATGCCGGGGGGTGGAATCGGCTTGGCGACGCGCGTGGTGTCGGTGGCGGTGACGAAGACGCGGTCTTGGGGTGATATGACCAGGAAGCCGATCTGGGAGTCGCTGCGCCTGGCGATCATGCGGTCGAGAAAGCTGGCTTGCCCGAGACGGGTGCTGCCCGTGATGGCGGCGACGATGCCGCCTGAGCCATCGCGAATCGGCGCCGCCATTCCCAGAGTGGGGGCGTCGCTCCCCTTGCCGATGGCGGGGCGGCCGACGGAGCTGCGGCCCTCGCGCAGCGCTGCAACGAGGGTGGCCTCCTCCGGGTCAAGCGGCGCCATGCGCTCTGGGGTAGGGGGCAGCGAAGCCAGCGGCAGGCCATCTGGTCCGACGATGCGGACGCCGTCGTTGAACAGTTCCCGCAAGATCGGCCGGCTTTCCAGCAGAGTCTGCAGCTCTTGCCGATTCGACAGCCGCTCGGCGGGGATGCCGCTGGCAATGGTCTCCAGGGTGCTCAGGCGATGCTTGAGCCCCTGGTCGATTTCGTTGGCAACGATGGCAGCCGACTGAACCTGCTGATTGCCCAGGACGCGCTCGAGGTCGTCGCGCAAGCTGCGATAGCTGAGAATGGAGTGTGACCACAAGGTTGC